>JBOGIW010000188.1:0-7765 GCA_050748045.1 Vicinamibacterales bacterium | reverse complement strand
CGGCGCCGAGCGCGGCGAGGCGGGAGAGGAACGGGGCCGTCAGGAACGGCATGTCGCAGGCTATCACCACCAGTTGTTCCGTTGGCGCCACCACGAGCGCCGTATAGAGCCCTCCGAGCGATCCCGCCCTCGGAATGCGATCGCGGACCACCCGCACACCCGCGTCCCGGAAACGATCCTCCTCGGACGCGACGATCAGAATGTGGGGCGTCAGCGACCGCAGCACGGCGACCTGGCGGTCCAGGATCGACCGCCCGCCGACGACGAGCGCGCTCTTGTCGACGCCGCCCAGCCGCCGCGCCCGGCCGCCGGCCAGGATCGCTGCCGTCCACACGGGCTGCATTCTGAAGCCGATTCCGGCTTTCGACTATTCATTCAGGACGTCTTGTCCGAAATCCGTATTGGACTCGGTCGTGAAGCGTCGGAATCCCGGTATGCCGGAATCTCGAATCAGAATCCCGCGGTGAGAATCCCGAATCGGCATCGGCATCCGGGGCTGTCGTCGCGGCTCGGTCGGACCCTACGTTATCAGAAATGATTGAGGCGGGCATCGGGCGTTTGCTCGTGGCGAGCCTGCACCAGGGCATCGCGGACCTGCTGCCGACGCGCCTCGAGTTCTACGAGGCCTGGCTCAACCCGGCCGGGTTGCGCGACGGGCGCATCGGGCTCGCTCCGCTCGCGGCCGTGCTCAGCTTTCTTCGCCAGGAAGGCGAGCCGTATCATCGGATCGCGGGCCGTGCCGGCGA
This sequence comes from Vicinamibacterales bacterium, assembly GCA_050748045.1. Taxonomy (GTDB): domain Bacteria; phylum Acidobacteriota; class Vicinamibacteria; order Vicinamibacterales; family UBA2999; genus CAVYVZ01. Next base: position 7,019 of record JBOGIW010000188.1, on the reverse strand, counting down.
GTACACGGCCGAGTGGACGGTGGGCGACCTCCCGGCGGCCCGGCGCGCGATCATCCGCGCCGCGCCCGACGCCCTGCGCCGATGGCTCGTGATGCGCATCGCCCGCCAGATGATTCGGAGCACCTACCGCGGCAGCCGCGCCATCGTGCAGTGGCGCCGCGGCCAGGGGCAGGTTGACATCCGGGGCTCGATTTTCTGCGAGGTGCGCGAGCACGTGCCCGACCCGCTCTGCGAGTTCTATGCGGCCGCGATCCGGCGGCTGATGTACCTGTTCAACCTTCACGTGGACGTGGGCATCCAGCAGTGCCGGGCCACCGGCGCCGGACAGTGCCTCGTGCGCGTGATCGTGAGGGCCACGTGATCGTGCCGGCGCGCGCCGCGGCGACCCTCGCGGTGATGGCCCTCGCCACCGTGGCGGCGGGCGCTCGGTCCGGCTTGGCGCAGGCCGACGCGCGCTACCTCGTGATCCCGTTCGACAACGCGGACCGCCAGGCGAGGCTCTACTGGCTGAGCGAAGGGTCGGCGGTGCTCGTCACCGACGACCTCATCGCGCTCGGCGCGGCGGCCATCACGCGCGAAGATCGGCTCCGCGCGTTCGAGAGCCTCAACGTGCCCCCCGTCGCCTCGCTGAGTCATGCCACGGTCATCCGCCTCGGGCAGCTCGTCGGCGCGTCGCACGTCGTCGTCGGGTCGTTCGAAGAGGAAAGTGGGGCGCTGCAGGTGCGCGCCCGCGCCATCCGCCTCGATACCGGACGCATGCAGCCGGAAATCGTCGAGGAGGGGCCGCTCGCCGAGATGCTCGGCATCTACGCCCGTGTCGCGCGGCGGCTCGTGCCCGGCAGCGGAGCGGCCGTGGAAGAGATCGAGCAGGGGCAGCCGCCGCTCGACGCGTTCGAGCAGTACATCAAGGGAGTCCTCGCCGAGGCGCCCGCGACGAAGCTCGGGTATCTCGAAGGCGCGCTGGAGACCTATCCGCGCTTCCAGCGGGCGCGTCTGGCCCAGTGGGAGGTCTACACGGAGCAGGGCGAGCACACGCGCGCGATGGGGGTGGCGCTCGCCGTGCCCGCCGACCATCCGCAGGCGCGGCGGGCGCGGTTCCTTGCCGCCACGTCGCTTGTGAACCTCGGACGCCACGACCAGGCCTTCGCGGCGCTCGCCGAGCTCAACCGCCAGAAGGCCGACGCAGCCGTCCTCAACAACCTCGGGATCGTCCAGCTTCGCCGCAAGGCCACCTCGCCGAGCGCGGTGCATTACTTCTCCGAGGCCTCGAAGCTCGACGCAGACGATCCCGACCTCGTCTTCAATCTCGGCTACGCGTACTTCGCCGGCGGCGATCCGAAGGCCGCCGCGCACTGGCTGCTCGAGTCCGTCCGGCGCAATCCGGCCGACGATGAGGCCCATTACGCCCTGGGCGTGGCGCTCGAGGCTGCCGGGAGCCACGCCGAAGCGGCGCGCGAGAAGGCGCTGGCGCGGCAGCTCTCGTCCGCGTGGGTTGACCGGGAAACGGATCTCGCGAAGGCGATGCCGCGCGACCTCGAGCGGATGAAGACGGCGATCGTCGAGCCCGGCGCGCTCCGGATGAAGAGCGTCATCGTGGCCTTCGAGCAGCGGGAGCAGCAGGAGCTCGCGACCTTCCACGTCGAGCGCGGGCGCCGGATGTTCGACGAGGAGCGCGACGGCGAGGCGATCGCGGAGCTGCGCCGGGCGATCTATCTGATGCCGTATCGGGCCGAGGCGCACGTCCTGCTCGCCCGGGCGTATCAGCGCACGGGCCGGACGCGCGAAGCCGTCGACTCGCTGAAGATCGCCGTCTGGATCGAGCCGGGCAACCAGGCGGCGCGCGAGCTGCTCGAGCAGTTGTCGCAGAAGCCATGACGAACGGACAGCTCGGGTGGCTCGGGGCGTGGTAAAATCCGCCCCGACACCCATGGCGGATGAGGCCTTCCACGAGATTCAACTGAGCGGAAAGCACCTCGTCGCTCTGTTCATGGCGGCGACCGTCGTGGCCGTCGTCGTCTTCCTGTGCGGCGTGATGGTGGGTCGCGGCATCAGCGCCGAGCGGCTTGCCATCGCCGAGGCGGCGGCGCGCGAGACGCCCGTCGATCCCACCGCCGAGGCTAGGGCGCCCGACACGCCGGTACCTGAGGCGACCTCGTCCACGCCGCAGGCCGCCTCGCCAGCCAGCCAGGAAACGCTCAGCTACCCCGACCGTCTCGCCGGCAGCGGACCGCCGGAAGAATCGCTCAAGGACCCGGGTGCCGCCCGCCTCACACGCAGCGCACCGGCTGCATCGAGTGCACCTGCGGCGCCCGGGCCTGTGGCACGCAGTGCACCGGACGGACCTGGCGCGGCCAGTGCACGCACAGTCGGCGGTGCAACCGATGCCCCCAGTGCCCCCTTCGTCGTCCAGGTGGCTGCCGTGCGGGAGCGAGGCGAGGCCGAGAGGATCGCGAAACGGCTCACGACGAAAGGGTATCCCGCGTTCGTGATGGCGCCCGCCTCCGGCGCGCCGCGCGTATTCCGCGTGCGCGTCGGCACGTTCCCCAATCGCCGCGAAGCGGAGCAGGTGGCCCGCCGCTTGGAGCGGGAAGAGCACTTCAAGCCCTGGATTACGAGATAGAAGCAGGGATTCTGCGAGTTCCCCTTATCAGATTAGGAGAGTGGAAGGAACTCGCGGCGTTCCGGTCCGCTGTGACCCGTTCGGTATCCCTCGATAGTCTTTGGTATTCATGTTGAGCGACGATTGGAGGCCTACGGTCGCGCACTGAACCTCGCGAGTTCGGGATTGAAGAACGCGCCCTACTTCCTCGTAACGATCGATCCACAATTGCAGCGAACGGCCGTCATCGGCTACCGCGCGAAGGACGTGATGAGGCCGCTCGCGAATGCCTCCGGGCTAGTCCGGGGGCCGAAGAAAGCCGGCAAGTCAGTTCTACGCGATACGTCATCGCTGCCGAGCATTACGGCGTGTTTCAGATCACCGAGGGCCGGCTGATGCCGCTCGCGAATAAGTATGAGTTTGCGCGGGTACGCGTCTCACCCAGGCTTTCGATTGGCTTCGCTCTGTTCTGGTGCACGCCCTCCGTGGCGCGTCGCGCCGACTCGAGGTCGGGCTCCCACGAATTCGCTCGTCACGCCTGAGAGAGGGCCGGCACGCCGAACCTCCGGCCGTGACGATAGATGCTGATCTGGCTCAGCCGTCGCGCTGAATTGGAGTTGCAGGCCTACCGCGGGGTGCGCTTTCGCGCAGCGCGACGATGCGCACGTCGGGCATGCCTTGAAACGCGTGCTGTCTTCGCAGGCGGACGAATGGCACGTGCCTCAATCGGTCCGAAGGGAGCAACGCTCCCAATCATGATGGGGTGGCGGGTTTCGATATCGACGATGTCATCCATCGTCAACGAACGGCCGGCGTTCAGTTCACCCAGCTTCATGACGACCCACGACTCCAATGGTGTTTCCAGGTGCGACCTGCTCGACAACGGCTCGCTCCGTGTCCGATGGGTCGCCGAATCCTATGGCTCGACGCCCTGCGCCTGCCGCATCGAATTCCTGAATGCAGTGTACTGGCTCTGGTTCAGGCGACAAGATCTTTCACGGTTTCGAGTCCGAAAACACGCTGGTAGGCCGGCGCGGAATTTTGTGTTGCCTCGAGCCACAGCGATTCGGCCTCGAGTGCATCTGCGAATTCCGCAACGTACCAGAGAAGGCACGAACCGAGGCCCTTGAATCGGCTCTGCTCGCTCCGAACTTCGCGGGGATGAACTGCCAGGAAATCGACCATGACGTTGTTGCACCACGTTCGCCGAAAGTGAAATCCTGGTCAATGGTCATCGTGCTGCGCGACGTGGCGAATCGTGCCGGCGTCACGCACGGTTGCCGCCTTTGCATCGACACTTTCGTCGGACGAACGTCGCGATGCTCTCCGCCAGGCGCGCTATCGAGGCGCGGACAGAGCCGCCAGCGCACGGCGGACCTTGGTGTTCGACGGACCTCCCCATAAAATGGACGCGGTGCACGTTATCCTGACCCAGCCTCCACTGCTTGCGTTTCTCCACTGACTACCTCCTGGCGCTCCTGGCCGGCGCGCTGCTCGCGCTGAGCTTTCCGCGGTACGGGCATCCGGCCCTCGGCTGGATCGCGCTCGTGCCGCTCCTCCTCGCGCTCAGCGGCTGGAACGGCCGCACGGGGCACGCGCCGGGCCGGCGGCCGCGCCGGGCCTTCGCCCTGGGACTCGTGGCCGGGACGACGTACTTCGTGGGCACCTTGTACTGGACTGCGACGGTCGTGCAGGAGTTCGGCGGCCTGGCGACGCCCGTGGCCATCGTCGCCATGCTGCTGCTGGCGCTGTACCTGGCGCTCTTTCCGGCGATTGCCTCCCTCATCACCGCGCGCCTCGTCACGCGCGCCGGCGCGAGCGGCGTCCTCGTCGCCGCGGCCCCCTGGGTGGCGACGGAGTTCTTTCGCGGATACCTGCTCGGCGGGTTCCCGTGGGTCCCGCTCGGCAACAGCCAGGTCACGGTCCTGCCCATCGCGCAACTGGCCAGCGCGCTCGGCGTCTACGGGGTGTCGGGCCTCGTCGCCTTCGTGAGCTCGGCCATCGCCTACGCGGTGCTGGCGACGGGGCGCGCCCGGATGAAGGCCCTGGCCGCCGCCGCCCTCGTCGTCTTCGGCGTCGGCGCGTGGGGCGCGTGGCGCATCAGAGACGGATCGCTGACGGGCGAGGGGAATCCGATCCGCATCGGGCTCGTGCAGGGCAACATCTCGCAGGACGACAAGTGGGATCCCGCCGAGGCGCGCCGCATCTTCACGACGCACATCGCGATGACACGCGAGGCGGTCCGCAACGGCGCGGACCTGGTGATCTGGCCGGAATCCTCGACGCCCTTCATGTTCGAGGAGGACAACGGCGGCGCCGAGACGATCCGCGCGCTGGCGCGCGAGCTGCGCGTGCCGATCCTCTTCGGCAGCGACCAGATCGAACGGGGTCCGCCGCCGCGCCTCTACAACTCGGCGTTCCTCGTGTCGCCCGACGGCCGGACGCCCGCGGTTTACCGGAAGATTCACCTCGTGCCGTTCGGCGAGTTCATCCCGATGAAGTCGTGGCTCTTCTTCGTGTCGCCGATCGTGGAGAGCCTGGCCGAGTTCGCGCCCGGCGCGTCGATGGTCCTGCTGCCCGTCGGCAACCACCTGGCGAGCACCGCCATCTGCTACGAGGTGGTCTACCCGTCGCTTGTCCGCCAGGCCGTCGAGGCGGGGAGCGAGCTGCTGACGACGATCACCAATGACGCGTGGTACGACCGCTCGTCTGCCCCGTACCAGCATTTCGCGCTGGCCTCGATGCGCTCCATCGAGCAGGGCCGGTACCTGGCCCGCGCGGCGAATACCGGCATCAGCGGCGTCGTCGACCCGTACGGGCGCGTGGTGGCGCAGTCGGCGATCTTCGAGCAGCGGACGCTCGTCGAGGACGCGCGCTTCCTGACGCGCCGGACGATCTACTCGGTCGTCGGCGACGCCGTCGCGTACGTCGCCATGGCGCTGACGGCATCGGCGCTCATCGTCGTCGGGCGATCATCTGGTAATGTGTGAGTGACGGCATGCAGAGGTCAGGCAGACTCCGCACACGGCATTTCCGCATTCGAATCATCAGCGAGGTACACACGTGGCGGTCGAGCTCGAAGACTTGATACGCAGGTACGAGGATCTCGACCGGCGGGCGGCCGACCTCCGGAGGTATCTTTGACGCCTCCTATTCGCCCCAGGAGGTCGCCGATCTCGAGCGGCGGGTCGCCTCGCCCGACTTCTGGAGCAACCAGGCGGAGGCGCAGAGGGCGCTGCAGCGGCAGCGGCGGCTGCAGGAAGACCTCGCCCTTCGCGACTCGCTGAATCGCCGGCGCGACGACCTGGCGGTGCTCGTCGAGTGGGCCGGCGCGGGCGAGGACGTCGGCGACGATCTGGCCCGCGGGCTGAACGAGCTCGATCGGGAGGTGGAGGCCGCCGAGACGAAGAAGATGCTCGGCGGCGCCCACGATCGCGCCAACGCGATCGTCACGATCCACCCGGGCGCGGGCGGCACCGAGTCGCAGGACTGGGCCGAGATGCTCCTCCGCATGTACCTGAAGTGGGCGGAGCGCCGCGGCTTCCGGCGCGAGATCATCGACTACCAGCCCGGCGAGGACGCCGGCATCAAGAGCGCCACCTTCACACTCCAGGGCGAGTACGCCTTCGGCCTGATGTCGGCCGAGGCCGGCGTCCACCGCCTCGTGCGCATCTCGCCGTTCGATCAGGCGGCGCGCCGCCACACGTCCTTCGCGTCGGTCTTCGTCTGGCCGGAGCTGCCGGAAGACGAGGACCTCGAGATCGAGGAGAAGGACCTCCGCATCGATACGTACCGGTCGAGCGGCGCCGGCGGCCAGCACGTCAACGTCACCGACTCCGCCGTCCGGATCACCCACCTCCCGTCGGGCATCGTCGTCTCGTGCCAGAACGAGCGATCGCAGCACCGCAACCGCGACTCGGCGATGCGCGTGCTGAAGGCGCGCCTCTTCGACCTGAAGCTGAAGGAGCAGCAGGCGAAGATGGAGCAGATTACCGGCGCGAAGAAGGAGATTGGCTTCGGCAGCCAGATTCGCAGTTACGTGCTGCAGCCCTACCAGATGATCAAGGACCACCGGACGAAGGTGGAGGTGGGCGACGTGGACCGCGTGCTGAAGGGTGGCGACCTCGATCCGTTCGTCAAGGAGTACTTGATGCAGAAGGGGAGCGGGACGCTCGGCACGATGGCGGCCGGAGACGACGACTAATCCCTCGGCGGCGCCGTCCTCCGTATCGGCCGAAACGGCGCGCAGGGTGAGACGACTTCGGATGGGAGCCGGGCGGCCAGACCGCCGTATGATTCCTGTCGGTCCCTATGGCCGAGGCGCACGTCACGCAGTGGCTCGCGCGCTGGCGCGCCGGCGATCGCGCCGCCATCGAGCACATCGTCCCGCTCGTCTACGACGAGCTTCGCCAGGTGGCCC
>JBOGIW010000187.1:0-7007 GCA_050748045.1 Vicinamibacterales bacterium | reverse complement strand
AAGGTGTGCTGCGCCCGGTGCAGCCCGTCACCCTGGAGGAGCGTCCTCACGCGATCGAGCTCGTGCAGCAGCTCCTTGAACCAGAGCTCGTACACCTGATGAATGACGATGAACAGCATCTCGTCGTGCTCGGGCCCGCTCGAGCGAGGCTGCTGCAGCGACAGAAGCTCGTCGATCCTGAGATAGCTGCTGTACGTGACGGCGGGATTCTTCTTCTTCAACTCCCAACTCCCAATCTCCAACTCCCAACTCCCAATCTTCTCCCTGCGCTCAACTCCCAACTCCCGACTCCCAACCTCCCAACTCCCAACTCCTAATCTCCAACTCCCAAACTCCCAACTCCCAACTCCTTCTCCAACTCCCAATCTCGCCACTCCCAAGCACAAACCCAATCTCAATCTCCTACGTTTTGTCTCCCGTGAACCGGAACTCGAAGCGCGGGGTGTAGCGCTCGACGGACTTGTACGGATCCGGCCATGGCAGGGGGTAGCCGAGCATCCACGCCGCGTGGCGCGCCCAATACGGGTCGAACAGGTGCGCGCGCGCAAGCAGGCACAGGTCGGCCCGTCCCGACGCGATGATCGTGTTCACGTCCATGTACGACGAGATGTTGCCGACGGCCATCGTCGCGATGCCGGCCGTGTGGCGGATGCGATCGGCGAACGGCGTCTGGAAGAGGCGCCCGTACTCGGGCTGCTGATCGGCCACCGTCTGGCCGGCCGACACGTCCACGACGTCGCACCCGTGCTGCTTCAGCAGCCGGGCCACCTCCACGGCGTCGTCCGGCGTCATGCCGCCCGGCACCCAGTCGACTGCGCTGATGCGGGCGCTCATCGGCTGTTCCGCGGGCCAGACCGCGCGGCACGCGTCGAAGACCTCGAGCGGAAACCGCAGCCGGTTCTCGAGGCCGCCGCCGTATTCGTCGGTACGCGTGTTCGTCATCGGCGAGATGAACGAGGCGAGGAGATACCCGTGCGCCATGTGGATCTCGAGGAGATCGAAGCCGGCGTCGCGCGCCAGCGCGGCCGCGCGCGCATAGTCGTCGACGGCCTCGGCCATGTCGGCGCGCGTCATTTCGCGCGGCACGGGGCTCCTGTCCGGAAAGTACGGAATGGGTGACGCCGACACGATCGGCCATCCGCCCTCGGCGAGCGGCTCGTTGTCGCCTTCCCAGAGGCGCTTCGTCGCGCCCTTGCGGCCGGCGTGTCCGAGCTGGATGCCGATCTTCGCATCCGACTCGCGGTGCACGAACTCGACGACGCGCCTCCACGCCTCGGCATGCTCGCGCTTGTAGAGCCCGGCGCACCAAGGCGAGATGCGCGCGTCGCGCGACACGTCGGTCATCTCGGCCATGACGAGCCCCGCGCCGCCGATGGCGCGGCTGCCCAGGTGCACCACGTGCCAGTCGCCGACCGTCCCGTCGTCGGCGACGTACTGGCACATCGGCGAGACGACGACCCGGTTGGCGATGAGGAGGTCGCGAAGGCGGAACGGCGTGAACATCGGAGGAGGAGGCGTGGCGGTCACGATCGCGGGGGTCCCCGCCTGTCGTGCCGCCTCCTCGGCCACGTGGCGGTCCACGCGCGCCAGGAACGCCGGGTCGCGCCGGCGGAGGTCCTCGTGCGTGATACGGAGCGAGCGCGTCAGGAGCGAGAAGGTGAACTGCACCGGGTCGAGTGACAGGTAGCGCTCGGTGTCTTCGAACCACTGCAGCGACGCCTGGGCGGCCCGCTGCAGGCTCTCCACCTGCGGCCGGCGCGCCGCCTCGTACGCCTGGAGCGCCTGCGGCACGTCTGCCGACGAGGCCAGCGCGTTGCAGAGCGCCACGGCGTCCTCCATCGCCATGCGCGTGCCCGATCCCACGGAGAAGTGCGCCGTGTGTGCCGCGTCCCCGAGCAGCACGACGTGTCCCGCCGTCCACGGCTCGGTGCGAACCGTGGGAAACTGCCGCCAGATGCTCCGGTTCGTGACGAGCGGGTAGCCGGCCAGCTCCTCGGCGAAGAGGCGCTCGAGGAAGGCGGCCGTCTGCTCCTCGTCGGCCAGGTCCATGCCCGACGCGCGCCACGTCTCGTCCCGGCATTCCACGATGAAGGTGGAACGGCCCGGGGCGTACTGGTAGGCGTGCACGCGCCAGAGGCCGTGCTCGTCCGGCTTGAAGTAGAACGTGAACGCGGGAAACGGCTTGGTCGTGCCGAGCCAGACGAACCGGTTCGGTCTCACGTCGACCAGTGTCGTGACCTTCGGCTCCAGAAGCCGCCTCACGGTGCTGTTCACGCCGTCCGACCCGACGATCAACTCTGCGCGCAGGTCCGCGAGCGTCGTCACCTCGTGCTCGAAGCACAGGTGTACGCCCACGGCCCGCGCCTGGTCCTGCAGGATCTCGAGCAGCGTATGCCGGCTCATTCCGCTGAAGCCGTGCCCCGTGGACGTCATCGTCGCGCCCGCGTAGTTGACTTCGATGTCGTCCCAGTGGACGAGGGGCCGCGCGATCTCCTGGTATGCCTCGGAATCGGCCTCGGCGATGCCCGCCATCGTCGCGTCCGAGAAGACGACGCCAAAGCCGAACGTATCGTGGGGGCGGTTCCGCTCGTACACGACGATCTCGTGCCGGGGGTCCACCTTCTTCATCAGGGTCGCGAAGTACAGACCGCCGGGTCCGCCCCCGACGATGGCGATGCGCATCACACTTCTTCCAGGAGCGCCCCGGCGATGATGAGGCGCTGAACCTCGGTGGCCCCCTCGTAGATGCGGAGGGCGCGCACGGCGCGGTACAGCCGCTCGGCGGGATTGCCCACGAGCACCCCGCGCCCGCCGAAGATCTGCACCGCCTCGTCGACGACGTGCTGCGCCGCTTCGGTGGCGACGCCCTTGGCCATCGCGGCCTCGAGCGTGATGCGGGCGTCATGATGGTCGCGCTGCCAGGCGGCGCGGTACACGAGGAGCCGCGAGGCCTCCAGCTCCGAGGCCATGCGGCCAAGCTTGTCGCGCACGAGCTGCAGGCTGGCGAGCGGGGCGCCGAACTGCGTGCGTGTGGAGGCGTGCTGCAGCGCCTCGACGAGCGCGCGCGCCGCCATGCCGCACGCGGCGGCGCCCACCGACGGGCGCACGCGGTCGAGCGTCGTCATCCCCAGCTTGAAGCCGCCGTCGCGCTCGCCGAGCAGAGCGTCGTTCCCGACCGTGCAGCCTTCGAGACGGATGCGTCCGAGAGGATGGGGCGCGGCCAGGACCTGCGGGCCCGCGTAGATCAGCCCGGGCGCGTCGGCGGGCACGATGAACAAGCTGATGCCGCGGCTGCCTGCGCCAGGCGTCGTCACGGCGAACACGAGATACACGTCGGCGATGCCGGCGTTCGAGATCAGGTGCTTCTCGCCGTCGAGCACCCAGCCGCTCCCCTCGCGGCGCGCGGTGGTCCGCATGGCGGCGACGTCGGAGCCTGCATCCGGCTCGCTCATGGCGAAGGCCGCCATGGCGCGGCCGGTCAGGATCGGGTCGAGCCACTTCGCGCGCTGCGCCTCCGTGCCGGCGAGGACGAGAGGCGTTCCGCCGAGCGCCTGCAGCGCCAGCACGGCATCGGCGAGCGGATCGGCGAAGGCCACCTGCTCGCGCGTGAGGCACAAGGCGCGCAGATCCGATGCGCCAATCGGCCCATACCATCCGGCCTCGCCCATCAGGCGGAGCCGCGCCCGCGCCGCGCGCCGCGCCTCGTCGTCCGAGTCGGGCTCGGCATCGCCGGCCAGTCGCGTATCGCAGAAATGCACCAGCCGGCCGGCCAGCTCCACGTGGCGCGCGTCGAGGAACGCGTTGATCGCTTCGATGCCGCGCAGCCGGGCCACCCCGCGCAGCATCAGCGGAACCTCGGCGGCCGCTTCGCGACGAACGCGTCGTACGCCTCGCGGAAGTCGGCGCACGTCATGAGCGAGGCCTGGATCTGTGCCTCCGAAGCGAGCGCCGTGGCAAGGTCCATGTGCGCCTCGCGATTGAGCGCGTCCTTGGTGATCTCGTGCGCGAAGGACGGTCCCTGGGCCAGCCGCTCGGCGAAGACGCGCGCGGCGGCGAGCGCCTCGCCGTCGGGCACGACGCGGTTGTAGAGGCCGATGCGGAGCGCCTCGTCGGCGGCGATGAAGTCGCCGGTCAGCAGGAGCTCGGCGGCGCGGCCGAGGCCGACGATGCGCGGGAGCATCCAGGCCGCGCCCATGTCGGCGCCGGAGAGACCGACCTTCGTGAAGAGGAAGGCGATCTTCGCCGAGGCAGCCGCGATGCGGATGTCGCATGCCGTGGCGATCACCGCGCCGGCGCCCGCCGTCGTGCCGTTCAGGGCGGCAACGACGGGACGCCGGCAGCGGCGGATGGCGAGCACCAGGTCGCACGTCATGCGTGTGAAGTCCACAAGGCCCCGGTAGTCGCGGGCGACGAGCGCGCCGATGATGTCGTGCACGTCGCCGCCGGAGCAGAACGCCTGTCCCTCGCCGGTGATGACGATGGCGCGGACGCCCTCGGCCGTGTCGAGCGCGCGGAACGTCTCCCGAAGCTCATCGTAGACCTCGAACGTGAGCGCGTTGAGCCGCTCGGGCCGGTTCAGCGTGAGCGTGGCGACGCCCGAGCCGGTGTCGAGCTCGTAGAGAAACGACGTCGGTCTCATGAAGGGATTACCGCCGTGGCTTCGATCTCGACAGTCGCCTCGGCGTTGACGAGACGCGTCACTCCGACGAGCGCCATCGCCGGGTAGTGACGGTCCATCAGCCGTGTCCAGATCTCTCCGAGCGTGGGGCGGCTCTCGAGGTACGCGTCCATGTCGGTGACGTAGATCGTCATGCGCGCGACGTGCTCGGCGCGTCCTCCGGCGGTGGCGACAACGGTCAGGACGTGCGTGAGGGCCGCCTCGAACTGCGGCGCGAAGCTGGTGTCGGCGATGCGTCCCTCCGCGTCCGCCGCCGTCTGTCCCGCGACGAACAGGAGGCGCGACCCGGCCGGGGCCAGCATTCCGTGCGAGAAGCCGACCGGCCTCCCGAGTACCGGTGGATTGACCGTCGTGAAGGGGTTCACCGTCTCAGCTCGCCTCCGTCGATGACGAGCGCCTCTCCGTTGACGCCCCGCGCGGCGTCGGTGCACAGGTAGGCCACGGCCTCCGCCACCTCATCGGCCTCGATCAGCCGCCGCTGCGGCGTCGTCTGCAAAATCGCCTCAAGCGCCTGCGCCTCCGTGCGCCCGGTCGTGCGGACGATGCGCGCCACGCTCTCGCGCGTCATGTCGGTGGCGAGGTAGCCGGGGCAGACGGCGTTCACGGTGACGCCGTGGGCGGCCGCCTCGGCGGCAGCCGCGCGCGTCAGACCGAGGAGCGCGTGCTTCGAGGCCGCGTACGCGGCGATGTACCGGTCCGCGGTCAGGCCGGCAATTGACGCGACGTTGACGACGCGGCCCCAGCCCCGCTCGATCATGGCCGGCAGGAAGGCCTTCAGGCACAGGAATGCGCTCGTGGCGTTCACGGCGAAGAGCCGGTTCCAGTCGTCGAGGCTCGTCTTGTGGACGGCCGACGCCAGGGCGACGCCCGCGTTGTTGATGAGGATGTCGACGCGGCCGAGGCGTTCGGCGGCGCGCGACGCGAGCCGATCGATGCTCGCCGGGTCGGCCACGTCACACGTTTCGGCGTGCACCGTATGGCCGTCGGCGCGAAGCCGCGCGGCCACGTCCTCGACCTGCCGGGTGGTGCGCGAGGCGACGAGCACGCTCGCGCCGGCGGCGGCAAGCCGCGCCGCGACGGCCGCGCCGACACCTCGCCCTCCTCCGGTGATTACCGCCGTGCGCCCCTTCACCGCGGCTCCTCGAGCGCCTCGAGCACCGCTTCCTCGAGGATCGCGGCGAGCATGCCGACGATGGCGTGCCCCTCGTCGGCGGTGGCGTCGGCGGGGAAGCCGAAGTAGGCATCGGGGCCGCCCGCGTCCATGAACGTGGCATGTCCCGTCCGGATCGCGTCGATGAGCGATCGCGGGTTCGGAGCGAGCAGGCGCATGACCGAGGCCTTCACGGTCTGCGGCTGCTCCGCCAGCACGATCGATCCCTCGTAGCGTCCGGCGTGACACGCGCCGCTCCTGAACTCGTCGGTCAGCTTCTCGGCCCAGCGGCGGCGCGTCAGGTCGGGGAACACGAGCGTGGCGTGCCGATCCTTGGCCACGCTCGCGACGGCGGCGCGCAGCGCGTCGACGTGCGCCGGATCGTGGTGGGCGTTGGCGATGGCCGTGAAGCGAATGCCGTGGTTCGCCAGGCTGCGCGCGACGCCGGCGACCATCATCGTGGTCGCTTCAGCCGGCGTATGGATCGTGCCGGCGAACGCGGTCGCGAACGGAGACGGCGCCACGGGGAGCGCCGGCACCACGACCACCTCGAGGCTGCGCGCCGACAGGCGCTCGGCGCCCGCGCGCGCCATCGCCTCCGCGATTACGATGTCCGTGCCGAGCGGAAGGTGCGGACCGTGCGCTTCGATGGCGCCGGTCGGCAGGATGGCCACCGTACGGCCGGCCGGGAGCGCGCGGACGTCGGTCCACGTCATCGTGGCGAGCACATGCACCGACATGCTGCCGTCGAGTGTAATCTGTTTCCCGTGCGTCTGAACCTGGCCGGGCATCTCCTCGACAGCCGCCTGGCGGAAGGGCGTGGCGCGAGGCCCGCCATCCGCACCGGCGAGCGGACGCTGACCTATGCCGAGCTCGCCCGCCTGTCGGGGCGCCATGCGGCGCTCCTCGCCTCCGACGACATCCGGCCGGAAGAGCGCGTCATTATCGCGCTGCCCGATTCGCCGGATTACGTCGCGGCCCTCTTCGGCATCCTGCGCCGCGGCTCGGTCGTCGTGATGGTCAATCCTGACGCGCCGCCCGACCTGCTCCAGTACTTCTTCGAGTACACACGCGCCACCGCGGCCTTCGTGCCGGCCGCGCGCTTCGACGGCTTCCGCGCGGCCGCCGGGCCGCGCGTCCGCCTCTACGCGGTCGGTTCGGCCGAGCTCGATTCGCGCC
>JBOGIW010000186.1:0-2927 GCA_050748045.1 Vicinamibacterales bacterium | reverse complement strand
CATGTAGTACAGCTTCAGGCTCTCCATCCCCTGGCTGAAGATCGTGTCGGCGGCGGCGAGGATCTCGTCGTTCGTGACGGTCTTGTTGACAACGCGGCGGAGGCGGTCCGAACCGGTTTCCGGCGCGATCGTGATCGATCGCTCGCCGCTCTCGCGGAGCAGACGCACGATGGTCGGCGTCAGGTCGTCGAGCCGCAGCGACGCGGGGCTGATCGAGTAGCCCATCGCCACCAGGCGCGTGAGGATCTCCTCGATGTCGGGGTGATCGCAGAGCGCGATCGACACCAGGCCCGCCCGGCTCGACCAGGACCTGGCCCGTTCCGCCAGCTCGAGGATCCGTTCTTTCGGAAACGCGCGCACCGGCAGGTAGTTGTAGCCGGCCCAGCAGAAGCGGCACAGGTTCGCGCACCCGCGCACCACTTCCACCAGGAATCGCGACCCGAGCTCCGTGTCCGGCGTGAAGATCCTCGTCGCGGGCGGATCCACCGCCTCCGTCGTCGTGAGCGCGGCCTTCTTCACCACCGGCGGAGCGCCCGTGCCCTCGCGCGGCACGAATCTCGTGACGGTTCCATCGGCGCCGTACTCCACGGCGTAGAACGCCGGCACGTAAAAGCCTCGCTCGTTCGCGAGCCGCCTCATGAGGTCATGGCGATCGGACGCGGCGTTGAAGGCCTGCAGCAGCGGCGGGACGAGCGCTTCGCCTTCGCCTGCGGCGACCACGTCGGCGAAGAGCGCCAGCGGCTCCGGGTTCACGAACGTCACGGCACCCCCGATCATGACGAGCGGATCGTGCTCCGTGCGCGCGTCGGCTCGCAGCGGGATGCCCGCCATCCGCAGGATGGTGAGCACGTTCGTGTAGTCCCACTCGAACGACACCGAGAAGGCGACGATGTCGAACTCGGACACGGGCGTCTGGGACTCGAGCGAGACGAGCGGAGCCCCGGAGGCCAGGTGCGTCGCCACTTCCTGCTTCGGCGGCAGGAACACGCGCTCGCAGACGATCCCGTCCTCGGCATTGAAGAGGGTGTAGACGGTCTGGAACCCGAGGTTCGACATCCCGACGAAGTAGGTGTTCGGGAATACGAGCGCGACGCGCAGCCGGCCGCCGTGCGGCTTCCGCACGTACCCCACCTCTTTCGAGAGGATCTCGAGGGCACGCTCACGCTGCTGCCAGTGCTTCATCGGGTCACACCGTGATGCGAACGGGACACGCGGAGAACCGGAGCCCCGTCCGCGAGCTCCGGCTGAGGCGCCGTCGCTCGCGAGTGGGCTGGATTTACCTAGTCTATCAGGTGGACGCCGGAAGTTCGGGACCTTCGACGAGCCCGCGAGGATCGGGTGCCGACCGTGCTCGTCGTTCCCGTCGTTCGGGCCTTGAATCCTACGAATTACCGGATCCAGTCCAGGCGGTGAACGAAAACGGCCCTCACCGTCCGGACGGCCCGACACGCTCCGAACGGCTCAGTTCTGGCGCCTCAAGAACGCCGGCACGTCCAGCGGCGACGACAGGTCGTGAGCGGAGTCCTGCGACTTCACTCCCGACACGGCGCCGGTGCCTGCCCCTGTCAGCGGACCCGTGGCGGTCGTGGGGAGCGTGAGGTCGATCGTCGGCCGGCGCGACATGGTCATCGGCGGGGCCTGGTGGACCTGGCCGCTCGCGTGCGCCAGCGGCTGCTCCATGTGGCGCTCCCCTCGCATGGACACGTGCGCCGTGTAGCTGTGCAGGTCGACCGGCGTCTGCAGGGCCGACGCGGGCAGGCTGCGCGAGCTCCCCCGGCGATCGAAGCCCGTGGCGATGACCGTGATCTTGACGCGGCCCTGGATGTTCGGGTCGACCACCGCGCCGAAGATGATGTTCGCGTCCTCGTGCGCGGCCTCGTGGATGATGCTCGACGCCTCGTTCACTTCCATCAGCGACATGTCCGGCCCGCCGGTGACGTTGATAATCACGCCACGCGCGCCGTTCACGGAGCTATCCTCCAGGAGCGGGCTCGAGATCGCCTTCTGCGCGGCCGTGATGGCCCGGCCGTCGCCTTCGGCGGTTCCCGTGCCCATCATCGCCACGCCCATCCCCGACATGATCGTCTTCACGTCGGCGAAATCGAGATTGATGAGCCCCGGCACGAGAATGAGATCCGAGATCCCCTGAATCGCCTGCCGCAGCACGTCGTCGGCGACGATGAAGGCCTCGTGCATCGTCGTGCGCCGGTCGATGATCGACAGGAGACGCTCGTTCGGGATCGTGATCACCGTGTCGACGCACTCGCGGAGGGCTTCGAGCCCGGCTTCGGCCTGCAGCGCCCGCTTCTTGCCCTCGAACTTGAACGGCTTCGTGACGACGGCGATGGTCAGCGCGCCGAGCTCGCTCGCCAGGCTGGCGATCACGGGTGCGGCGCCGGTGCCGGTGCCGCCGCCCATGCCCGTGGTCACGAAGATCATGTCGGCCCCGGACAGTGCATGGATCAGCGTATCGGTGTCCTCGAGCGCCGCCTGCCGCCCGATGTTCGGGTCCGCGCCGGCGCCGAGCCCTTTCGTCAGCTTGGTGCCGATCTGGATCTTCTGGGCGGCCCGGTTGCAATTCAGCGCCTGGAGGTCGGTGTTCGCGACAATGAACTCCACGCCGCCGAGGCCCTGGTCCACCATGCGGTTCACGGCGTTGCTGCCCCCGCCGCCGACGCCGACGACCTTGATCTTCGCGCCGTTCCGCGCGCCGGGATCGAGCGTGAGCCGCAGCCGTTCGTCTCCACGCCCCTGCGGGGCTTCGAGCTTAGCCATCCGTGCCTCCGTAGCCTAAGGACCCTGGTCGGAACAAGGTGGCCACCTTGGCCGCCGATGCATCCCGCCGGGCTGCGTTGCTCGTCGCTTACATACTCCCGGTATGCGCGCTCCTCGCGCCTTGCCGGGCGGGCGCCTCGACGCCCAAGCTG
>JBOGIW010000185.1:0-3315 GCA_050748045.1 Vicinamibacterales bacterium | reverse complement strand
CCCCTCGGGCGTGGGAGGCGCGGGCCCGGCCGCCGGGGGCGCCGGGGGATGGGACTCGGCCGCCGGAGGATCGGACGCGGCCGGCTCGCGGCTCATGTTGTGCCGCAGGCTGAGCCCGACAACCGCTCCGACGAGCGCCACGCCGAACGCCAGGGTGAGCCAATCCCGCTTCATGTCGCGTCTGCCAGCCTCATGGCGAGGTGGTGGAGGAACAAACCGACGTCGGTGACGACGCCGATGGTCTGCATACTTCCTCGGTCGGTGAGCTTCGTCACTACAGCCGGGTTGATGTCGACGCACACCACCCGGACCCAGGCCGGCAGCATGTTGCCCACGCCGATGCTATGGAGCATCGACGACAGCATCAGCACCAACTGCACGTTCTGACCGAGCGCCTCGGCGTAGCGGTCCTGTGCCTCCACGAGGTCCATGACCGTGTCGGGCAGGGGGCCGTCGTCGCGGATGCTGCCGGCGAGGACGTACTCGACGCCGTGCGTGACGCACTCGTACATGACACCCGAGCGGAGGACGCCGCTCTCGACGGCCCGGCGGATGCTCCCGGCCCGGTTGATCGCGTTGATCGCGGCCATGTGATTGCGGTGGCCGTGTTCAACCGGTGCGCCGGCCGCCAGGTCGATGCCGAGCGACGTCCCCGAGAGCGCGTACTCGATGTCGTGCACGGCGAGCGCGTTGCCCGCCAGGACGACATCGACGTAGCCCTGGCGGATGAGCGCGGAGCAGTGCTCCGCTCCGCCGGTATGGACGACGACGGGCCCGGCCACGACCGCGATACGGCCGCCGCTCCGCTTGACCTCGCGCATCATGTCGGCGATGCGGGCGACGCTTGCTTCCACGCGGCGCTCCGACGACACGTCGTTGCTCATGAACGCGAAGCCGAGGCGGTCGCGCTCGCGGAACTCCGGCGTCACGCGGATGCCGTCGTGGCCGCAGACGACGTGCTCGCCGGCGCGCACGTCGCGGAGCGTGCGGCACTCGGCGCGGTTCCCCGAGACCACGATCACGGCGTCCATGCGCTGGCGCCCGACCTCGACCCATTGGCCGCCGAGCCGGACGTGCGTGCGGTAGTTGGTGGTGGAGTAGAAGTCGTCCGGCACGCACCGGTCCTTTTCGGCGGGCCGCGCCACGGCGTCCGATTCGCGCACCGGGTGGCAGCCGAAGACCGTCAGCTCCTGGAGCAGCTCGGCGAGCGCCGCCTCGCAGGGGGCCGTGAGGTGCATCTCGATCCGTGACACCTCATCGTTGGTGCGGCCGATCTCGAAGCGGACGATCTCGTAGTTCGAGTCGAGCTCGATTACCTTGTCCATGATGGCGCTGAGGTGCCCCGAGTCGATGAGGTGGCCCCGCGCTTCGACGGTCTCGCTCGCGGACATGCGGCGACATTGTAGTGGGTTGGAGGGCAAGTCCGCTCTCCGCCCTTCCGCAATCCGCGGTCGCAATCAAGAAGGGCACTCGTCTTTCCGTGAGCCTCACGTCGCCGTGGATCGCGGCTCCGCCAGATGTCCGCAGCCAGGCCGATCTCCGAGTCGTCGTGGCCACGGAAGGTAACAGTCGAAAACCGGCCTGCAAAGATCGAAGATAGAGCGATGCTCGCGCTGCGACGCCGGATGATCGAGACTCCCGTCGGCCCCATGATGGCCCTGGCCTCCGACGCGTCCCTCGTGGCGCTGGAGTTCGGGAAGGAGGAACGGCATCATCGCCTCGAGGCGCGCCTCGCGCGCTGGGTTCCGCCGCACACCATCGAGGACGGGACGAACGGCGTGCTCGACGCCACGGCGGCGTGGCTGGAGGCGTACTTCGGGGGCCGCGCGGCCGATTCGCGGGTCTTGCCGCTTGGCATGCACGGCACCGCCTTCGAGCGGCGCGTGTGGGAGCGCCTGCTCGCCATCCCGGCCGGTCACACGCGGTCGTACGGCGACATCGCCGCCGAGCTCCACCTTCACAATGGCGCCCGGGCCGTGGGTCTCGCCAACGGCGCCAACCCCATCGCGATCATCGTGCCCTGCCACCGGGTGATTGGCTCGAACGGCACGCTGACCGGCTACGGCGGCGGCCTCGACCGGAAGCAGTGGCTGCTCGAGCACGAGCGCCGCTGGTCTGTCGCCCCGCAGCTGTTCTGAGCGGGGTCAGATCGGGGTCAGAGTAGCTACATGACTCGACTCAACCCCTTGATACGGATCGCATCGCTACTCTGACCCCGGTCTGACCCCGCCGTAAACCTTTTGCCGGTTCGGGCCGTCTATATCGCTGTTCTTGACAGTGTATCGAGTGTCGCTATAGTCTCGCGGGCCCCATGGTGAAACGCAGCTTCGACCCCGAGCCATACCTTCCGCTGACGCCGCCGATGTTCCAAGTGCTCGTGGCGCTCGCCGACGGCGAGAAGCACGGTTACGCCATCATCAAGGAAGTGCACCGCCGCACCGACGGCAAGGTGCGACTCAGCGCCGGCACGCTCTACGCGCTCGTCAAGCGCTTCGTCCAGGACGGCCTCATCGTCGAGTGCGAGGAGCGGCCGGACCCGTCCCTCGACGACGAGCGGCGGCGGTATTACCGGCTGTCCGACAACGGCCGGGCAGTCGCGATAGCCGAGGCGCAGCGCATGGAGGAGGCCGTCGGCCAGGCGCGCGCGAAGCTGTTCATCCGGAAGCCGCGCACGGTGTGAAGGGGTCCCGATGTCCAGGCACGTGCGGCTCTTCCATCGTCTCGTCCGGCTCGTCTTTCCCGAAGTGTTCCGCGCCGACTACGAATCCGAGATGACGCGCACGTTCCGGGCGCAGCATCGCGAGGCGCACGCCGGCGGCGCGCGGGCGCTGGCGCGCCTCTGGTGCGACACGCTGGCTGGCATGGCGCGGACGGCGCCGCGCGAGCACGTCGCCCAGGCGAAACAGGACGTGGCGTACGCCGCGCGGATGATGCGTCGCACGCCGGGCTTCACGGCGATTGCCGTGCTGACGCTGGCCACCGGCATCGGCGCGAGCACGGCCATCTTCAGCGTCGTTCACGCCGTCCTGCTGCGGCCGCTGCCCTATGCGAACGCCGAGTCCGTGGTGGTGGTCCGCAACCTGCTCGATGGCGTGCGGGACTACGGGTTCTCGGAACCCGAGCTCCTCGATGCGCGTGAGCGGAGCGCCAGCCTCGAACTGGCGGCCTTCTCGAACGTCGTCGTGAACCTGACCGGCCGCGGCGAGCCGGAGCGGCTGCCCGGCACCGGCATGACCTGGAACGCGCTTCGGGTGCTCGGCGTGAACCCCGTGCTGGGACGGTCGTTTCGGCCGGAGGAGGAGTTGCCCGGCAGCG
>JBOGIW010000184.1:0-4060 GCA_050748045.1 Vicinamibacterales bacterium | reverse complement strand
CCCGGCAAGCTGATGGACGCGGTCATCGTCAGAGGCGAGCTGGTGGACCTGATTCGCGTCGGTGCGCCGTCAATCCGGGCCGTCGTCAAGAAAGGGCGGATCGTCGCATGACCACGTACTCCTCGCTGGCGCTCGCCGAGCTCCTCGAGGCCTTCGCCTCGAGCGACCCCGTTCCCGGCGGCGGTTCCGCATCCGCCGTGGCGGGCGCCCTCGGCGCGTCGCTCCTCCTGATGGTCGCCGGCATGCCGAAGACCAAGACCGGCGCGCCCGAAGAGACCGCCGATCTCGCCGAGACCGCCGCCCATCTCCGCCCTCTGCGCGACCGGCTGACGAGGCTGGTGGACACCGACAGCGACGCGTACACCGCCGTCGTGGCGGCGTTCAAGCTGCCGAAAGGATCGGACCAGGAGAGGACGGCACGGAAGGCGGCCATCCAGGCCGCGACCCGGCAGGCCACCGAGGTGCCGCTCGAGACGATGCGCGCGTGCCGCGACGCCCTCGGTCACGCCGTGGTCGTGGCCCGCAGCGGCAGCCGCAACGCGACCAGCGACGTGGGCGTCGCCCTGGCGCTGCTCGTGGCCGGCGTCACCGGCGCGGGACTCAACGTCGACATCAACCTCGGCGGGCTGACCGACGCGGACTACGTCGAGCGCGTGCGCTCGGAGCGACAGGACCTCGAGCGAACCGCCGGCGAGGAGGCCGGCCGGGCACACGCGCTGCTCCAATGACGTTGAAAGGGTTCCGGGACCTCTGATTACCTGACCGTCGCGCCGGTCAGGTTCCGCCCTTCGACCTTGAACGAGAGCTTGAGCGGGTATGTCTGGTTAGGGAAGTACTCGACCGGATGCTCGTAGCTGGCCTGGATGAACGTCTTCGGACCGTCGCGGGTCACGCTGATCTGCTCCTCCGTGATTGGAATCTGCAGCTCGCCCGCCCGGGCGTACGTGGTGCTGTGCAGCACGTCGAGCGGCGTCTGCCAGCCGAAGAGCGCCAGTTGCTGGGCCGCGTCCTCGAACTGGTAGAAGCTCCAGTAGACGGCGGCCGTGCGAAAGGCGCCGTTGAGGATCGCGACGGCGATCCCGATCCGCAGGGCGGACATGAGGAGAGGCATCAGTGGATCTGGTGCAGCAACCGGCTCCAGCGGGTCTTGGTGAAGAAGTGCGTAACGGTGGACAGGATGCCCCCCACCTGATCCCCGAGACCGGTCCGCTGATAGTCTTCTCGGTCGGCCTCGTAGGACCAATAGACCATCAGTGCCTTGCCCTTGATGTAGTCCCGCGGCAGGAAGCCCCAGTACCGGCTGTCCTGCGAGTTGTCGCGGTTGTCCCCCATGACGAAGTACTGGCTGGCAGGAACCGTGACCGGCCCGTACTGTCGCCGCACGTCGAAGTGGGTGAAGTCTTCGTCGCCGGGGCCGCTGTCGGAGGGAGGCTCGAGGAAATGGACGTAGGGCTCGTCGAGCGGCTGTCCGTTTACGAACACCTTCTTGTTCCGCAGCTCGATCGTCTCCCCGGGCAACCCGATGATGCGCTTGATGAAGTCGCGATCGGGCTCCTCGGGATACTTGAAGACCACCACATCGCGGCGCTGGATCGGATCGATCGGCAGCAGCGTCTCCTCGGCGCCCGACGCCGTGGGACCGAACACGAACTTGTTCACCAGCAGGTGATCGCCGATGAGCAGATTGTTCTCCATCGATCCCGTCGGGATCTTGAACGCCTGCACGACGAAGGTGCGGATGAAGAGCGCCAGGATCACGGCGATGACGATCGACTCGAAGTACTCGCGCGCGGTCGATTTCTTGTGCTCGACGGGCGCGGCCGCCTTTGACATGGACCTCCGGCCTCCAGCCTATTCCGTGCCGACTTTCAGGACCGCCAGGAAGGCTTCCTGGGGAATCTCCACGCGTCCCACGCGCTTCATGCGCTTCTTGCCTTCCTTCTGCTTTTCGAGCAGCTTGCGCTTGCGGGTGATGTCGCCGCCGTAGCACTTCGCCAGCACGTTCTTGCGCAGCGCCTTCACGCTCTCGCGCGCGATGACCCGGTTGCCGATCGATGCCTGGATCGCAATCTCGAACATCTGCCTCGGGATGAGCGCGCGCATCCTGGAGGCGAGCGCGCGCCCGCGCTCGTAGGCCCCGTCGCGGTGCACGATGACCGAGAGCGCGTCCACCGGCTCGCCGTTGACCAGGATGTCCATTTTGACGAGCGGCGATTCCCAGTAGCCGGTCACGTGGTAGTCCAGCGACGCGTACCCCCGCGACAGCGTCTTCAGCCGATCGTAGAAGTCCATCACGACCTCGTTGAATGGCAGCTCGTACGTGATGAGGACGCGATCGGACTTCAGGTACTCGAGCTTCTTCTGGATCCCTCGCTTGTCCTGGCAGAGCTGCAGGATCGGTCCGACGTGCTCGGACGGCGTGAGAATCATCGCCGTGATCACCGGCTCCTCGAGCCTGGCAATGCGCCCGGCGTCGGGCATCTTCGCGGGACTGTCGATCTCCTCCACGGTCCCGTCGGTCGTCGTCACGCGATACAGCACGCCCGGCGCCGTCGTCACCAGGTCCATGCCGTACTCGCGCTCGAGCCGTTCCTGAACGATCTCCATGTGCAGCAGCCCCAGGAAGCCGCACCGGAAGCCGAACCCGAGCGCCGCGGACGTTTCCGGCTCGTAGAAGAACGACGCGTCGTTCAGCCGCAGCTTCTCCAGCGCCTCGCGCAGCTCCGAGTACTGATGGCTCTCTACCGGATACAGGCCGGCGAACACCATCGGCTTGAGCTCCTTGAACCCCGGGAACGGCTCCGTCGTCGGTCTGTTCGCCTCGGTGATGGTGTCGCCGATCTTGGCGTCCGAGACACGCTTGATGTTCGCGACGAGGAAGCCCACCTCGCCGACGCCGAGCTCCTCGACGGGCGTCGCCTTCGGCGAGAAGACGCCGAGGCCGTCCACCTCGTAGTCCTGCCCCTGCGCCATCAGCCTGACCTTCATCTTCGGCCTGATGACGCCGTCGATCACCCGGACAACGATGACGACGCCGCGGTAGGCGTCGTACCAGGAATCGAAGATGAGCGCCTTGAGCGCCGCGTCGGGATCGCCCGTCGGCGGGTGGAAGCGCGCGATCACGGCCTCGAGGATGTCCTGGACGCCGGTGCCCTCCTTGGCGCTGGCGAGGATCGCGGTGGAGCTGTCGAGGCCGATGATGTCCTCGATCTGCCGCTTGCACTCGTCCGGCTGCGCGCTCGGCAAATCGATCTTGTTGATCACCGGGATGATCTCGAGGTTGTTGTCGACGGCGAGGTAGGCGTTGGCGAGCGTCTGCGCTTCCACGCCCTGCGACGCGTCGACGAGCAGGAGCGCGCCCTCGCACGCGGCGAGCGATCGGGTCACCTCGTAGCCGAAGTCGACGTGTCCCGGCGTATCGATGAGGTTGAGGACGTACGGCTCGCCGGATCTGCTCGTGTAGTTCAGCCGGACCGGGTGGGCCTTGATCGTGATGCCGCGCTCGCGCTCGAGATCCATGGCGTCGAGCACTTGCGCCTCCATCTCGCGGGGCTGGAGCGCGCCCGTCAGCTCGAGGAAGCGATCCGCCAGCGTCGACTTGCCATGGTCGATGTGCGCGATGATCGAGAAATTGCGGATGTAGCGCTGATCCATTGAGTTACGAACATTCAATTGTAGCAGCCCGCGACCCCTGCCGAGCCCCGTCCGCCCGGCGCCGTCCTACCGACAACAGCGCCGGCGTTCCGTGTACGATCGCGATCGCCGGCCTTTCCGCTCATGATTGACACGGTCCTCCCGCCGCCTGCCGACTCGGTGCGCCGCGCGCTCGCGCAGGACGGCTGCGCGTTCGTGCCCGGCGCGCTGATGCGCAGGCTGCTCGTCGATCTCGGACCCCTCTCGGACTGGGAAGCCCTGGCGTCGAGCTGGAACGACCTGGCTCTCGACACCTACATGGCGGATGGCGGCCGTTACCGGAGACGGCGGCATGGCGTCTACGACGTCCTGCGCGACGGGACGATCGTGCGCGCGCCGCACCAGCCGCACTACCAGAGCCGCGAGT
>JBOGIW010000183.1:0-6650 GCA_050748045.1 Vicinamibacterales bacterium | reverse complement strand
GATCGCGCCCGGATTCCACAGCTCCACCGTGAGGCCGAGCATGCCGAGCGTGAGCAGGAGGAACGCGATCTGCGGGTGGGCGATGGCGCTCAGGAACCGCTGCCGTGCGGTCATCTCCATGCGCTCGATCACGATGCCGCTCGTCTCCAGCGTCGCGGCGCGGCCGTCGAAGCGCGTGATCGCGCGTCCATCGAGACGGTCGAGCAGCTCGTTCACGTCACGCGCGACGAGATCGATGAGCGGCGGCGACGCCTGCAGCGCTTCGGTGTCGGTGAACGCGCGGCTCTCGATGACCGCCTCGGCGGCGAGCGTGACGTTCCGCTTGCGGGCCCCCGCGAGGGTGCGCGCGTAGGCAGCGGCGTCCGCGGCGGCTTTCTTCGCCATCGTCTCGTCTACCTCGGCGCCGGAGCCGGACACCGGGTGGGCGGCGCCGATGTGCGTGCCGGGTGCCATCGCGGCGACGTCGGCGGCCAGCGCCACGAGGAAGCCGGCGGACGCGGCGCGGGCGCCCGACGGCGCGACGAACACCGCAACCGGCGTGCGTGCCGCAATCATCCGCGAGACAATCGACCGCGTGGAGTCGAGGAGCCCGCCCGGCGTCCGGAGCACCAGCACCAGGACGGCGGCGCCTGACGTGTCGGCACGGGTGATGGCCTCGTCGAAGAATTCGGCGGCGATCGGATGGATGATGCCCTCGTACTCGGCGACGACCGCGCGCGGAGGGGCGCTCTCCTGTTCCTGCGCAGGCGCCGGGAGCGCCGCCGCGCCCACCCAGGCGGCGACGACGCACCAGAACGCCGCCGCCCTGCCTCTCGCCATCTCTGCATTCTACGCGGTGACGCGCGGATCAGCCGATGATCCGCCCGAGTGTTCTCACCACGAAGCTGGCACGGCGGCCATAGGGCGGGTTGAGCAGACTGAACAGCCCGCCGCGCCCTTGGGTGAGGACGGAACGCTCGTGCGAGAACGCCCGGAACCCGTGCCAGCCGTGATAGTTCCCCTGCCCGCTCTCGCCTACGCCGCCGAACGGAAGGTGAGGGTTGGCGTACTGAATCAGCACCGTGTTGATCGCCACGCCGCCCGACGACGTCCCCGCGAGCACGCGGTCGATGCTGGCCTGCGCGCGGCTGAACACGTAGAGCGCCAGCGGCTTGGCCTGCCGGTTGATGCCCTCGATCGCCTCGTCGAGCGATCGGAACGTGAGCACCGGCAGGACAGGACCGAAGATCTCCTCGCGCATCACCGGCGAGCCCCAGGTCACGTTCGTGAGGATCGTTGGCGCGACGTACCGCTCGGCGGAGGCGACGCGCCCGCCGATCTCGATGCGCGCACCGGCGGCCGTCGCCTCGTCGAGCATCGTCGCCAGCCGCGCGCACGCCGCCTCGTCAATCGCCCGGGCGAAGCTCCGGCTCGCCTGCCGCTCCTCCTCCGTTGCGCCGTAGAACGTCTCGATCGCGCGCGTCGCCCCCGCGAGGAACGCAGGCAGCGCGCGCTCGTGGACGACCGCATAATCGGGCGCAATGCAGGTCTGCCCGGCATTGACGTACTTGCCCCACGCGGCGCGCGCGCCGGCGTGCTCCGCGGCGGCCGTCTCGTCCACGATGAGCGGCGACTTGCCGCCGAGCTCGAGCGTCACCGACGCCAGATGCACCGCCGCCGCCTGCATCACGAGGCGTCCGACGCGCGGGCTGCCCGTGAAGAAGATGTGATCGAACGGCAACGACAGGAGCATGGTGGCCAGCTCCGTGCCGGTCTCGGTGAAACAGGCGACCTGGCGCTCGTCGAACGCATCCCGGATGATGCGCGCAACCACCGAGGCGGTGTGCGGCACCTTCTCCGAGGGTCGCACGATCGCGCAGTTGCCCGCCGCCACGGCGGCCATGAGCGGCGTGAGCACCAGGCCGACTGGGTAGTTCCACGGCGACAGGATCAGCACGACCCCGCGTGGTTCCCAGCGGATCTCGCTGCGCGTCCCCATCAGCACCCACGGCGTTCGGGCGGCCGCCGGGCGCATCCACTCCGCGAGGTGCGTCCGGACATGCGCCAGCTCGATGAGGGCCGGCTGGATCTCGGTGAGCTGCACCTCGGCGGCGGGCTTGCGAAAGTCCCGCCACATCGCCTCGCACACGGCTTGACCGTGCGCGGCGATCGACGCGCGCAGCCGGTCGAGCCTGGCGATGCGCTCCTCGGCGGTGCCCTGGGCGACCGCCCACCGGTTCGCCTGCTGCAGCGCGAACACACGGCGGGCGTCGTCCGCGAACGGGACGGCGTTCATCGTGCCTTCATCTTCGTCGATTTCCTTGACGGCACGACGCATCCGGGTCAGGATGGTCTCTGCCTGCCGCCCGGAGCCAGCCGTGCGCCTTCTGACGCTCTGTCTCTGCTCGACCCTCGTGGCGGCTATTCCAGCCGCTGCCCAGGAACAAGGTCCGCCCAGACCGCATCCGGGCAGCACGCCTGACTTCCTGTTCGGCCGTCCCCACGGATCGCTCGCCCTGCGCGGGAGCTGGGTGTTCGCGCGAGCCGGGAGCGATCTGTTCGATTTCGTGACTGATCAGCTCACGCTCGAGTCGGGCGACTTCGACGGTCCGGCCGTCGGCGTCGAAGTTGGCCTCGCGATCGGCCCCCGCGTCGAGGTGCGGGCCGGCGTCGAGTGGAGCCGATCGCGCGCGCCGTCCGAGTATCGCGCCTACGTGGACAACAACAACCTGCCCATCACGCAGGAGACGCACCTGCGGAACGTCCACGTGAGCGGCAGCCTGAAGGTCCCGCTGACGCCGCGCGGCCAGGCCGTGAGCCGCCTCGCGTGGATTCCGCGCGGCGTCGCGCCCTACGTGGGGGCCGGCGCCGGCGCCGTGCACTACGATTTCACGCAGACCGGCGACTTCGTCGATTTCGTGGACCTGTCCGTGTTCACCGATGTCTTCCAGTCGAAGGGCTGGGCGCCCAGTGCGCACCTGTTCGGCGGCGTCGACGTCCGGCTCTATCGGATCCTGTTCCTGCAGGTCGAAGGCCGCTACCTGTGGTCGTCCGGCACGCTCGGCCCCGACTTCATGGACTTCGATCCCATCGATCTCGCCGGCTTCAGGACGACGGCCGGCGTCAGCGTGCTGTTCTGAGACGAGGCGAAGAGGCACACATGCGCATTTCATTCGGTTGTGCAATCGCGGCGCTCTGGCTGGCCGGCGGGATCGCTCCCGCGTGGGCGCAGCAACCGTCCGCCGTCAGGTCCGTCGATCCCCGATGGACGGCGTGGCTTGGATGCTGGCAGCAGCTCGAAGAATCGGTGCGCGACGAGGGCGTGGAGCCCGGCAGGCGCGACAACGTGCCGATCAAGGGCGTGGTGGTCTGTGTCACGCCGGCCGACATACTCGCCGCCGTCACGCTCAGCACGATCGTCGAGAAGCAGGCCGCTTTGAGGGAGACGATCGTCGCCGACGGATCCAACCGGTTGATCGACGAGCCGGGATGTACCGGATCGCAGCGCGCGCGCTGGTCCGCCAACGGCCGCCGCCTCTTCGCGCACGCCGAGTTGTCGTGCGCCGACGGCACGACGCGCGCCGTCTCCGGCCTCACGACGATGGCTCCGGGTCCGGTGTGGCTGGATATCCAGGTCGTCAACGCAGCAGGCCGTGAGAGCATCCGCGTGCGGCGCTATCGCCGGGCGCCGGACCAGGCCTATGCCCGCTCAGCGTTGAACCGGGACGAGCTCGCCACGGCCGCCACGGCCGCGGCTCGACACGCGGCCTCGTTCAGCCTCGAGGAGGTGCAGGACGCGATGGCCGCGGTGACACCGTCGGCGGTTGAGGCCGCGCTGATCGAAACGGGTGCAGGCTTCCCGCTGAACGCGAAGCGCCTGCGGGAGCTCGATGCGGCCGGCGTCCCCGACCGCATCCTCGACCTCATGATTGCGCTCTCCTTCCCGAACCGCTTCGTCGTCGAGCGCCACACGGAACGTGGAACGTGGAACCAGGAACCCCGCTCGACGTGGGGCGGGGCCGGCGGCCTTGGCGACTGGGGATGGATGGATGCGAGCTACGACCTCTTCCCCTACCGCTACGCGCCGTTCGGATACGGGATGTGGGGCCTGCACGACATCTACTACGGCGCTCCGGTCTACGCGGTCGAGGTCGTGTCGAGCATTCAGCCGAGCGGCCAGGGCCGCGTCGTCGATGGCCTCGGCTACACGCGCGTGCGTACCCGCGAGCCCCAGCCCACGGCAGGCGGAGGGACGGCGGATGGCGGCGGGTGGTCGACGAGCGGCGGCTCCGGCGGCGTCTCGAGCCAGGGCTATTCGGGCGGTGGCGGCTCGGGCTCCGGACGCACTGCCGTGGCACGGCCACCCGGATAGTTCAGGCCCGACTCCCGGCGCGCGATCTGCCGCGCCTTCCATTCGGCATATGATCCGCACCTGGCGACGGAGGACGGCCATGAGGAGTCACGTACGTCTCGCGACGCTTGCACTCGTACTGGTGGGCGCGGCGCCAGCCGCGCAGGAGCTCGGCACCATTGCGTTCCCCACGTCAGGCGCGCCCGCGGCCCAGCCGGCCTTCCTGGACGGTGTCAAGGCGCTGCATAGCTTCCAGTTCGACGAAGCGGCCGAGGCGTTCCGGCGCGCGCAGCAGGCCGACTCGGGCTTCGCGCTCGCGTACTGGGGCGAGGCCATGAGCTACAACCATCCGCTCTGGGCGCAGCAGGACGTCGAAGCCGCCACGGCCGTCCTCGAACGGCTCGCGCCGACGCACGAAGCGCGCCTGGCCAAGGCCCGGCTGCCGAAGGAGAAGGCGTTGCTCGAGGCGATGCAGCACCTGTACTTCTCGCCCGGTGACAAGCTCGCGCGCGATCGCGCGTACTCCGAGACGATGGCGCGGCTGCATGCGCAGTGGCCCGGCGATCACGAGATCGCCGCGTTCTATGCGCTGTCGCTGCTCGGCACCGTGCGTCCCGGCGACACCGGCTTCCGCCGCCAGGCGCTGGCCGCTTCGATCGCGCAGAAGGTCTTCGCGGAGAACCCGAAGCATCCGGGGGCCGCGCACTTCGTCATCCACTCGTTCGACGACCCCGAGCACGCGCCGCTCGCGCTGCCGGCGGCGAACGCGTACGCGGCGATCGCTCCGGCCGCGGCGCACGCCCTGCACATGCCGTCGCACATCTACGTGCAGCTCGGGATGTGGGATCGAGTGGCCGCGTCGAACACCGAGGCCTATAAGGCCGCGGTCGACGTGATCAAGCGCCTGAAGCTCCCCGAGGGGCGCGAGGACTTCCACACGCTCTCATGGCTGGCGTACTCGAACCTGATGCTCGGGCGGTTCGACGAGGCGAAGCGCAACGTCGACGTGGCGCACGAGACGGCCGGCCGCAACCGGTCGAGCCGCGGCGTCCGCAACGGCTATCTCGCGATGCGGGCCCGCCACATTCTTGAGACCGGCCGATGGGAGACGATCGCGCTCGACGGCGTCGCGCCGGCCGGCGGCGACGCGCACGCGCACATGCCGGGTATGCCCGGCATGGCGGCCTCCGACCCGAGCAACGCCTGGGTGTTCATCGCCGGCGTGAGCGCGGCAAAGCTGGGCGACCGGGCGACGGCCGAGGCCGCGGAGGCGCGCCTTCGAGCGGCGCGCGAGAAGGCCCGCGCGGACGGCGACGCGTACAGGGCGAAGGAGATCGCGATTCTCGAGAAGGAAGTCGGCGCGGTCACGCGCTTCGCCGCGGGCCGCACGGACGAGGCGCTGCGGCTCGCGAAGGAGGCCGTCGACATCGAGGCGACGACCGACGCTCCGTCGGGGCCGCCCGATCCGATGAAGCCCGCGCTGGAGTTGTACGGGGATCTCCTGCTCGAGGCCGGCCGCCCGGCGGAGGCCGCGGCGGCGTATGCGCAGTCACTGCTGCGCACGCCGAAGCGGACACCGTCGCTCGTGGGCGTGGCGCGCGCGTCGGCAAGGGCCGGCGACACGACCGCTGCGCGGCGACACTACGCGGAGATCGCGGCGATGCCGGGCGCGGCACCGAACGCGCCCGCTGTGCTGGAGGCGCAGAAATTCCTGAAAGCGCCGGCGACCGAGGCGGGCCGCCGCTCGCGCGTGTGACATCAAGTCGGAACTCGGGGTTGACACTCCGTGTCCCGACTCTGACTCCCGACTCTGAATCCTGACTCGGAGCCGAAATGGGAAGTAAGTATCCATCACAGAGGTGGATTGCACGGGCGCGCTGACGAGGCAGGTGTGAAAGAATTGCTTCCCGAGCACCGCGCGTTCGGCAGGCCACGGCCTCATTACCGACGACCTGCAGCACAATCGTCGCTCAATCCGAGCGGCAATGCGATTGCTCAACTGCGGCCCGTGCACAGTCGCTTCAGAACCGTCGGTCTCGCCGCCATGACGCTCGTTACGGTCGGCGGTCTTGCGCGCCGTGCGCGGCGCCAGGCACGTGCGCGCCGGCCGATCAGGTCGGTCCCCGTCACCGTTCAGTCGCGGTTCTTCGGTTCGCCGCGATTCACCGCCGACGAGCACAGGATCCTCTCTGAGGCCAGCGCGCTCCTGGCGTCGAGCCTCGACTACGACGACACGCTGGAACGCATTGCCTCGCTGGGCGCGTCGTTGCTCGCCGACTGGTGCGTCGTGTACGTGTCCGGGCCCGACGACCATGGCCGC
>JBOGIW010000182.1:0-4143 GCA_050748045.1 Vicinamibacterales bacterium | reverse complement strand
CCTCACTGGTCTCGCGGGCCGGGCCGCCGCCCGTTCGGCGCGCCGGGATCCGTCCGCCGCCTGCGCGCGTGCTCGAGACGACGAAGACGCCCTTGTCCGCCGCGTACCGGATGCCCTCGACCTGCGTCCCGCTCGTCGCGCCGGCTCCCGCCGTCGCCAGGACGAGGCCCCGGGCGCCGAGATCGACGGCGGCCTTGATGAGGTCGCCAGGCGCCCCCTGGTAGACCACGATGACGTCTACGCGCGGCAAAGTCGTAATCGCCGACAGGTCGAACTCGCTCCTGACGGTGTGGCGCTTGACGACCTCCCGGTAATACGCGACGCGGTCCTGGTCCACGACGCCCAAAACCCCGTATCCGCGCGTCTGAAACGTATGGAGGCGCAGCGCGTCGGTCTTGGTGACCTCGCGGGCGGCATTGATCTCGTCGTTCAGCACCACGAGCACGCCCTTGTTCTTCGACGCCGGGTCGGCCGCCACCCGGAAGCCCTCGAGGAGGTTCGCGGCGCCCTCGTAGCCAAGCGTGCTCGGGTTCCGCATCGACCCGACCATCACCACCGGCCGGGCATCGCGGACAGTCAGGTTGAGGAAGTACGCGGTCTCCTCGAGCGTATCCGTCCCGCTCGTGACGACAATGCCGGCGAGATCGGCCTCGCCCGCAAACAGCTCGTTGATACGCCGGGCCAGCCGCAGCCATTCGTCGAGCGAGAGCTGGCTGCTCGCGACGTTGGCGAACTGCTCGCTCTCGACACGGGCGTAGCGCTGGAGGTTGGGAATCGACTTGACCAGGTCCTCATGGGTGAGCCGGCCGCCCTGGCGGTTGGAGATGGTGCCGCCGGTGGCAATCAGACGGACGCGCGGAACCTCCTGGGCGTCTGCCGCGGAGACGATGACGAGCAGGAGGCCCGCGAGGACGCGGGCTGTCACGCGCGGCACTATAACGTACTGGTCGAGGCAGGCGCCGGGGACTGGCGGCGGTTCGCGATGATCAGCCACTGGCTGAGCTGTCGCGCAGCCTCGTCAGGCGTCTGTCCGTAGAAGGGCATCAGCGCAGTCGGCATGCCGGGTGTGCGTCGAATCTGCGCCCGCCAGCGATTGCTGACGAGCGTCACTTCGATTTGGTACGTCCGGCCGCCGATGGTTTCCTCGAAGCGATGAATCACGATGAATTGTCCGACAGGAAAGTGGAAAGCCGCGAGTGATCTTACGCGGCCCCTCCAGGCGATCAAGCGAAGGGGCGCGCGAAGCCGGCGTCCACAACTCCGCGCCTCGACGAACCCGCAGGATCGCGGCCAAGATTTTTTTGGGCTGTCAGGTTCTCAACAGCTTTTGCACGTCCTATCCACACTTTTTCCACAGGCCGGCCTTGCGCGTCCGGTCGAGCCGAAAGCCGGTTGTACAATGCGTGTCGTTTCCGCACGCATGACCAGGACGCTTCTGGCGCTCGGTCTCCTGCTGGCCTTCGCGACCCCGCGCGCGTCTGCGGACGCCGGGGCGACGCTGCTGCGGCTGTTTCTCGCAGACGGCACCACGCTCGTCAGCTACGGCGAGTACGCGAGGCTCGACGACCGCGTCATCTTCTCCATGCCGGTGGGTGGCACGAGCGAACAGCCGCGGCTGCAGGTCGTCACGATTCCGGCGGGCGCGGTCGACTGGGCCCGGACGGATCGCTACGCCGCGTCGGCGCGGTACCAACACTACGCGTCCACGCGAGGAGAAGCCGACTTCGCGCGGCTGAGCGCCGAGGTCGCGCGAGTGCTCAACGACGTGGCGTTGACCTCCGATCCGCGCCAGGCGCTGCAGATCGCCGAGAAGGCCCGGCAAACGCTCGCCGACTGGCCGCAGGCCCATTACGGGTATCGCCAGCGCGACGTGCGTGAGATCGTCGGCTTGCTCGACGAAGCCATCTCCGATCTTCGCGCCTCGGTGGGCATCAGCGCCTTCGATCTGACGTTTGTGGCGACGGCGCCGGAGGTGCCGATCGAGCCGCTGCACGGCATGCCCGCGCCGGGCGAGATGGTGGGCCAACTGCTCGCGGTGGCGAAGCTTGCCGATCGATCGCCGGAGCGCGTCGCCCTGCTGCAGTCGGCGCTGGCGCTGCTGAACGAAGCCGCCGCCTCGATCGCCGGCGCCGAGCGCCTTCGGGACGCCGTCCGGGCCGGGATCCGCGTGGAGCTTCGCGTCGATGAGCAGTACGCCCGCCTGTCGAAGCAGTCGCTCGAAGCGGCGGCCAGGGCGGCGGTGGCGGCGCGCGTGCGTGACGTCGAGGAGGTGCAGGCGCGCATCGCGCGCGAAGACGGGAAGCTCGGCGGCCGGCGGCCCGCCGTCATCCAGGCGTTGAATGCGTCCGTGCGGGCGCATCTCGACGACGCGCGCAAGCTGCGCCTGCTGCGCGATCAGTGGCTGCTGCGTCGCGCCGCCTACCGGACCTACGAGCGGGACGTCTCAGGCAACGTGCTGCAGCTCGTGAAGGCGCAGGGCGCGCTCGACGCGATCAAGCGTCTCGACGGGCCGTCGCCCTCCGTGCTGGCCAGGCTGCGCGGGCGGTTCCAGGGCGGTGCGGATCGGCTGCAACGCCTCCGCGTGCCCGCCGACGTCCGCGCCGCGCACGACCTGCTCGTCGGCGCCTGGCAGTTCGCCGAGACGGCAGTCCGCACGCGCCAGGACGCCATCAGGGCGGGCGACATGTCGGCCGCCTGGCGCGCCTCGTCGGCGGCGGCGGGCGCCCTCATGATGCTCGCGCGACTCCAGGGCGAGTTGAGCAGCCTCCTGGAGCCGCCGCGACTCCGGTGATGACTCCACGCGTCACCCGGCTGGTCCGGGTCCCGGATCTCCGGGCCTTCCGTGACGCGGTGTCGGCGCTGGCGTGCGACGGCCCTCCGCCGGCCGCGCGCGACCGCCTGGTGATCGTGCCCACCCGGGCCGCCGCGGCGCAGCTCACGCGGGCGATCGAGGAACGGACGCTCGACGCGGCTGGCGCCGTGCTCCTTCCGGATCTCGTCACGCGTGACGAGCTGTACGAGCGGCTGGCGCGACGCCTGGCCGAGCGCCCCCGGATGCTCGACCCGTTCGAGCGCGAGGCGCTCATGGGCGTGGCGTGCCGCGCGGCTGCCGCCGCCGGCGCGGCCCCGCCATTCCGCCTGCGCCCCGGCCTCATCGCCGAGGTCCTGGCCTTCTACGACGACCTGCGCCGCCACGAGAACGACATCGACACCTTCGAGCGCAAGGCGCTCGGCGCCCTCGAGCCCGGCGCCGACGTCGATCGCGGCGCGGAGCGTCTCGTGCGCCAGACGCGGTTCCTCGTGGCGGCGTTCCGCGTCTTCCACGAGCGGTGCGCGGCGACAGGCGCGCTCGACGAGCACGCGCTGCGGGCGCTACTGCGCGCCACGCCTTCCGCGTCGCCCTGCCGCCATGTCGTCATCACCGTGCGGGACCGCGCGTCTGACCAGCACGGGCTGTGGAACTGCGACGTCGATCTCCTCGCGCGGCTGCCCGGCCTCGAGCGCATCGACCTGGTCGTGACCGACACCTGCCTGGCCGGCACGCTTCACGAGCGCGTGCATCGCCTGTTGCCCGGCATCGAGGAGCACCGGTGGCCGGTCGCCGGGCCGCGGCCGGAGCCGATGCTCCTGGTTCCGCCGGGAACGGGAGTCGCGCACCTCGCGCGGGATCGGGAAGAGGAGGTCGCCGGTTTTGCCGCGCGCGTCCGTGAGATTGCGAACGGGCGGGAGGCGCCTCCGCTCGAGCGCATCGCGCTCGTCGTTCGACGGCCGCTTCCGTACGTGTACGTGGCCCGCGATGTGCTGCGCTCGGCGGCTGTGCCCTGCCAGACGTTCGATGCGCTGCCGCTCGCCGCCGAGCCGTATGCCGCGGCGCTCGATCTGATCTTCTCTTGCGTCTCCTCGAATTTTGCGCGCACGCCGCTTGTGGCGCTGCTCCGGTCGCCGCACTTCCGCTTCGACGGCAACGGGCGGACGGCCGGGGCGGGTGAGGTGGCGGCGCTCGATCGGGCGTTGAGCGAGGCCGGGTATCTCGGCGACATCGAGGCGCTCGCCTCGATCGTCTCCGCCTCGCGGGACCGGGCAGGACGCCCGGCCGGGCACCTCGCCGCCGCGGGCGCCGTGGCGCTCGACGCGGCCCGGGAG
>JBOGIW010000181.1:0-6593 GCA_050748045.1 Vicinamibacterales bacterium | reverse complement strand
GCCGATGGGGTCTGTCGAGTGGCACGTTGCCGCCGCCTCGGCCTCACGCGAGCCGCCTCCGGCGGCCAGTCGAACGCGCTTCGTGTCCTTCGTGTCCTTCGTGGCCCGATCGTCTCCGCGTCTCGGCGTCTCTGCGTGGTACGTGACACGCCTCATCATCAGGGATCACGCAATCTGCGGGACCGCGTGCTTCAGGCTCTTCACGAGGCCGCCCACGTCGAGACCGTGATACGCGAGCACCTCGTCGTTGGTGCCGCACTCGGGCAGCGAGGCGACGCCGATGCGGATGATGTGCGGCGCCGGCTCGAGCGCCAGCTCCGCGATCGCCGCCGCCAGCAGATCGCCCTGCCCTCCATGGACATAGTGATTGTCGAGCATGGCAATCGTGCGGCGCGCGCCGATCGCCTCGCGCAGCCATCGATGATCGACACGGTTCAGCCAGGGCAGGTTCACGAGCCGGATGCTCGACCCGGTGGTCTGCTCGATCTCTTCCGCCGCCTCGAACGCATTCGCGAGCAGCCATGGGCCGTACCCGAACGCCACGGCATCGTCTCCATCCCTGATCACGACGCCGCGACCGACCTCGGGCGTGTAGCCCGCGGGCAGCTCGAAGGGCAGCGGCCACTTCACGGAGACGAGCCGCAGGTAGCCGCTTTCACGCGTGCCTCCGGCGAGGAGATCGAGGAGCGGCGCGACCTCGCGCTCCGCGCACGGCTCCGCCATCAGCAGGTTCGGCGAGGCCGCCAGCGCGCTGATGTCGCGCACCGACTGGTGCGAGTGCCCCGGCCCTCCGGGCAGCAGGCCGGCCAGCGATCCGACATAGATGACCTTCGTCGACTCGCTGCACTGGTTGTAGATCTGCTCGTTCGGCCGGGCCGCCAGGAAGCACGCGAAGGAGTGGACGATCGGCAGCATCCCCCGGCGCGCCATGCCGGCGGCCATCGACACCATGTCCTGCTCGGCGATCCCGCACTCGACGAAGCGCCCGGGATGCTTCGTGGCGAAGCGGATGAGGCCGCAGTCCTTGACGAGGTCGGCGTCGAGCGCGATGACGCGCGGATCGCGATCGCCGAGCGCGACGAGCGCCCGCTCGTAGGCCGCGACCAGATTGTCCGTGCGCCGCGGCTCTCGCCGCGGGTGGCGCGTGCGCGCGTGCGTCGTCAGCTCGCCGAGGCCGAGCGCGCCGAGGCGGCGCTCGGCCGACGCGATCAGCTCCTTCACGCCGTCCGCATACGCCTGCTCGGAGGGAGCCCCGGAGTGATAGCCGTACAGCTCCCCCGCTTTCATCGCCGGCCCTTCCATGAAGGACACGCCCCTGCCCTTCACCGTGTCGGCGATCACCACCTTCGGGCGGTCGGCGACCCCGTCGAGCGACCGGAACGTGCGCTCGAGCGCCGCCACGTCGTGGCCGTCCACGCGCGAGACGTGCCAGCCGAACGCGCGCAGCTTCGCCTCGAGGTCGCCGAGCGGGCTGACCTCCTGTACCCAGGTGTCCGACTGGATCCTGTTGTGGTCGACGATCGCGACGATCTCGCCGAGACCGCGGTGGGCGGCCGACCCGAGCGATTCCCAGAACTGCCCCTCCTGCAGCTCGCCGTCGCCGGTCAGCACGAAGATGCGCCGCGGCCGCCCGAGCAGCCGGTTCGCAATCGCCATCCCCTTCGCCTTGGAGATGCCCATCCCGAGCGAGCCGGTGTTGGCCTGGACGTACGGCGTCTCGACGTGCGGGTGCCCGGGCAGCCCGTGCAGGCGACGGAGCTGGTGGACCTTCTCCTCCGGGAGCAGCCCGAGCCCGATGAGCACGGAATAGAGCGCCGGCGCGTCGTGTCCCTTCGAGGAGAAGAAGACGTCGCACTGGTCTGGGCCCCGGGCCAGGTCGCGGATCTCGTTGAGGAAGAGCCAGCTCATGATCTCGAGCGCGCTGAAGCTGGTGCCGATGTGGCCCGACCAGGCGCCGGCGATCATGTAGAGCGTGTTGATGCGCGCCAGCGCGGCAAACGCCTCCGCGCGCGCCACCGCGGAGCCGCCCGCCCGGCGAACGCGCTCGAACTCGGAGACAGGCACGTACGCAAGCTCGAGGCTGTCACCCTGGTCCGTCTGGAGGTCGCCCATCTCTCTGGTCTCTAGTGTTTGGGAGTTGGGAGTCGGGAGTTGGAAGTCTGATCGTAGGCGCCTGCGGGCACATACGGCGGCTGGGTCACGCGAGGCAGGCGCACGGCGCCGTCGGCGAGCAATCGTTCCGCGACGATCCAGTCCGTCTCGTCGTTGATGTCGAAACCCTCGTAGCCCTCCGTGACGAAAGGCACCATGACCTCGCCGGCGATCGTCCGCCGCTCGACGACGACGCGCGTCCAGGCGATTTCGAGCGACGCATTCTGCACGTAAACGGGCGGCAGCGCCTGGTACGGGGTGCTGTGCCACGGCTGCTCGGCAGGGCCGAACGGCAGCAGCGGGAACATCCGCTCGCCGCGGATCACCCACATCTTGCCCGGGTGCTGCGCGCACTTCTCCACCGCGCGCAGCGAGTCGACGCCGTCCTGCGCGGTGAAGCGCGTCCAGGCCCGCCGGATCGTGTCCGCTGTGCGGAAGGGGCTCGTCGGCCGCAACAGGCTGAAGCAGTCCCACGTGCGCCCGCGCCGCGTCAGTTCCGCCAGCATGTGCTCCACCCATTCGATGTCGGGCGACGTGTCCCCGGCGAGCGCTGCCGGCCGGAGGAAGGGCACCTCGGCGCCGTAGTAGCGGGCGATCGCCGCGATCTCCTCGGAGTCGGTCGACACGATGACGCCGCCGAAGACGCCGCTCTCGAGCGCCGGCGCGATCGTGTAGGCGAGCATCGGATGGCCGCCGACCACCCGGACGTTCTTGCCCGGGACCCGCTTCGATCCGTGCCGTGCAGGAATCAACGCCACCGCGGTCGGCATCAGACGCTCGCGGGATTGTGGTTGATGTACACCGTCTTCACGTCCGAGTAGACATCCAGCGCCTGGGTGCCGGCCTCGCGCCAGCCGTTGCCCGACTGCTTCAGCCCGCCGAACGGCAGGTGCGGCTCGCTGCCGTACGTGCCGCCGTTCACCACGGCCACGCCCGCCTGGATGCGGCCGATGAATGTCATCGCACGGTGAAGGCTCTGCGTGTGGATCGACGCGGTGAGGCCGAAGGGCGAGTCGTTCGCGAGGACGATCGCCTCCTCGAAGCTCTTCACGCGGTAGAGGCATGTGATCGGCCCGAACAGCTCGCTCCGCGAGATCTCGTCGTTCGGCCCGGCGTGCTCCACGATCGTCGGCGCGACGAAGAACCCCTCCGTGCCGACGCGCCGCCCGCCGGTGAGCACGACGGCGCCGGCGGCCTTCGCGCGCTCCACGGCGGCCAGCATGCCGTGCATCTGCGGCTCGTTGATGACCGGCCCGTAATCGTCGGTGTCGGCCGTGCCCACCTTCAGCCTGGCTGCCGCCTCGACGAGCATCGACCGGAACGGCTCGTAGACGGCGTCGAACACGATGATCCGGCTGCCCGCGGCGCACCGCTGCCCGGCGTTGCTGAACGCCGAGCCCAGGGTCCACGTCACCGCGTTCTGCAAATCCGCATCGTCGCAGACGATGAGCGGGTTCTTGCCGCCGAGCTCGAGGCAGACCTTCGCGAGCCGCCGGCCCGCCGTCTCGGCAATCCAGCGGCCGACCTCGCAGGAGCCGGTGAAGCTGACGACCGCCACGTCCGGATGCTCGACGAGCGGGGCGCCCGCCTCCTCGCCGAATCCGTGCACGGTGTTGTAGACGCCGCCGGGCACGCCGGCCGCACGCGCCAGGACGCCGAACGCCCAGGCCGAGAGCGGCGTGTCCTCGGACGCCTTCATGACGGCGGCGTTCCCGCAGAGGAGCGCGGGGAACGCCTTCCACGCCACGTTGGCCATGGGCGTATTCGCCGCGATGATGAGCCCGGCGACGCCAAGCGGCTGCCGCACGACCATCGCCGCCTTGTGGGGCACCGCGCTCGTGGTCGTCTGCCCGTACAGGCGGCGTCCCTCGCCGGCGACGAAGAATCCCATCTCGATGGCCGCGTCGGTCTCGCCGAGGGCGTCCTTCTTCGACTTGCCCGTTTCCCGCGCGACGAGCGCGGCGATCGCGTCGCGGTGCTCCTGCATGAGGAGCGCGACGTTCCGCAGCATCTCTCCGCGCTTCACCGCCGTCGTCGCCGCCCAGGCCGGCTGCGCTTCTTTCGCGAGCTGGACGGCCCGGCCGACCTCGGCGCGCGTCGAGCGGGCCACCTGGCAGATCTCGCGGCCGGTCGCCGGGTCCAGCTTCGCGAAGCTGCGGCCGTCGGCCGCGCGGCTGTCCTCGCCGCCCACCTGGTTCGGAACAGTCGATGGGATCGACACGAGATCGATCCGGCCGGTCGAAGCTGCGGTCGTCATGGCTACCAGGCGGTGAAGCCGCCGTCCACTCTCAGCTCGTGACCCGTCACGTACGAGGAGGCAGACGAGGCGAGGAACACGAGCGGGCCTTTCAGATCGTCGAAGGTGGCCATGCGCCCGAGCGGCACGCGCGCGGCGTACTTCTGCTTGAAGGGCTCGTCCTGCGCCCCGAGCACGCCGCCCGGCGACAGGGTGTTGACGCGGACGCCGCGCGGCCCCCACAACGTCGAGAAGTACTTCGTCATGTTGACGATCCCGGCCTTCGACGCGCCGTACGCCGGCGACTTCAGGAACGGCAGCACGCCGGCGAGATGCTCATAGAACCGCTGGTCGGGCGACACCGACGCATAGAGCGAGCCGATGTTGACGATCGACCCGCGTCCCTGGTCCGCCATGCGGCCGCCGAACACCTGGGTCACCTGGAAGGTGCCGAGGAGATTGACCTCGACCATGCGGCGGAACTCGTCGATCGGGAGCTTCTCGATGCGGCTCCGATTGCCGCCGGAATCGGGCGGCTGGTCCACGCCGGCGTTGTTGACGAGCACGGCGGGCTCGCCGAGCTGGGCGCGCACCCGATCGGCGGCGGCCTCGATGGATCCCCGGTGCGTGATGTCGCATTCGAACCGCCTGAGTTGACGGCCGGCGCGCGAGGTCAGCTCGGCGAAGGCCTCCGGCGGCCGGGCGTCGATGAGGTCGAGCGCCGCGACGCGCGCGCCGGCCTCGAGGAGCGCCTCGGTCCACACGGGACCCAGCTTGCCAAGCGCCCCCGTCACGACCGCCACCTGGCCGTCGAGCGTGAAGCGGCCGATCACGAACGCGCGAGCTCGGCGCCCTCGGGCTTGCCCAGAACCTCGAAGGACAGGAAATCGTCTTCGTGCAGCGCCTTGAGCGTGACGCGCCCGATCACCCGATCGAGCTCGCAGGGCGGAATGCCGCCCGCCGGCGACTTCATCACGACGTCGCGCGACCCAATCACGTGGCCGGCCGGGAGGTCGCGCGCGACGACGAGGCTCTTGCCCATCTTGGTGATCGGCGCCCGCTCGCTGTCGTGGACCTTCTTGGCGCCGTCGCCGAGCGCGACCGCCGTCCGCTCGAGGTCGCGCACCATCTTGCGCAGGCCGACCGGCTCGAGCGAGAAGGCGTGGTCCGTGCCCTTCATGGCGCGGTTGAGCGTGAAGTGCTTCTCGACAACCCGCGCGCCGAGCACATAGGCCGCCACGGCCATCGCGATGCCGTTGTCGTGGCCGGAAAAGCCGACCACCGCGTTCGGGAAGAGATCGCGGAACCGGGTGATCACGCGCAGGTCGAGCTCCTCGAAGGCCGCCGGATAGCCGGCCGTGCACTGCAGGATGCAGACTTGCGGATTGATCGCCACGATCGTGTCGTAGGCACGCTGCACCTCCTCGAGGAGGGCGCCGCCCGTCGAGATGACGATGGGCTTCCCGAACTTGGCCACGTGCGTGAGGAGCGGCTCGCTCTTCAGGTCGCCGGACGCGATCTTATAGGCGGGCACGTCGAGCGATTCGAGGAAGTCCGCGCTCTCGAGATCGAACGCCGTCGCGAAGAAGTCGATGTCGAGACTCCTCGCATACACCTGCAGCTCCCGGTACTCCTCGAGGCCGAGCTCGAGGAACTCGCGGTGCTCGCCGTAGGTGGCACCGAAGCTGTTCTCGTTGTCGTACGGCCTGTCGTAGGCGGTCTTCGTGTACAGGCCGCGGTTGTTGCGCTTCTGGAGCTTCACCGCGTGGGCGCCGGCGAGCTTCGCCTCCCTCACGAGCTCACGCGCCTTCTGCACGCTGCCCTGGTGGTTGTGCCCGATCTCGGCGATGACGTAGCAGTGGCTGTCGTCGTTGATCGTGTGTTTGCCGATCGTGATGCTGCGTGCCAAATCGGTTCTCCGTAGTCCGTAGTCCGTTGTCCGTAGTCCGTGGTTCGTGGTTCTACGTTCGAACCACGGGGCGGAGCTGCGCCACGAGTTGCTCCCAGCCGTATTCCGCGTGCGCGATGTCGCGCGCCGCACGGCCGATGCGCTCGGTCTGCTCAACGTCGGGCAGCCGGTCGCACAGGTTGATGTCGATGACGTTCTTCAGGTGGACGAGCCCCTTCGGGGAGAACTCGTCGAGGTTCGTGATGACCGAGCAGCCGCACTCCATCGCGGCGTTCACCGTGGTGTTGTTCGCGCGCA
>JBOGIW010000180.1:0-13064 GCA_050748045.1 Vicinamibacterales bacterium | reverse complement strand
GGGTCGTCATCCAGTTGCCGAACGTGCCTCAATTCGTGGTCGTGGCCCTTGCGCTTTTTCGGCTGGGAGCGGTGCCGGTATTCGTGCTGCCGGCGCATCGAAGGAACGAGATCCAGTTCCTCTGCAGCCACACCGAGGCAGTGGCGTACGTCGTTCCGGATGCGCTTCAACGGTTCGATTATCGTGTGCTGGCCCGAGAGATGCTGTCGTCGGTCTCAACGTTGCGGCACGTGATCGTGGTGGGCGATGCCGGTGAGTTCGTTCCCTTTGACGCCATCGATGCCGAACCACATGCCTTCGCGTCACGCGACCCTGGCGACGTCGCGTTCCTCCTCCTGTCCGGCAGCACCGCCGCCCGCCCGAGGCTGATTCCGAGGACGCACCACGGCCCGCCTGCAGCAGGCGTTCGGCATCGACCTTCCGCTGCGAGCGCTGTTCGACAATCCATCGGTCAGGGAGCTTGCGGCCGAGATCGACCGGTTGCTGCCGGCCGGCGGCGCGGGCGCGCGCGGAGCCGGCTCCGCCACCATCGCCCGTGGCTGACGTGTCTGTCGTCTCGACACGCGCTGCGTTCGACACGCCGCCTGGCCCGGCAGCCGTGCGCCCGCCGTCGGGCGCGCGCGAAGCCGACGACCTCATTCGCCTCCCTGGAAGCCGATGGGCGATGTGGCCGCTGGCATGCCTGCGGAGCGCCGGCTTTCCCGCGGCTGCCGTTCTCGGCCGGCGGGCGCCGCACGGTGACGCTGGGGTCGTTCGTCAGGCGAACGCCGCTGGTGGGAAGTACTCGTTACGATCTGTCGCCGGTCGCGGTGGGGGTACGCCACGAGCTGGAGCAGCGCTGGGCCGCGGCGCTGGGCGCGTCGCCGGCGGCGCATCACATGCAGTTTCGCAGCCGCGACATTCGCGCTGCCGTATCGGCGGCGTTCGACACGACCGGCGATCCGCCGTCGGAATGGGCGGGGTCCGGGCGAATCGTGATCGAGCGAAAACCCCCTGATGCCTGAACGTTGTTGCTCGAGGGGTGGCGGGCGGCGCGCTCACACGCCGCGGGAGCCGCCACCCGGGCGTGGAGGTGTGGTCGGCCGTACGGGAATCGGTCTTGCCGGTCCGCCTGGCTTCGTGGACTGCGGGGGGCCGCCGGGTGCGGGAATACCGCTCGGCGGACCGGCTTCCGCGCCTCCGCGTCCACCCGCCGGCGTGGTACTGGGCGGCCCGCCTCGGCGATCCGCCGCGCCGGCGGCCTGGGCCGGAAGGTTGAGCAACGCCTCGGGTCCGCGCGCGAGCGCCTCGCGCACGCGCTCGAGCGCAGCTTCCGGCACATGCCCCTGCTGCACGAGCTGCGTCAACGCGGCAATCGCCACGACCCGTCGTTCGCGCGGCGCGGTCTCGGCGATCGCCCGCAACACGGCCTCGCTCACGCCGGATTCGATCGCATCGGCGGCCACGCCAAGATCCGCCGCGCCGACGTCGGCCCGGCGGCCGAGGGCCTGACTCGCGCGTTCGAGCGCCGCCTCGCGTCGCTCAACGGCGGCCGCGATCCGTTCGAGCGACACCCCCTTCGCCTTCCCCTCGGCGATCTTGCTCTCGAGGAGCGCCACCGGAATGCCCGCCTCGCGCGCCCGGGCCAGACCTGTGTTGATGCGCTCCTGCGGCGTCTGCGCGCCGGCCAGATCGTTGCCCCAGACCAGAAGCAGAATCGCCGCCGCGGTGGTCACGATCTTCATCTCTTCTCCTCCGAGCCCCTCTTGTGAAGCCTCAACTGCGTCTGATCTGGAGACGAGGCTGCGGCCGTTCGGTCACTGCACGCCGGTTCAGCGCGGTGCTCAGCGCTTCACGGGCCCGCATCACGCGCATCTTCAGCGCGCTCACGGATGCATCGAGCAGCTCCGCCAGCGCTTCGTACGAAAGGCCATCCACGTGGTGCAGCAGAAACGCTTCGCGCTGAGGGACGGGCAATTCCATGAGCGCCTGATGAATCTCCTTCCGCAGTTGCCTGCGCTCGATGACGTAGATCGGACCGGCGGCCTCATCCACGATCGGGGCCGCGTGGTCGAGAGGAACGTTCCGTCGCCGCGGCTCCTTCAGGTAGTCCAGACAGCGGTTGCGCAGCGTCTGGAACAGCCACGATCGGAACCGCGTGCGGTCGCGGCAGGAGCCCAGGCTCGTGAAGGCGCGCACGAATGCATCCTGCACCATGTCTGCCGCCACGTCGTGGTCGAGCACGACCGAGACCG
The DNA here is from genome assembly GCA_050748045.1 of Vicinamibacterales bacterium. Lineage (GTDB taxonomy): Bacteria > Acidobacteriota > Vicinamibacteria > Vicinamibacterales > UBA2999 > CAVYVZ01. The sequence goes on along the minus strand of JBOGIW010000180.1, from coordinate 10,830 downwards.
CGTACCGGTAAAGCGCCGCCTGATACCGGTCGACGAGCTCCGCGAAACACTCGGTCTGGCCGGCGAGGACACGAGCGATCGCCTCGGCATCGGCCTGTCCGTGCGCGCGGCGAACGTCGTGCTCCATCACGACACCACCAGCACGGCGACTTCGCCGCCCATGCCGTCGTCCCGTCGCCCCGCCGCGGTTGCGGGCACGAACCACGTGCCCGTCTCGGACCGGAAGGCGTAATGGTAGACGCCGGCGGCAAGCGGCAGCCGGATCATCCACGCATTGCCTTCGCGCTGCATTGGGACCGGCCGCCAGTTGTTGAAGTCGCCGGCAATCGACACGGCTCCCGCCGGCGCGTCGGTCTGCCGGATTCGGATCACGACCTGGCCCTCCTGGCTCCGCGGCATGGGGACGAGCGGCGCCGGCCTTCGCCCGAGCCGGTGCGTGACGCCCACGCTCCACGCGCGCCGCGGCGGGTTCCAGTACAGCGGATCGGGCGCCTCCTGCCGGACACTTGCCCACACGGTGGATATCGGTCCCATCGCAATCCCCGCACCGGCGGCCCAGGTGGTTCGTCCAGCGCATCGCTCACCCATTTGCCGGCCTGCATCCAGAGCTGCAGCGGCGAGCCGCCATACTGCAGGGAGCCACCAACGAAGGGAAAGGTGCCTTCGCTCGCATGGACCCAGCGCGCGTCCGCTTGCGCGCGCACGGCCGCCTCGTAGGTCACGCGCGCGCCGGTCTCGACGACGGCGCGGGTGTGCCTGGCGCCGGCATACGAGAGCGAGTGACCGCGCCACCCGCCGCGCAGCTCGATACGACCGGCCCCGACGGACACACCGGCATACGGAATGGCCTCGAGGGTTCCGCCGTGGCCGGTCTCGTCGATGACGGCATCGCGGAACACGAGACCGTGCGCGCCGGTTTCCAGACCGACGGTCGCACGGCGTTGTCCGGAGCCAGCGAGCTCGAACCGGCCACCGGCGCCGAGCGCGCTCCAGAATGGATCGCGATCGCCGAGTGGCACGGCGGCGGCGCCGTACACCCAGTCATCACTGCGCGTATCGAAGCGGATGCTGCCCGCCAGGTTGTTCGCCCCCACATTGACCGACACGGGGTCGTACACGGTCCGGCCCGCGGCGAGGTCCACCGACCATGTCTGCCCGCGCGCCTCTCTCGCGACGCCGCCGGCGACGAGGCCCGCCAGAAGCAGCGCGCCGACGGGATGTCTGTTCATGAGCGCGGCCGATCCGGGGCCAGGAGCGCAATACGGCTGTTCGTGCCCCCGAACCCGTCGTCGACGTGCTGTGCCAGCGGATCGGAGACCCAATGCGTGCCATCCACGACGAACACGTAGTCGTGAACACCCAGGGAGAGTGGGAGCGTGATCGTCCAGATGCCTGGCGCTGTCTCGTGCAGCTCGTAGTGCGGCTGCCAGTTCGTGAAGCTGCCCGCAAGGCGGACGGTGGAGGCCGTGGCGGCCTCGAGCCGGAATTGCACGAAGAACTGTGGTTCGGCCGCGCCGGCACGCGCACTGCCGCCGGGCGTGCGCCAGTACGCCGGGGCGGACAGAACGACGGCGGCAATCGCGGCGGCCGCGAGCAACCCGTACGCCGGTCGGAACCGGATGGTCACGTCCCGGGTCGTCCAGAGGCGTCCAACGAGGCGCGCGACGAGGTTGTGCGTGCTCGGCGGGGCCGGGTGGCCGATCTGCTCGACGCGTCGCATGACCTCGGCCGTCAGATGGGGGGCGGGTCGCGCGTCGAAAAACGCGCGGGTTTCGTCGATGGCGCGCTCGAGATCGTCTTTCATCGTCTTCACTCTGCTATCGGTCGTACCGCTTGGTAAGGGACGAGGAAGGGGGGCCGCCGGTCACATCCGAGCCCTTCCCACCAGTCGAGCTGGAGCGCATCACACGGCGTGCTCCGCGCGATTGGGCAGGTGTGCCCGGCTCTGCACCGATCGGCGCTCTGAATCAGTGTAAAAAGGTGCGCAGGAGCCGCTCCGACCTGTCGATCCGATGTCGACGAAACGCCGGCGGACTTCAGCAATTTCACGGTGGCGGGGAGCAGTGACGAGGGGCACACGATTGCGGCTCCGGGCGTGTGCATCAATTCGACGTGGAAGAAAGGGGCTTCAACACGATCTCGGGCACCAGCATGGCGTCGCCGCACGTGGCCGGTACCGCCGCCCTATGCGTCTCGACGGGCCACTGCAGCGGGTCGCCCGCCAATATCATCGCGACGCTGCGCGCCGGCGCGGCCGCGCAGCCTGCCGCGTATGGATTCGTCGGCGATCCCCACAATCCCATCACGAGCGGCGGAGTCACTCGTTACTACGGCTTCCTCGTGTTCGCAGCCGGGTACTGAGGGCGTCCGTGACGTTCGGCGAGGACGTCGAGCCGGAGTCGCCAATCGGCCACGGCTCGACGTCGCCGCGAGGCGACGTGCGCACGCCTCGGGGCGAGCACAGCGACGTCCCGGAGGTCGCCGTTGCCTGCGATACGAGGGCGTAGGGCGCGGCGGCGCGTTCCGCGCCCGGCGTCACCTTGAGCTGCCGCAACCGGCGCCACAGCGTCGTTCGACTGATGCCGAGCTCGGCCGCCGCCTCCGTGTGGTTGCCCTTGGTGCGGCGCAAGGCGGTCATCAGCTGCTCGTGCGTCACCCCGCTGTCGGGGCCGATGTCGGCGACCGTCGCCTGCGCGCCGCGCCGGATCGCGCGGGGGAGATCCTCGGGCGTGATCGCGTCGCCTGACGCCTGCACGAGCGCCTGCTCGATCGTGTTCTGAAGCTCGCGCACGTTGCCCGGCCAGTGATGGCGGACGAGCAGCGACAGCGCCTCGTCCGAGATCTTCGGCGCGGCGAGGCCGAGCCTCGCCGCGACGCGCCGCGTGTGGTGCTTGACGAGCGCCGGGATGTCGCTGCGGCGCTCGCGCAGGGGCGGCAGCTCCAAGGGCACGACGCTCAACCGGAAGAACAGATCCTCGCGAAACCGCTTGTCCCGGATCGCGTCGTGCAGGTTCTGGTTGGTCGCGGCGATGACGCGCACGTCGACGTGCCTCACGCAGGTATCGCCGACCGCCCGTATCTCTCCGCTGTCGAGAAACCGGAGCAGCCGGACCTGCATCGAGAGCGGCATGTCCCCGATCTCGTCGAGGAACAGCACGCCGCGCTCGGCTTCCTCGATGAGCCCTCTGGTGTTGCACAGCGCGCCCGTGAACGCGCCTTTCTTGTAGCCGAAGAGCTCGCTCTCGACGAGCGACTCGGGCAGGCAGCCGCAGTTCACGGGCACGAACTTGAACCCGCGCCGGCCGCTGTTGCGATGGATGCGCCTCGCCAGCAGCTCCTTGCCCGTGCCGCTCTCGCCGGTGATGAGCACGGTGCTGTTGACGGCCGCCGCGCGGTCGGCCCTCGCGAACATGGCGCGCGTCAGCGGATCGACCACGACGACGTCGTCGGGCTCCTGCGGGAACCGCGCTCGAGGCTCGCCGGCGTCCCGCGGCGTGTTCCAGCGGCCGGACAGCGGCTCGCCCGGCCTCGTCTCGCCCTCCGCGTCCGTGGCCGGCGCGGCTTCGAAGTGCCGGATGGCGTCGAGCACGTCGACGAGATCGGTGGAGCTCCGGATGACGGCGATCTCGGCCGTGGGCCACTCATCCTGGATCTCGGCGATCTTCGTCTCCGAGCGCTCACCGTCGCGCACGCCGACGACGACGAGCGCGCACTCCGCGCAGGCGCCGCGCGCGCGTGCCTGATGGAGATCGGCGACGGCGGTTCCCTGGTGTCCGCTGCGCCGCACGTAGTCGAGAATCGAGGCTCGCAGCGGCGCCTGCTCGTGAATGACAAGGACGCTAGCCATGGGGCCCTCTTCCAATGGCGTGTTCCGGCGTCCGGTTCAGCGCCCGACGCCCCGCCTGACGAGTCGCCGCTGCTCCAGCTCGATGATGAACTGCGCCGTGTCCGCGGCAGCGGTGTCGCGCGAGACTCCGTAGTGATCACTGATCTCGGCAGCGATGGCCTCGACGGGCAGGCGACGCTCGAGCGCCTGCCAGATGCGCGCGCCGGTGTGATTCGACGCGAACAATCGTCCGTCGATCGTGTGCAGGAGCACGACGCCGCGATCGTGAACGGACGCCGCGACGTGCTCATGGGGATTGATGGTCATCGGCATATCCATCCTCACTCGTGTCTGGCGATCCCTGAGGGTCGTTTCCTCGTCGCCCAGCGGCGCCGACTATAGAACCCGGCGCAGGCGCGCGCGTCCTTCGTTCGGGGGATGCCCGCGCTACCACAAAAGGATGATGGGACCTACTACTTCGGGTGAGAGACAGAGTGCGGGCGCTCGCGCCGCGGCGCGATGGAACGGCGACTCATCCGTGAAGGCGGGATTGCTCTGCCGTCTACCAGCGGTTGACCGCGTCGCGAATCAGGTGGAGCGCGAGGTTGTCCGCGGCCACGAATCGCTGGCGGGCGAGGAACACCAGGATCGACGCGCGGCTCGTGACCGCGTCCAGGTCGACGCCGGCCCGCAGCGACAACGTGCTGACCGTCCGCGCATCGCTGACATCGAGAAGGACCTCGGGCGGGCAGCGGTGCAGGGCCGCACGCTTGAGCGCGCGGAGCACGCGCATGAAGTCTCGCGCGTCGAGCGGCCGGATGCGCATGATGCGGCAGTTCGCGCACAGCGTGGTGTAACTCACGGCCACCTGCTGCGCCCAGGAGGAGAGCGTCTTCAGATCGCTGTCGGCCTCGCACGCGTTCAAGACGTATCCCGCCCAGCGCCCGGCGGCGGATCGCGGGGGAGCGATCGGCGCGAGGCGGGCCCCATCGGGGCCCGCGGCCGGCACGGGTGGCTCCCCGCCGGCGCCGAGAAGAGCGGATACGGCCGCCACGACCTGGTCGGCATCCACCGGCGCCTCGATGACGTCCACGGCGCTCAGCTTCATCGCCTCCACGGCCGTTCCGGCGGACCGGAAGCCGCTGATGAGGATGAATCGCTGCCCGTCGTCCTGCAACGACCGGATCATGTCGACGCCGCGCATATCGCCGAAATCCCGGTCGGCGATGATCACATCGAACCGGCCCTGGCCTGCGAACCGTACCGCCTCGGAGCCGGAGCTCGCCGTCAGCACGTGAAACCCGTTGACGCGAAGCGCGAGCTCGAACAACTGCCGGGTCGTTGCATCCTCATTGACGATGAGGATGGTGGGGATGTTGCCATCGGCAGGCAATGTCCGCGCGCATGATTCGAGCGACATGCTGCGCTTCCGAAAGGATTTCCGACTGTACGATCGCGTGGGCGAGTTGTGCATCGTGCGCTCGCCTCGAGAGCGGAGCGCAAATGATATCCGAACCGCAGCGGCCCGTTCTTCGGCCGTTTCACACTTTTGGGTGGACCGGTCAACGGCGTGCGCGTCGCGCGCGATGGCGCGTTCTTCGCATCGTGCGCGTGGAAGGACAACGGCCGCGCTGAGCGGAACTCTCCGTAACTCATCGATGCAATCTCCGCAGGATCCCGCAACGAATCTTCCATCCAATGTTGTCTTGTCGCCGCTGATTCCCGGCACGTAATCTCAACGCTGCGCTGTTTCAGCGCCGCACGTTCATCCCACGAATTCGGCCCAAGCCGCCTTGGAGGAAGCGAGGAACCGCATGCGATTTCTCCGCCGCCCGTACTTCATGACCGCGGCGTTCGCTCTTGCCGCGTCGCTCAGCGCCACGCTGTGGAGCGCGAAGGTTGCAGCGCAGATCGGGCGCGAGGTGTCAGTCAGCCGGCACCTGGCCGACGGCGAGGAGTACGTGATGCCTCTTCGGGAGCTGCTCGAGTACGGCCAGCGCCTCTTCGATGCGAACTGGACGATTCAGGAAGGAGCCGGCAGGCCCAGAGCGAAAGGGACCGGTCGCGAGATCGCGGATCCCAGCCGCCCCCTGGTCTTCCCCCGCAATTTCAATCGCATCTCAGCGCCCGACGCCAACTCCTGCGCAGGGTGCCACAACTCACCGTTCGGCATTTCGGGCGGCAACGGCGATTTCGTCACCAATGTCTTCGTGCTCGGCCAGCGGTTCGACTTCGCGTCCTTCGATCCGAAGGACGTGGCGCCGACCGTCGGCTCCCGCGACGAGCGCGGCCGGCCGGTCGATATCGAGACGATTGCCGCCAACCGTTCGACGCTCGGGATGTTCGGGTCGGGCTACATCGAGATGCTCGCCCGGCAGATGACGGGAGAGTTGCAGGCCATCCGCGACACGATTCGTCCCTCGGAGTCGAAAGCGCTCGTCACGAAAGGCATCTCCTTCGGCACGCTCCGGCGGCGGGCGAACGGCCGCTGGGACACGTCCGTCGTCGAGGGGCTGGCGTACCCGAGCATCTATACCAACGAGGGCGAAACGCCTCCTGAGCTCGTGGTCCGCCCCTTCCACCAGGCCGGGAACGTGATCTCGCTGCGCCAGTTCACCAACACGGCGCTCAATCACCACCACGGGATCCAGTCCGAGGAGCGCTTCGGGAGCGATGCCCGCTACAACGTGGCCGAACACTTCCGTCCCGAGGTGGACGACGGTGACGAGATCCAACTGGAGCTGACGCGGGCCGACGTCACGGCTCTCTCAATCTTTCAGGCGGCGATGGCGGTGCCCGGACGCGTCATCCCCCGCGACCCGGAGATTGAAGCGGCGGTGGCCACAGGGGAACGCCTCTTCATGCAGGTCGGCTGCACGACCTGCCATGTGCCGGAGCTGCCCCTCGATCGCGATGGATGGCTGTTCTCGGAGCCGAATCCGTACAACCCCTACGGCAACCTCCGCGTCGGCCAGGCGCAGACGTTCGTGCTGAACCTCAATCGGAGCGACCTGCCGCAGCCGCGTCTCCGGGCCCAGTCGGGGGCGACGATGGTGCCGGCCTTCACGGACCTGAAGCTGCACGACATCACCAGCGGCCCCGGCGATCCCAACCGTGAGCCGGTCGATATGCACCGGGCCAAGGGCTCGGAGATGCACTTCGCGGTCGACGCCTTCTTCGCGGGGAACGGCGCGTTCATCACACGCAAGCTCTGGGGCGTGGCGAGCAAGCCGAACTTCTACCACCACGGCAAGTTCACGACGATGCGGGAGGCGGTCCTGGCGCATGCGGGCGAGGCGCAGGGCTCGACGGACCGCTTCACGGCGCTCGCCGAGCACGAGAAGGACTGCCTCATCGAGTTCCTCAAGACCTTGCAGGTGCTGCCCCCCGGGACGGAGTCCCTGATCGTCGACGAAAACTTCCGACCCCGAAGTTGGGCCGGCCCTCTCTCCACGAGCTGACCGGCGACACGCGCGAAGAAAGGAGCGCACCTCATGACACGTGTCCTGACGTCCACAGGAGTAGCCGCATTCCTCGTTCTCGTCGCCGCCGTGCCCGCGCAGGCGCAGCCCATTCCGCCCGAGGGGCCAGCCATCAATCCGTCGATCTACCAGGTGACGGCGGGCGCGAAGACGATCACGGTCGACTGCGACGCGCGGCAGACGCTTGCCGCCGCGCTGGCCGACCGATCCGGCGCCGATTTGAACGTCGTGTTCTCCGGCACCTGCAAGGAATACATCTACCTGCAGCGGGACGGCGTCGCGATCCGCGGCAAGGACTCGACCGCCACCATCCTAGGGGGCCTCGAGATCACGGCGGCCCGGCGGGTCCTCCTCGAGAACTTCACGTGCCGCGACAACACGCAGCTCGAATACTGCATCGGCGCGCTCTACGGCGCGAGCGTCACGCTCCACAACATCAAGGTGCTCAACTCCTCCGTGCGCGGCGTCCTGATCTACAACGCCGTCGCCCTCATCGACGGCCTGACCGTGGACAAGACGATCTCGACCTCGATCCTGATCCGGGGCTCCGCCGTGCGCCTGGAGGGCGAGCTGACGTTCGGCCACACGGTCGAAGGGTGCCTCGTCATCGACAGTGTGGCGAGCGTCTTCAGCAAGAGCGGCGTGTTCACCGCCCGCGACTGTGCCGCGGGCGTGCTGCTGCAGGGGAACTCCAACTTCCACGCCCCCTTCGCCACGTTCACGCTCAACCACAACTCCTTCGCCGGCCTGATGCTCCTCACGCAGGGGACGTTCTCCTACGGCGGCATTATCGTCGCCAGGAACAACACCCAGGCAGGCATCTTCGTGGATGACGGGTCCTCGTTCTCGCCATTCACCAACATCGTTGGCAGCTCGGCGCTCACGCTCGAGAACAACGGACGCGCCGGGGTGTTCGTCCGGGCGTCGTACGCCGAGCTGGCCAACGTTTCGGCGAACAGCGGCTCGACCTATGGAGTCTTCGTCGAGGACGGACGGCTGAAAATCAGCCGCAGCACGATCGCCGAGAACAGCAAGGCCGACGTGCGGCTCGAGTTCGGTGCGCACGCGGCGTTCTTCGACGGCACGAACGTCGGCACGGTGAGCTGCGACGGAACCCAGCTCCTTCGCGGCGCCGCGAAGCCGTGCATCATGGACGCGAATCCGACGACGACCCCGAAGCCGACGGCGACACCACGCGGCGCCGGACAACCGCCAAAGCCATGAGCCTCGCGTCCGCGTCCGCCCTCACGCCGGAGCGCAGCCGGATGCTGCAGGCCGTCATGGAGCGCCTGCTGCCGGGGACCGACGGCCCGGGGGCGGCGGAAGCCGCCGTCGCGACGGCCGTCGAGGCCGCAATAGGGCACCGCTCTTCACGAGGGCTGCGCGCCGGGATCGAAAAAGCGCTGGACCGCCTGCAGTCCCAGGCGGAGACCCGCTATGCGCGCGAGTTCCCGGCGTGTGCGCCAGCCGATCAGGACGAGCTGCTGCGCGCGCTCGAGCGGGATCCCTCGCCCTGGATCCGGTTCGTCTTCCGTTCCCTCATCGCGTTGAGCCTGCAGGGGCTGCTCGGCGACCCGGTCCATGGCGGCAACCGCGAGTGTCGCGGATGGGAATCGATCGGGCTCCGGCCTGAGGACGCGAGGTCCGGCCTGTGCCGCGGAGCGCCGGAAGCGTGATGAACGCAGATCACGATGTGGTGGTCATCGGCAGCGGGGCGGGCGGTGGCCCGCTGGCGGCGAGGCTCGCCGGCGCCGGCTGGAAGGTGCTCGTGCTCGAGAAGGGGCCGTTCCGCGAGCGTGAGGAGTATTCCTGCGACGAAGTCGCGGCCCTCTGCCGGGACTTCTTCGTCCCCGACCTCACTGACGATCCGCACGTGGTCGTGCACGCCGGCAGCTCGCACCCGCAGCCGACATTCCTCGGCTGGATCGGCAACTCCGTCGGCGGCGGCACCGTGCGGATGGGCGGGTTCTTCTACCGTTTCCATCCGGACGACTTCCGCATGGCGAGCCGCTATGGGACGTATCACGCCGTTGCCGACTGGCCGTACGACTACGACGCGCTGGAGCCCTATTACACGCAGGCCGAATGGGACTGCGGCATCTCGGGCGACGGCGGTTCCAACCCATTCGAAGGCGCTCGTTCCGCGCCCTATCCGCTCCCGCCGCTCGACACCCATCCGCTGACCGCCTGGCTCGAACAGGCGTGTCAGCGGCTCGGATGGCACCCCTTTCCGACGCCGCGCGCCATCGTCTCGCGCCCCTATCGTGGCCGTCCGGCGTGTTCCTACTGTGCCTTCTGTGCCGGATTCGGCTGCCGCACGGGCGCCAGGTCGAGCGTACAGGAAACCTATGTCGCGGAGGCGCTCGCCACGGGGCACTGCGAGGTGCGGCCCAATGCCATGGTGCGGGAGGTGACGGTCGACCAGCGCGGGCGTGCCACGGGGTGCATTTACCTCGACCCGGACGGTGGCGAGCACGCGGTGCGGGCGAGCATCGTCTGCGTCAGTTGTTCGGCGGTCGAGAGTGCGCGGCTGTTGCTGCTGTCGAAGTCGCCGCAGTTCCCGGATGGTCTCGCCAACGGCTCCGGCCTGGTCGGGCGCCACGTCCAGTTCCACGGGTTTTCAAACGGGCGCGGCCGGTTCCGCTACGACAATCATCCCAACAAGCCGCTGCGCCATCGGCATCCGTTCCTCGAATGCTCCGTCGCGGATCACTACTTCCTGCCCGCCGGGATCTCGGAGTGGCCCAAGGGAGGACTCATCCGCTTCGGCTTCCCGACCGCCAGCCCGATCACCGCCGCGTTGCGGGCGGCCGAGGAGGGTCCGGATCTGCTGTGGGGCAGTCGTCTCGAGCAGCGGTTGCGGGAGTACTTTCACGAGTACCTCACACTTGACTTCGAGGTATTTCACGACTTCATTCCGAACGACTGCACGTTCGTGACGCTGGACCCGGTCGTCCGCGACAAGTGGGGTCTGCCCGTGGCGCGGATCCATCTCGAGATCCCCGAGCATCACCGCGTCGCGGGACGATGGCTTGTCGAGCGAGGACTCGAGGCGCTGGCGGAGATGGGCGCCGACGAGGTTCAGGCGGAGGAGATCGGCGAGACGGCGCCCTACCTCGTACACGGGACCTGCCGCGCCGGCAAGGACCCGGCGCGATCGGTGGTGAACGAGCACTGCCGTGCTCACGACGTGCCGAACCTCTTCGTCGTGGATGGCAGCTTCATGCCGACCTCGGGTGGCACGGCGCCGACGCTGACGATTCTCGCCAACAGCCTGCGAACCGCGGACCACATCATGGCGCGCGCCAGGACCGGTGACCTGTGACTCGAGGAGTGCCAGTCGGCAACGAGCCGCCACCGCCGTTTCCGGTGGAGCAGTGGCGCCTGACGAACGGCTTGCGAGTGGTCGTCCAGCCGGATCCCCGATCGCCGCTCGTGGCCTCGGTGATGTGCTACGACGCCGGGTCCCGGTACGATCCGCCGTCACGCTCCGGTCTGGCGCACCTCTGCGAGCACCTCGCC
>JBOGIW010000179.1:0-14446 GCA_050748045.1 Vicinamibacterales bacterium | reverse complement strand
CTTCAACGCTGGCGCGCCGCGGCAGGAGGCCGCCCGGCCTCCGTCACTGGCCCGAGCTGGTCGTCCGCCGTCCCGGCGTGTCTGACGGACCTCCCTTGTAGACCTTGCCATCCTTCACGACGACCAGGACATTCGAGAGCGACCCGACGAGATCGAAGATCGGATCGCCCTTGACGACGATGATGTCGGCCAGCTTGCCTGGCTCGATGGTGCCCAGCTCGCGACCCATCCCCATCAGACGGGCGTTGATGCGGGTCGCCGCCGAGATCACTTTCAGGGGCGGCATGCCGAGGTCCACGAAGACCTTCATCTCGCGCCACATCCCCTCGGTGTTGAAGTTCATCGGCGTGCCGGAGTCGGTGCCGATGCCGATCACGGCGCCGGAGTCGATCCACTGCTTCAGCGACGCATCGCCGAAGAACATCTGCCTGTCGGTCGTCTGGAAATACGGCAGCATCTCCCAATTCTTGAAGGAATCCATCACCTCCTTGTAGAGGTCCGGCGGGAAGTCGGCCTTCAACTGCGGATCCTGCAGCCGCTCTGGAAAGTCGAGCGTCGCCGGGTACAGCCACACGCGGTGCATGGCGGTGGGCACGACCGGCCGGCCCGCGACGACAATCGCCTTGATCAGGTCGGGCTCGTACGGTGGTGTGCCGGCCGATCCGACATGCGTCAGCACGTCGACGCCGGCGTCGAGCGCATCGCGGACGTTCTCGGGGCTGTAGACGTGCGCGTGCACACGGAGCCTGTGCTTGTGGGCGGTCTGCACGATGGCCCGATAGTGCTCGGGCCGCAGCTGGTTGTAGGCCTTGATCACGTCGACGCCCGCCTTCGCCAGCCGATCGACCGCGGCGGAGGCTTCCTCCGGCGTGTCGACGAGGATCTGCGGCACCTGAGGGGGATACCGCCCGAGCGATCGCGTGACCCATGGCCCGCTGACGTGCGACCGAGGGCCCGGAATCTCGCCTCGGTTGATGCGATCCCGCACGGCGATGCTTTCCTTCAGCGGGCCCGCCAGATCGATGAGAGACGTCACGCCCGCCATCAGGAACTGCTTGGCGGATACTTCCATGATCCGCTCCCAGCCATACTTCTCCGCCCAGGGGAACCACCGATCGTAGTTCCCGTGCCCGATATCCATCAGGTGCGCATGCGCATCGATCAGGCCCGGCATCATCGTGCGGCCGCTCGTGTCGATGACCGTGGCATCCTTCGGAATCGTCATCTCCGCGGCGCGGCCGATGGCGACGATCTTGTTGCCCTCGATGAGCACCGCCGCGTGGTGAATCGGCGGGGTCTCGTAGCCGGTGAGCAGCTTGCCGCCGACGAGGGCGAGCTTGGACGGCGGTGTGGATTGCGCCTCGGGCATCGCGATGGCGAGAGTCATCGCGGCCACGACGGCGGCGAAACATCTGAACGAAGTTCGCATGGTCCGTTCCTCCTAAAAATGGCGCCGGACGAATAACTGCGGTGGTGGTGGGTCGGTCACGCGCACGCTCTCCCGTATCCGAGTGAAGGGCTGGACCAGCTTCGCGCAGCTGGCTTCGGGGCACGCCAGAATCATGTACAGGAGCCGTGACTCGCCCACCGTCCGGCAGACGACCTCGGCACGCTCCGGGTGCCCCGTCGCCGGCGAGATGCCCGTGAGGACGGCCCGCACCGCGGCGCCGCCGGCGAATGGCCGGTCGGGGCCTATCGGCGTGTGGGCGCGCAGATGGCGGTTGCGGGCCAGGATGGTTTCGACGAAGGCTCGTCCGGATGCCTCGAGCGACGGCGGGGATTTCGCCGCCTCCGGGTCATCGACGACGCTGACGATGACGCCGTAGATCGTGCGAAAGCCGCGCGCGGTGGCCTGCAGGCCGTCGTCGGGGCCGATGTTGGTCCGCGTCGGCGATTCGTGCACCTTCCAGTCGACCGGATGCTCGAGCGAATAGAGCTGGCTGGAGTGCGTCCAGCGCGTGAATTCGGCCGAGGCATGGACCTCGACCGGCGGGTGATGCGGGCCGGCCTCCTGGCCGCTGGCCAGGAGCGGGACGAGCATCCAGAGCCACGCGAATCTCGCGCCCGACCACGCGCCCCGGCGACCAGTGCGGCCGGGGATCACGCCGTCACCTCCAGATCGGCCAGCGACTCCTTGAGGCGCATGGTGTAGCCGCCGAGCGCGGCCGAGAGGCCGTTGAGCTTCTGCAGCAGGCCGTGACCGTCGGGCGGGGGCAGGAATCGCGGCAGGCCGTCGCCCTCGATCCCGATCGGAAGTAGTTCCAACGCGCGAACCGCCTGCCGGTCAATCGTCACCCGAGCCACGAACGCTTCCCGGCCTGGAGGCCGAGGGGCCGCGGCGGGCTCGCGTGAAGCGGACCTGCGTGGTTGCATGACCAGGTTCCCCATGCTGTAGACGATCGGCCTTCCGCGATAGCGCTCGATGCCGCGGATCGTGTGCGGGCCGTGCCCCACGAGCAGATCGACACCGGCGTCGACCAGCTCGTGGGCGAAAGCCCGTTGTTGCGGGGGCACGTCGTGCTGTCCGTGGCGGCCCCAGTGGAAGTGCACGGACAGGATCGTGAAGTCGGCCCGGGTGCGAGCCGCGTGCACCGCCGCCTTCACGCGGTCGAGGTCTTCTCTGCACGCGGCGACGATGGTTTGCGTGGATGGCGGCTGGACGGTCAGGAGATACGGAGGCGAGTCGCGCTGCGCGACGTCGAACCCGACACCCGGCTCCACGACGACGTCGAAGGCACGACACCAGGCGATGCCCGCTTCCGTGTCGGAGGCGCAATCGGCTGCGCCGAAGTTGTGATAGTAGCTGTAGACCGACAGGAAGGCGACCGTCAGCCCGCGAACGTTCATGTAGAGCGGCTCGAACGCCGACGCCGTGTTGCGGCCGGCTCCCGCGTAGGCCACGCCGGCCGCCTGCAGCGTCGTCAGCGTTTGCAGCAGCGCCTCGCGTCCGTAGTTCCCCGTGTGATTGTTGGCCAGCGACACGGCGGAGACGCCCATCGGCGGCAGTTCGGCCGCCAGAGCCGGCGCGCCGCGCAGCGACGGACCGTGACGGAACCCGCCCAGCTCGGGTGCCCCGACGGTGGAGAGGCCGTTCTCGAGGTTCGCGACGCCCTTGTCGGAGCGCCGGAAGACCTCGAACACGCGCTGGGAGCCCGCGTCGAGCTTGTCGGCGAGGGGTGCCGTGAGAAACAGGTCTCCACCGAAGGTCAGCACCGCTTCGCCGGCGCCCGCCGGCCGCAGTGCGGGCTGCGACGCCTGCACGGCAGCCGGCGAGTCGGCACCGACCTGCGCGCCGGAACCGAGTGGCGCTCCGATGCTGGCCGCCGCGACCTTGAGAAACCTTCGCCGTGAGCCCGACACCTCTGCCCTCCGGTCGGCGCGTTTAGAAGACCACCCGGATCCCCAACTGGATCTCCCGCGGCGGGAAGTAGTTCAGCGGGGTGAGGAACAGCGGATCGGGGCTGCCCGGCGTCGGCCCATAAGTCGTAAAGACGGCCCGCGTGTTTTCTCGATTCAACAGGTTGAATGCCTCGAGCATGAGCTGCAGCCGGACGTCTCTGAGCGGCACCGCCCATGTGAAGCGGGTGTCGACGGTGTGATTGTCGGGACCGCGGAACGCATTCCGCTCGAAGCCCGGCGTGCGGTCGTTGAACTGGCCGTCCTGGTTCACGTCGAACGTGTTGCCCGTCCGCGGATCGAAGTTGTAGCCGGAGCGCCCCCGGTAGATCAGCGACACCTGTGCCGGTCCTACCTGGTACGACCCGTCGACGACGTAGCGCACCTTCGGAACGTCCGCCGAAGGCCCCCATTCGAGCTCCGGGAAGCGCTGGTCGTTCGGGCCGACGCTGAAGTTGTTGTTCTGGTCGTAGGCACGAGACAGCGTCAGGTTCCCGCCGAGCCCGAAGTTGTTCGAGAGGCGCTTGCGGAACTCGAGCGCCAGCCCCGTGTACTCCGCGCGACCCGTGAAGGTGTACTGCGTGATTTGCCGGTACTGCGGATCGGGACGCACCCACCGCTCTGTTGCGTCATCGAACCGGAGGTTGCGATCGAACGGGATCTCCTTGTTGTGCGACCGGTTGTAGAGGAAGCTCACCGTCGTCGAGATGTCATGGGCGAAGGCGTGATCGAGGCTGACGACGAGCTGGTCCGAGCGCGGCACTTCGAGCTCGTCGGGCATGATCGTGACATTCAGCACGCCGGCCGGGGCCGATGCCGGCGGCCGATCCGACGGGTACGTGTTGGGATACACGGGCGCACCCGGCTGACCGAACAGCCACGTCGCGCTGACCTGCTGCCGAACCTCCTTGAAGCTGAAGAACGTGGGCGTGATCGGGTTCTGGAAGATGCGATCGTAGAGCATGCCGAAGCTGACCTTCGCGATGGTCTGCCCGCGCCCGGTCAGGTCGTAGGAGAGCGCCGCCCGCGGCCCGAAGTTGTTGAAGTCCTCGCCGAAGCTGGCGCCGTGGTACTTGGACAGGATCTCCGCGTCGTACCGAAGCCCGTAGTTCAGCGTGACGCGTGGATGGATCGCCCAGGAATCCTGGATGAACGCCGACATGTAGCTGTGACGACGCTGGATGAAAGGGTCGCCGAACATCTGGGTGTAGGTCGTGTATTGCCCCTGGAGGAACGCCGCCAGGTTCCGGAATGAGTACGTCGGCGTTCCAGGCCGCTCGTAATCGAACTTCACGTACATCGCGTCGGCGCCGAACTTGATGTTGTGCGTGTTCTTCGAGATCGTCGACGTGTAGATGACCTGCGCCGGAAAGGTCTCCTGGTGGTTCAGGACCCCGCCGCCGCCGAAGTTCGCCACCCCCGTGATGTTGACGTTGGGCGAGTTGTTCTCGCGGAGCTGTCCTTCGGGCACGAGCGGCTGGCCGCCGACGTCGAGGAAGTCCACCGGGTAGTCCCGCGGGAAGTAGCTGCCTTTCAGCTCATGGAGCCAGTTGCCGTCGCGTCCGACGCCGGTCCAGAAGACTTGGTACGACCAGTCCTTGGGTCCGAGGCGGAACATCCGGCTGCGTGTGCCGAACGACTGGAACTGGGAGGCGTTGTAGTCGACATGCTTGGTGAACACGAAGGCGCCATGGAGCGTGTGGTTCGGATTCAGCGAGTGCGAGACCTTGCCCATGGCGAACGTAGTCTTGATGTATCCGGGAATCGTGCCGACGTCTTCCGGGGGCAGGCCGATCGCGGCGCCATTGGCCGCCGTGATGTTGTTGTCGATCGGTGTGTTCTGGTCTTTTCGCTCCGCCGCGCCGAAGAAGAACGTCCGATCCCGCACGATGGGGCCGCCGAGACTGCCGCCCCACAGCTTGCGATCGAATTCCGACTTCGGCAGGCCGCGCTGCCGCTCGAGCACGGCTTGCGCGTTGAGCCGCGTATCGCGGAAGAAGCCGTAGCCGGATCCGGCAAGAGCGTTCCCACCGGACTTGGTGACGGCGCTCACGATGCCGCCGATGGCGCGCCCTGATTCGGCGGTCGCGCCGAGACTGATGACCTGGAACTCCTGGATGGCGTCCTGGCTGTACTGCTGGCGCGGCAGCGCCGACGATTCGTCCGTGTTCCAGAACCCGTCGACCAGGAGCGATCCTTCCTTCGCCCGCGCCCCGCCGATGTTCACCCCGACGCCCTGGGCCGTCGTGCTGAAGTTCTCCACGATTGCCGGCGTGATCAACGCGAAATCCAGATAGTTCCGGCTGTTGGCCGGCAGCGTCTCGATCTGATCCTGGGAAATGACGGTGCTGAAGTCCGTCTTGGCGCTCTCGACGATCGGCGCCTGGCTCGTCACGGTGATGCTCTCCTGGATGCTGGAGAGCCGGAGGACGAGATTGAGATCGACGGCCCGTCCGACGTTCACGGAGACAGCGGCGATGTTCAGCAAGGCAAACCCCTGGAGCTCGGCTGTGACGGAATAAGTGCTCGGCGTGAGGCCGGAAAACCGATAGACGCCGCCGCTGTCCGTGACGACCATGCGCGACTGGTTCGTCGCCTGATTCGTGACGGTGACCGTCACGCCTGGCAGGATTGCCCCCGTCTCGTCGGTGGCCCTTCCCGCGACGCTCGCGGTGGCGACGCCTCCCTGGGCACTGAGGGGCGCCGGTGCCAAGGTCAGTAATCCGATGAGGATTGCGAACACGACGCCAATTGCATGGGGATGCATTGTCACCGCCCTCCTTGTTGACCCGTCATGCTGTTTGCCGCAGCGATCGATCGACCTGCCCCCGGGTGTCTCACACCGGTTCCTGGGCACGCCGCCCTCCGCGCACCCGCGCGACTGCCGGGGAGCGGCGCCCTCCCGTCGTTCAGCATCGAACGCGGCCGGGAGCGCCGGCTCGTCGGCAGCCGCCGACGACCTCGTGAAGATCCCGAAGAGCACGCGAATGCTAGCACATGGCTGAAAACAGGTGATTGCGATTTCGCTCATGAAGTGCAACATTAGCGCATGAATATTGCGCTAATTATCTTATATACGCAATATAGTAGCGATTTGTGAGGTCGTTACAATCGATACGAAAATGCCGCTTTCTCGTTACACGCGTTACATTTGAGACAAGAAATACGCGAGTCGGCTAGAATGCCGCGCATGTGGAAGGAGTTCCGCGACTTCATCGCCCGCGGCAACGTCATCGACCTCGCCGTCGGCATCATCATCGGCGCCGCGTTCGGCAGGATCGTCACGACGCTCGTGGAGGGCGTCATCATGCCGCCGATCGGATTGATGCTCGGAGGGATCGACTTCTCCAGCCTGTTCATCGTGCTCGACCGCTCGCAGGCTGTCCCGATGTCGCTGGCCGAGGCGAAGACACACGGGATTCCGGTCATCGCCTACGGCCAGTTCATCAACGACATCGTCAACTTCCTGATCGTCGCGCTGGCGGTCTTCGTCCTCGTGAAGCAGGTGAACCGCATCAAGAGCGGGCTCGATCGGTCCGTTCCGGCGGCGACGACGAAGGACTGTCCGTTCTGCGCGTCGGCGATCTCGATCAAGGCGACGCGCTGCCCCCAGTGCACATCACAACTGACCGCATAGGCCCGAGGCGCCTGCACGGCCTGTAGGAAGGCGAACGGGTCTGGGCGGCCCCACTTCCGTTCCGCGACCGGGGAGAGCATCGAGAATCGGGAATACCTACATCTCCACCTGCACGCCCAGCTCGACGACCCGTTCGGGCGGCAAGCGGAAGAACGCCGTCGCGCGTACCGCGTTCCGCGCCATCAGCACGAAGAGCTTCTCGCGCCACGCCGCCATGCCGCGTCGCTTCGTGACGATGAGCGTCTCGCGCCCCAGGAAGAACGTCACGTCCTCCTCGTCGATCACCAGCCCCTTCGCGCGCGCGAGCGCCAGCGCATCGGGCACGTCGGGGTCCTGCATGAACCCGTAGCGGACGGAGATGTTGAACACGCCACGGCCGAGCGCCTGTACCTCGGCCTGGCCCCGCGCCGCCACGTACGGAACCGGCAGCGTCGTCACCGTCAGGACGACGACGTGGTCGTGAAGCACCTTGTTGTGACGGAGGTTGTGCGCCAGCGCCGGCGGCGTCCCCTTCGGCTGTGCCGTCATGAACACCGCCGTGCCGGGTACGCGAAGGGGCGGGTGCGCGCTGACGGCGCTCATGAAATCCTCGATCGGCATCGCCCGCGCGGTCAGGCGCTCGGCCAGGATGCGGCGGCCGGTCTTCCAGGTCGTCAGGAGCGTGAAGATGACCGTGGCGATCGTCAATGGCAGCCAGCCTCCCTGCAGGAACTTGAGCAGGTTCGCCCCCAGGAACGCGACGTCGATGGCGAGGAACACGCCTGTGACCATCAGCGCGACGGGCAGCGGCCACTTCCAGCGCTCGGTGGCGACGACGTGCAGCAGCACCGCCGTGATCACCATCGTCATCGAGACGGCGATGCCGTACGCCGCCGCGAGCGCCGTGGACGACTGAAAGCCGATGACGATGACGATCGTGCTCATCATCAGCAGCCAGTTCACCTGAGGGACGTACACCTGCCCGATTTCACGCGACGAGGTGTGGTCGATGTCGAGACGAGGGCAGTATCCGAGCTGGATGGCCTGACGCGTCAGCGAGAAGGCGCCGGAGATGAGCGCCTGCGACGCGATGATCGCCGCCGCGGTAGCGATGCCGACCAGCGGCAGCAGCGCCCACGACGGGGCGAGCAGGAAGAACGGCTGCCGCGCGGCGCCGGCGTCGTGCAGGAGCAGCGCTCCCTGCCCGAAATAATTGAGGAGCAGCGCCGGGAGCACGAGGCCGAACCACGCGAGCCGGATCGGGCGCTTGCCGAAATGCCCCATGTCGGCATAGAGCGCTTCGCCGCCCGTGACGACGAGGAACACGGCGCCCAGCACGGCGACCCCGTGCCACCCGTTCTCGAGGAAGAACGTCACCGCGTGGCGAGGGTCGATCGCCCCCAGCACCACCGGCTCGCGGACAATCCAGCTCACGCCGAGCCCCGCGATGACGGTAAACCAGAGCACCATGATCGGGCCGAAGAGCCCGCCCACACGGTGCGTGCCGTGCCGCTGAATGGCGAAGATCGCGAGGAGAATGCCCACGGCCACCGGCACCACGTACGGCTCGAAGAGCGGTGTCGCCACCTTGAGCCCTTCCACCGCGCCCAGCACCGTGATGGCCGGCGTGATCATCCCGTCGCCATACAGCAGCGCGGCGCCGAAGATGCCGAACAGCACGAGCGCCGACGTCCCGAAGCCGTTGCCGTGCCGCGCCGGCAAGAGCGCCGTCAGCGCGAGAATGCCCCCCTCGCCCTGGTTGTCGGCGCGCATCACGATGGCGATGTACTTCACCGAGATCACGAGGACGAGCGAGTAGACGATGAGCGACAGCACGCCGAGCACGTTCTCGTGCGTCGGAAGGACCGAGTGGGAGCCGAAGAAGCACTCCCGCATGGCGTACAGCGGGCTCGTGCCGATATCGCCGTAGACGACGCCGACGGCGGTCAGTGTGACAGGGAGGAGTGCTGCGCCCGGACGATGACCGCCGGCGTGCCGCTGAGCGTCCATCCGAAACGGCGAGGATACCACGCTGCGCCGCTCGGGGGTCACGACTCCTGCGATAGACTCGGCGGGTGCGGCTGCGCCGATCACTCGTCCTCATTCTGATGGCCGCTTCGGGAATCGACGCGCAATCGCCGAAGCCGCCCGATCTCCTGCAGGCGTGCTGCAGCGACATGCGGTACCGCATGATCGGTCCGCATCGTGGCGGGCGCACGAAGGCGGCCGCGGGCATCCCCGACGAGCCGCACACCTTCTATATCGGCGTCGTGAACGGCGGCGTCTGGAAAACCACCGACGCCGGCCGCACATGGCATCCCATCTTCGACGATCAGCCGACCGGATCCATCGGCGCCATCGCCGTCGCGCCTTCAGATCCGGACATCGTCTACGTCGGAAGCGGCGAGGGCCTCCAGCGCCCCGACCTGTCCACCGGCGACGGCATCTACAAGTCGACCGATGCGGGCCGGACGTGGACGCGGCTCGGCCTGCGCGACGGCCAGCAGATTCCCCAGATAGCCGTCCACCCGTCGGACCCCGATCGGCTGTGGGTCGCCGTGCTCGGCCATCCGTACGGGCCCAACGAGGAGCGCGGGATCTTCCGGTCGCGAGACGGCGGAAAGACCTTCGAGAAGGTGCTCTACAAGGATCCCGATACAGGCGCGGCCGATATCGTGATCGATCCGGCGAACCCCGATGTCCTGTACGCCGCGCTCTGGGAGGCCCGGCAGGGGCCCTGGGAGAACGCCGACTTTCGCGGACCGGGCTCGGGCGTGTTCAAGTCGACCGACGGCGGCTCGACCTGGCGCCCGATCAACAAGGGCTTCCCGACGTTCGAGGACGACCGTCTCGGCCGCATCGGTCTCACGATCGCGCCCGGCGAGCCGAAGCGGCTGTTCGCAACCGTCGAAGCGAATCGGCACGCGGGGCTTTACCGTTCGGACGATGCGGGCGAGAGCTGGTATCTCGTCAACGGCGACCCGCGCGTGACGATGCGGGCGTCGGACTTCGCGGAGGTGAAGGTCCATCCCGCGAATCCGGACATCGTGTTCACGGGGAGTATCGTCGCGTGGAAGTCGGTTGACGGGGGCAGGACGTTCGCCGCGTTCCGCGGCGCGCCAGGCGGCGACGACTACCACCGAATCTGGATCAACCCGCGCAACCCCGACATCATCCTGCTGGCCACGGATCAGGGGGCCGTCATCACGCTGAACGGCGGCGCGACGTGGAGCTCCTGGTACAACCAGCCGACGGCGCAGTTCTACCACGTGAGCACGGACGGCAACTTCCCGTACCGCGTGTGCGGCGGACAGCAGGAGAGCGGGTCGGCGTGCGTCGCGAGCCGCGGGGATCACGGGCGCATCACGTTCCGCGACTGGCGGCCGGTGGGCGTCGAAGAGTACGGCTACGTCGCGCCCGACCCGGGGAACCCGGATCTCTACTACGGCGGGAAGGTCACGCGGTACGACTGGAGGACCGGACAGACGCAGAACGTGTCGCCGATGCCGGTGAGGCGGGGCGACTACCGCGTGATCCGGACCATGCCGCTTCTCTTCTCGCCCATCGATCCGCGCACGCTCTACTTCGGCTCCCACGTGCTGTGGAAGACGCTCGACGGCGGTCAGAGCTGGACAGAGATCAGCCCCGACCTCTCGCGCGCGACGTGGGACGTTCCCGCGAACGTCGGCAAGTACCGCGACCAGCCGGAAGCGAAGCCGGCGCGCCGCGGCGTGATCTACACGATTGCGCCCTCCTCCCTCGACCGCGGCACGATCTGGGCCGGCACCGACGACGGGCTGATCCACGTCACCCGGGACGGGGGAACCACGTGGACCGACGTGACGCCTCCGCAGCTCACGCCGTGGGCCAAGGTGTCGCTCCTGGAGGCGTCGCACTTCGACGTCAGGACGGCCTACGCGGCGGTCAATGCGTTTCGTCTCGACGACCTGGCCCCGTACATCTATCGCACGCGCGACGGCGGCAAGACGTGGACGCGCATCACCGCCGGCATCCCGGACGGAGGCATCGTCAATGCCGTCCGCGAAGATCGGCAGCGGCGCGGGCTGCTGTTCGCGGGCACGGAACAGGCGGTGTACGTCTCGTTCGACGACGGCGACGAGTGGCACAGCCTGCGGCTGAACATGCCGGCGACCTCGATCCGGGATCTCGTCATCAAGGACGACGACCTGGTCGTCGCGACGCACGGGCGTTCGTTCTGGATCCTCGACGACATCACGCCGCTGCGGCAGGTGGGGACGCGTGTGGCCGCCTCGGCGGTTCACCTCTATCGGCCGCAGGACGCCTGGCGCGTCCGCTGGAACATGAACACGGACACGCCGTTGCCGCCCGACGAGCCGGCGGGCGAGAACCCGCCCGAGGGCGCCGTCATCAACTACTGGTTGAGGAGACCGGTGATGTCCGTGCTGCTGGAGGTTGTCGATGCGGCGGGCCGCGTGGCGCGCCGCTACACGAGCGAGGAAAAGGTGGAGTCCCTTCAGGATGTCGGCAACGCGCCGAGGTACTGGATCCGGCCCGCGAGACCGCCGGGCAAGACGGCGGGCATGCACCGCTTCGTGTGGGACCTGCGCTACGCGGCGCCAAAGGCAGCGTACTCGTATCCGATCGCCGCGACGCCGGAAGGCACGGCGCGCGTGCCGGCGGGCGTCTGGGCGCCGCCCGGCGGCTACACCGTGCGGCTGTCGGCGGGGAGGCAGACGCTCACGGCGCCCCTGCGCGTGCGGATGGACCCGCGCGTGAAGACGCCGCCCTCGGCGCTCGATCAGCAGTTCAGGCTGTCGATGCGGCTCGTGCCGGCGATCAACCGGCTCTTCGACCTGTCGGCGTCCAACGATCGGGCGCGGACCCTGCACGGGCAGTTGCTGCAGGTCTACACCGTCATCCAGGGGGCCGACGTCGCGCCCACGTCGCAGGCCGTGGGCCAGGCGGAGGAGCTCCTGGCGGAGGCCGAGGCGATCGGGCCGGGCGTCCATTGATCCGTGTAGTATTTCGTCGCTCACGCTGGCGGGCACGCGTGCACTCGTACCTCGTCACGCCACATTCCGATTCCCACATTCCGATTCCATGGCCGGAATGGGAATGGGAATGGACCCTTGGTACGAAATCAGAATCCGCATCGGTAGTAAGAATCCCGAATCAGAATCCGGAATTGGAGTACAGTGCGCCCATGCCGACCACAGCCGTTCTGCCGATAGGCGATCTCGTCCAGCCTGCGTCACCGGCGGCGCGCCCCGCGCGCACGCCGATGACGGCTGTCCGTTTCGAGCTGCAGCCGCTCGATCCCGACCGCGACGCCGACGACCTGTATCAGGTGGGACATACCGGCCCCGGCGCCGATCTCCTCTGGACCTACATGGGCTACGGACCCTTCGACAGGCGCGATGCCATGCACGCCTGGCTGGACACCTGCGCCGCGTCCGATGAACCGCTCTTCTACAGCGTCGTCCAGCGCGACAGCGGCCGTCGCGTGGGGATGTGCAGCTTCATGAGCATCGCGCCCGAGATGCAGCGGATCGAGATCGGCCACATCTGGTACGCGCCGTTTCTGCAGGGGAAGGGCATCAGCGTCGAGGTTGCCTGGATGCTGCTGACCGAGGCCTTCGAGCGGCTGGGCTACCGGCGAGTCGAGTGGAAGTGCAATGCCCTGAATGAGCGATCGAGGTGCGCCGCCTTGAAGCTCGGCTTTACGTTCGAAGGCGTGTTCCGCCAGCACATGATCGTGAAAGGGCGCAATCGCGACAGCGCGTGGTTCTCGATGCTCGACATCGAGTGGCCGTCGGCGCGCGCCGAGCTCGAGGCACGATTCGCGCGATAGTCGCGATTCCGCCGCGATCCGGATCGAGGACCGCGGGCGCGGATCGCGGAGAGCGGATCGCGGACCGCGGATTGCGGAGACCGGATCGCGGATCGCGGATCGCACGGTTCAGCTTCGAACAGTCTCCGAAAGCTCCACCAGGCATATAGCGTGCATACGGCCGTGCTGCGCCCCTTGCGCGGTGAGTGCACGCATGCGAAACGATCTTCCAGCCTCGCCTTCGCGTAGGAAATTCCTTCGGACGGCAGCGGCTGCCGGCGCGGCCGTGGTGACCGCCGATCCCGCCGCTGCCCAGGACCCGCGCGTCGTGCTCGACGTCGCGGTGCTCAACTACCTGCTGCGGGTCGAGTACGTGCAAGCCGAGCTGTACCGCGAAGGCCTGCTGGACTTCACGACGGCCGCGCGCATCAGGCAGTTCGATGCGTACGGCGGGCAGGCGACGCTCGACCAGCTTCGGGCTCTGCACGAGCAGGATCTCTCGCACCAGGACATCCTGCGCTCGCTCGTGACGCGCCTCGGCGGCACGCCGCTGCCGCGCTGCACGGTCACCTTCGCGCGCTTCGCCACGGCGACGAACCTGATGCAGACGGCCTTCGCGATCGAGAACGTCGGCGTGTCCGCGTACCTCGGCGTCGTGCCGCTCCTGCGCATCCCGCAGGTGCAGACGGCGGTCGCCGCGATCGCCAGCGTGGAAGCGCGCCATTCCGCCTACATCGGGATGCTGAACGGCGAGTCGCCGTCGCCGGCGGCGGCCGACACCCCGCGCTCGCGTGAAGAAGTCCTCGGGCTCCTCGACCCGTACATCGGTCTCTGCAGCGGACAATGACGACGACGACTGCTCGCGCCGCCGTGGTGGCGGTCCTGATCTGTACGCTCGCGCCGGCGACGGCGAGCGCCGACTTCCTCGTGGAGCCGTTCTTCGCCTGGACGCGCAACTCGGAGACCGGCCGTTGGGTGACCGGCGGCGGCGCGGCCGCCGAGGTCGCCTCCGGCTGGCTGCTGGCCGGCGGCGAAGTCGGCTACGCCGGCGGCTACTTCGATCCCGAGGCAGATGTCCTCGACCTCATCGCCGCGAGCCACGTGCTCACGATCTCCGGCCACGCCGGCGTCACGATGCCCGCACGGCGCCTCGCGGACCGCTATTTTCCGTACGTGACCGCGGGGCTCGGCGTGATGCGGCAGGCGGCTCGCGACCGCGAGGGCTTCGTCGACGTGACGCGCAACGACCCGGCATTCAACGTCGGCGGCGGCATTCGCATCCTCGTCACCGAGTACCTCGGCCTGCGCGCCGACCTCCGCCACTTCCGCAGCCTGCGCGATCCCTTCGAGAGCCCCGATCCGATCGTGGCGGACCTCGAGCGCGTGAGCTTCTGGCGCCTTGGCATCGGCGCGGTGGTCCGCTTCGGCGCCAACTAGCCAAGGGCGCTGCCCTTGATATCCCGTTAAATGCGCGAGACCAGTGAAGGGCAGCGCCCTTGGCTAGTTCGCGCTGTCTACTGTCCGCGCTTTGCGCGGCGCGACGGCTTATCGTTGTCACGCATGCGTATCTGTCGACACCTGGCGCATCACTTCGTCGAGATTGAACGACGCAGGCTTCTGAC
>JBOGIW010000178.1:0-8768 GCA_050748045.1 Vicinamibacterales bacterium | reverse complement strand
CCCCGTTCTGACCCCGTTCTGACCCCACTGCGCGAGTTATGGGACGAATGACGTGGAGGGACTGCGCGCAAAGGCGACGAGCTCGGCGTCCTCACCGGAGCCCGTGGCGATGACGACGTACTGACGCCCGCCGCTGCGATAGGTCATCGGCGTCGCCGTCGTCCGCTGGACGAGCGGCGCCCGCCAGATGAGATCCCCCGTCAGCGCATCGACGGCGTTCAGCGCGGCATCTCCGCCGCCCACGAACACCAGGCCCCCCGCGGTCACGATGGCGCCGGGGGCGCCGGGGGCGCCGAGCCGCGGCGGCAGCGCTACGCCCTTCAGCGCGGGGTGCTGGCGGACAAACGGCATGTCGCCGATCGGCACGCGCCACGCGATCGCCCCGCGATTGAGATCGATCGCCGTCAGGTGGCCGTACGGCGGCTTCACGAGCGGCAGCCCGTCCATGAACTGCGCACCGATGGCGGAGAAGACGTAGTCGGCATCGACCTCCGATGCGCGAGGGTTCGACGGCGATCGATCCGGCTTCGCGAGCCTGGCGATCGCCGGCTGGTTGGTCGTCTTCACGTACAGCCATCCGCTGGCCGGATCGAACGCCCCGCCGCCCCAGTTGGCGCCGCCGATCAACCCCGGCCGCATGAAGGTGCCCCGCAGCGACGGCGGCGTGTACATCCCGCCGAGCCGGTACTTGCGCATCTCGGCGCGCGCGGCCTCCTGCAGCGCCGGCGTCAGGTCGAAGGCATCCTCGAGCGTGATCCCCTGCTCCGCGAACGCCGGCGGCTTCGACGGCGCCGGCTGGGTGGGCCATGCCTGCTCGCCCGGCATGTCGCTCGGGGGCACCGGGCGCTCGACGATCGGCCACACGGACGTCCCGGTCGAACGATCGAACACGAACGCCCAGCCCTGCTTCGTGAGCTGGACGACGGCGTCGATCCGCTGGCCCTCGACCGTGATCGTCGTCAGGATGGGTGCGGCGGGGAGATCGTAATCCCACAGGCCATGGTGGGTAATCTGGAAGTGCCACCTGCGGCGGCCCGTCGCGGCATCGAGGCACACGATTGACTCGGCGAAGAGGTTCGCGCCGGGGCGGCGTGCGCCGTAGAAGTCGTTGGTCGGCGTCGACACGGGCAGGAAGAGGAGCCCGCGCGTCTCGTCGAGCGACATCGGCGCCCACACGTTGGTGTGCCCCGTCGTCTTCCAGGAATCGCCGCCCCACGTGTCGTGCCCGAATTCGCCCGGGCCCGGAATGGGCCGGAACGCCCAGACAATCCTCCCCGTGCGCGCGTCGAAGGCCCGCACGTCTCCAGGCGGATCATTCGTGTAGACGAGCCGGTCGCCGACGCCGTTGCCGAGGATCACGAGATCCTTGTAGACGACAGGCGGCGACGTGTTGGTGTAGTGCTTCGGGTTGACGCTGCGCGAGAGCCCGCGCGTCAGATCGACGATGCCCGCGGCGCCGAACGAGTCGACGGGCCGGCCCGTCGTGGCGTCCAGGCAGATCAAGCGGTAACGGCTGTTGATGAAGATGCGCAGCGCCCCGGAGGCGCTGTCTCGCCACGCGGCCACTCCGCGATGCACGAAGCCAGTGCCATTCGGCGGCTGCCCGTCCTCGTACGGCTTCGGGTCGTAGCCCCAGCGCTCGGCTCCGGTTCGCGCATCGAGCGCGATCACGCGGTTGTACGGCGTGCTGAGGTACAGCACGTCGTCGAGCATGATGGGCGTCGCCTGGAAGGTGCCCGGCTGCGTGCCGAATTCGTCGAGCTTCTTCTCGTTCGGCCGCCAGCGCCACGCGACGCCCAGCTCCTTGACCGTGTCGCGGTTGACCTCGGTGAGCGGCGAGTAGTGCGTCGCCCCCTGGTCGGCGGCATAGAACGGCCACTCCTGCGCGGCACCGTCGGCGGCACGCCACGCCACGAGCAGGCACACCGCAAGCCACGTCCTCACGCGGGCAGCCTACACCAGTTCCGGGTTCGGGCGCTTGCTCCCCACGCCCCAACCCCCCACTTCCAACTCCCAACTCCCAAACTCTCGAACTCTCAACTCCCAACTTCCAACTCCCAATCCCCAACTCCCAATCCCCACTCCCAACTCCCAACTCTCAACTCCCAATCAACTCCCAACTCCCAACTCCCCAACTTCCAACTCCCAACTCCCAATCCCCAAAACTCTCAACTCCAACTCCCAATCCCGAACCCCCAACTCGCAACTCCCAACTCACAACTCCCAACTCACAACTCCCAAGGCCCAGCTTCCAACTTCCAACTTCCAAGGCGCAACGGCCAACTCACAAAGCCGAACTCCCGACTCCCAACTCCAAGTTCCAACGGCCACTCCTGACTCCCAACTCTCAACTCGCAACTCCGAAGGCCCTATGGTCAACTCCCAAGGGCCAACCATTCGGCTCCGGAGGTCACGCGAGCGCTGCACTAGAATGGGGGGATGCGGCTGGACGGGAAGACCGTACTGGTGACGGGCGGCGCGTCGGGACTCGGCGGCGCCACGGTGGACATGGTGATTCAGGGCGGGGGCAACGCGCTAATCCTCGACGTCAACGAAGCCGCCGGGATCGCGCTCGTCTCGACGCTGGGAGACCGGGCCAGGTTCGTCAGGACGGACGTGACGACCGAGGGCGACGTGCAGCACGCGATCGAGACCGCCGTGCAGACCTTCGGCGCCGTTCACGGGGCGGTCAATGCGGCCGGCATCGGCGTGGCCGAGCGCGTGCTGGGCAAGGAAGGACCTCAGCCGCTCGCCAGCTTCAACCGCGTGATTCACATCAACCTGGTGGGCACGTTCAACGTCATTCGCCTCGCGGCAGCCGCCATGGCGAAGAACGAGCCGAACGACGCGGGCGAGCGTGGCATCATCGTGAACACCGCGTCGGTGGCGGCCTACGACGGCCAGATCGGCCAGGCGGCCTACTCCGCCTCGAAAGGGGGCATCGTCGCCATGACGCTGCCGATCGCCCGCGAGCTCGCGCGGATCGGCGTGCGCGTGATGACGATCGCGCCAGGCACGTTCGACACGCCGCTCCTCTCGGGGCTGCCCGAGGCGGCACGGCTGTCGCTCGCGCAGCAGGTGCCGTTTCCGCCACGCCTCGGACGACCCGCCGAGTTCGCCGCGCTCGTCCGGCACATCTTCGAGAACGAGATGCTCAACGGCGAAGTGATCCGGCTCGACGGCGCCATCCGAATGGCGCCGAAGTAGAAAGACCAGAGACGAGACGAGAGACCAGTGACGAGAGACCAGTGACGAGAGACCCAGTGACGAGAAACCAGTGACGAGAGACCAGTGACCAGTGACCAGACCAACGACCAGAGACTGAAGACCAGAGACTGAGACGTGAGAACCTACGAACACTTCTACATCGACGGAGGCTGGCAGAGGCCGGCCGGCACAGAAACCATCGACGTCCACTCCGCGGCCACGGAGGAGGTGATCGGTCGGGTCCCGAGGGGGACGGCGGACGACGTGGACCGCGCGGTCGTGGCCGCGCGCCGGGCCTTCGACTCAGGGTGGGGACAGACGACGCCGGCCGAGCGGGCCTCGTGGCTGGGCAAGCTGGCAAGCGCGCTGGATGGGCGCGTCCAGGAGATCGCCACGACGATCAGCCAGGAAGTCGGCACCCCGATCAGGATGTCCACGATCATCCAGGCGCAACTGCCCGTCAACATCACGAAGACCTTCGCGCGTCTCGCGGCGGCCGTCCACCTGGAGGAACAGGTGGACAACTCGCTCATCGTCCGTGAGCCGTTCGGCGTCGCCGGCGCCATCACGCCGTGGAACTATCCTCTGCACCAGATCATGGCCAAGGTGGCGCCCGCCATCGCCGCGGGCTGCACGATGGTCCTGAAGCCGGCGGAGCTGGCGCCGCTCAACGCCTACCATCTCGCCGACGCCTGCCTGGAAATCGGCCTTCCCGCCGGCGTCCTGAACATCGTCACGGGCAGCGGGTCGGTGGTGGGCGAGGCGATCGTCGCGCACCCGAACGTGGACATGATCAGCTTTACCGGCTCGGTGCGCGCGGGGCGGCGCGTGTCGGCCGTCGCGGCGGACACGATCAAGAAGGTGACGCTGGAGCTCGGCGGCAAATCGGCGTTCATCGTGCTGGACGATGCGCCGCTCGATACGGCCATTCCGGCCGGCGTGAACAACGCCATGCTGAACTCGGGGCAGACCTGCTCGGCGTGGACGCGCATGGTGGTGCCGCGCTCGCGGCTCGCCGACGTGCTGGAGCTGGCGTCGGCGACGGTCGCGAAGCTGACGCTCGGCGATCCGCTCGACCCGAAGGCGAAGCTCGGCCCGGTCATTTCGGCGAGCCAGCGGGAGATTGTCGAGGGCTACATCCAGACAGGCGTGAAGGAGGGCGCGCGGGTCGTCGCGGGTGGCAAGCGGCCGGCCGGCTTCACGCGCGGCCACTACGTCGAGCCAACGATCTTCGCCGACGTCACGTCGAAGATGACGATTGCGCAGGAGGAGATCTTCGGCCCTGTCCTGTCCATCCTCCCGTATGACTCGGAGGACGAAGCGGTTGCGATTGCGAACGACTCCACCTATGGCCTGTCCGGCGGCGTCTGGTCGGCCGACCAGGAGCGGGCGATGCGCGTGGCGCGCCGGATGCGCACCGGCCAGGTGGACGTGAACGGCGGGCGCTTCAACCCGCTGGCGCCGTTCGGCGGCTACAAGCGATCGGGCATCGGCCGCGAGCTCGGGAAGTACGGGCTCGAGGAATATTTCCAGATCAAGTCGCTGCAATGCTGACCGTGCTGTCGGGCGCGCTCGCCGGCGTGGTGCACGTGCTGTCCGGGCCCGATCACCTGGCCGCGGTGGCGCCGCTGGCCATTGCGGATCGCCGGCGCGGCTGGCTGGCCGGCGGCACCTGGGGCGTCGGCCACACCTCCGGCGTGATGACGATTGCCGTGCTGGCCGTGCTCCTGCGCGACGCGCTGCCGCCGGTCGAGGCGATCTCGGCGTGGAGCGAGCGGCTGGTGGGCGCCGCGCTCATCGCGGTCGGCTTCTGGGCGCTGCGCGCGGGACTGCGGATCCGCACCGCCCCGCACACCCATGGCCGCGTCAGGCATGTGCACGTGCACGTCGGCGCGGGACGGAGGCTGACGCGGCGGCTGGGCCACGCGCACGCGTCGTTCCTGATGGGCGTGCTGCACGGCATCGCCGGCAGCTCGCACTTCCTGGGCGTGCTGCCCGCGCTGGCGCTACCGACCACCGCGGGGGCGCTCGCCTACATTGCCGCGTTTGGCGCCGGCTCCATCCTGGCGATGACCGGCTTCGGCGCCGCCGTCGGCGCCGCCCCGTGCCCTCACGCGCAACGCGCCTTCATGCTGTCCGCCGCGGCGATGGCCTTCATGGTCGGGAGCGTGTGGCTGGTCCTGTAATACCCGCAATCCGCGGTCCGCAATCCGCTCTCCGCAGTCCGCTCTCCGCAGTCCGCTCTCCGCAGTCCGCTTTTCCGCTCTCCGTGATCCGCGGTGCGCGCTCCTCGCCGTTCGCGGACGGCGGATCGCGGAAAGCGGATCTCGAATCGCGGGTGATAGTCAGGCTTGCGGACTGAAGCTCCCAGCCTCCATCGGCGGCAGATCGGGGGTCACGGAGTCCTCGGCCGCGATGGCGGCGAGGAGCGCGTAGAGGGTCGAGGCGATCGGCGTGGCCACGCCGGCCTCCCGGCCCTTCCTCAGGATCACGCCGACGAGCGCGTCGGTCTCGAGCGGCCGGCCGCGCTCGCGGTCGACGAGCATCGAAGTCCGGATCGGCGCCGCCTTCTCGGTCGCGGCCACGAGCTGCTCGATGTCGGCCTCCCCGAGCGACACGCCGCGTGCACGGGCGACGGCGACGACTTCGCGCATCACGCCGATGAGCAGCTCGCGCGCCGCCGGCGTGGCCAGGAGGTCCTGTGACGTGCGCAGCGTCAAGGCGGAGACCGCGTTGAAGCTCGCGTTCCAGGCGAGCTTGTGCCACCGCTGCCGCTCGAGGTCGGAGGTCACGTGCACCGGGAGCCCGGTGGACGCCAGCGCATCGCGCACGCGCGCGATCCGCTCCGGCCCGACGGCTCCCCGGTCGCCGATGACGAGCGTGCCGGCTGCCACGTGCCGGACCACGCCCGGCTGCTCGAGCGTGGCCCCGACGTAGACCACCGCTCCGGCGACGCGTTGCTCGCCGAAGCGGGCGGCGAGGAGCTCGTCCGACTCCACGCCGTTCTGGAGCGCCATGAGGATCGTGTCGTCGCCGGCGAGCGTGGCGAGGTCGTCGAGAATGCCCGCGGTCTGGTGCGCCTTGACGGCGACGAGCACCAGGTCCGCGTGCCCGATCGCGGCGGCACGGTCCGTCGCCCGCACGGGCGGCACGTCGATCTCGCCGAGCGCACGCGACGAAATGTGGAGCCCGCGCGTCCGAAGCGCCTCGAGCTGCGCGCCGCGCGCGACGAAGTGGACGTCCCGGCCGGCGCGCGCGAGGAGCCCGCCGTAGAACGTGCCCACGCCGCCCGCGCCGAAGACGGCGATCTTCATCGGCGCCGCCGTGTGACGGGCGCGGGACGGTACTCGATCATGACGTTGCTGATGACGGCGATGGGCCGGCCCGGGGCGCTGAAATGGTCGGTGCCGCCGAGACGCACGACCGAGAGCTTCTCGCCGAGGATGCTCACGCTCTGCTCCGCCGCGGGAATCGCGATGCGGATCGACTCGGTGCCCGTGGGCGCCACGGCCTTCACGCCTCCCGGGCCCGCTCCCCCGCCCACGCGCTCCACCAGGTCCTGCTCCGTTCGGAATTCGCTCTGGATGATCGCGCGCGAGACCAGCGTGTTGTCGTCGGTCAGGACGCCAATCGTCGCGGTGTACCGCCGGAACGCGCGGTTCGCCTTGACGAGATCCTCCGAGTAGGTGTGCCGGTTGTGCAGATCGAACGAGAGGGTCACCTCCCCGGTGTGCCGCGGCAGCTTGATGACGACGCCGTCGGCTGGCGTGCGCCCGGTCAGCACGTCGCAGTACGACCGGTTCGTCGTCAGCCCAGGGCCCAGGATGGACGGACATTCGAGCGGGGCGGGCTCGGTCTTGAGCGGGACCGGCCTGGCCGCAGGCCGGCGCACCGGTGGCTTGCGTGTTTGCGCGAGGACGGGGTCGAGCAGGGCAAGGAGCAGGATCCCGGCGACAACCGATCGCATGAACCGAGTATAACGTCATGGTTGGAACCTCTGGCGTACGGCGCGAGACTTGCCTCCCCAACGTGATCACGAAGCGCCATCAACAACTTAGCGGTCGTGGCCTCCAAATTCACGTAAGCGTTCCCAAATCTCCGGAGGAAGTATGCCTGCCACCCGATTGCCAGTCCTCTCGGCCATCGTCAGCGTCATGGTTCTCTGCGTGTACCTGCCTGTTGCAGCTCAGGTACAGACGGGCAGCATCCTGGTTCGAGCGGCCGACGAGCAGGGAGGGGCCATGCCCGGCGTGGCCGTGACGATCACGAGCTCGGCGCTCGTCGCCGGCACGGCCAGCGGCCTCACCGACGCCGGCGGCGCGTACCGCTTCCCATCGCTCCCGCCGGGGACGTACGCCGTCAGGCTCGAGCTGCAGGGATTCCAGACCGTCATCCGCGAGAACGTCGCCGTGCTGGTCGGCCAGACGACGCCCCTCGACCTGTCGATGGGAGTCGCGACGCTGGCGGAGACGATTACCGTGAGCGGGGCCTCCCCTGTCATCGACACGACCAGCGCCACGGTGGCCGTGAACCTCAGCGAGCAGCTCCTGCAGTCGACGCCCGGCGGGCGCGACATCTGGTCGCTCGTCGAGTACAAGGTGCCGAGCCTGCTCATCACGCGGCCGGACGTCGGCGGCACGTCGGGCGGCCTGCAGGGC
This sequence comes from Vicinamibacterales bacterium, assembly GCA_050748045.1. Taxonomy (GTDB): domain Bacteria; phylum Acidobacteriota; class Vicinamibacteria; order Vicinamibacterales; family UBA2999; genus CAVYVZ01. The sequence continues at coordinate 903 of JBOGIW010000178.1, read as the reverse complement.
GTCTACAGCGCGCGCGGCACGCCGAGCAACCAGAACTCGCAGTACCTGAACGGCATCAACGTCGGCGACCCGGCGGCCATCGGCGCGGCCGGTTTCTACTACGACTTCGATGCCTTCGAGGAGATCCAGGTCTCCACCGGCGCGCACGACATCACCGTGCCGACCAGCGGCGTGTTCCTCAACATGCTCACCAAGAGCGGCAGCGACCGGTGGAACGGCCGCACGACGTTCACGTGGCTCGGCGACGCGACGCAGGGGCAGAACATCGACGACAACCTCCTGCGCCACGGCTTCCGTCCCGAGACGAACGCGGTGGACTTCGTGTCGGACATCAACGTCAGCGGGGGCGGGCCGATCGTGGCGCGCAAGCTGCGCCTCTTCGGCTCGTTCCGCGACTGGCGGGTCCACGTCAACGTACCGGCCGCCTTCTCGACGCTCGTGCTCGACAAGACCGACATCACGTCGGGCCTCGTCAACGCGACGTACCAGGTCAACGACAACAACCGCCTCACCGGGCTCTACTCGAAGCAGTACTACAAGAAGCCCAACCGCTTCCTGGCGGCGAGCAACACGCTCGTGCAGGAGTCGACGAGCAATGAAGACGACGTGTTCGACCTGTTCCAGGTGCTGTGGAACTCGGTGCTGACGCGGAACCTCTTCGTGGACGCGCGCGTCGGCCTGAACAAGATCCTCTTCCCGACGTACCAGAACGGCACGGACCAGACGCTCCTCGACACGGCGACCAACATCCGGACGCGCAACTTCACGACCGACGTGGAGCGCTTCCGCGACCGCTACCAGGCCAACACCACCTTCCAGTACTACCTGGACCAGGCGCTCGGCGGACGCCACGAGTTCAAGTTCGGCTTCGATCACGCGCATGCGCCGGTGCTCGTGAGGACG
>JBOGIW010000177.1:0-4521 GCA_050748045.1 Vicinamibacterales bacterium | reverse complement strand
GCCGAGAGGAGCGCCGCCACCGCGCGCGTGTCGGAGGAATCGACGATCTTCATCAGCGGCGTCACCGCTCGGTCAGCCATCACAGATGCACCCACCACGCCCCCACCGCCCGATCAGAGCACGATCTTGTTCAGGGGGTACTCGACGATGCCCTCGCCGCCGGCGCCCTTCAGCCGTGGGATGAGATCGCGCACCGTCCGCTCCTCGATCACCGTGTTCACCGCGACCCACTCGGCGTCGCTCAGCGAGGAAATCGTCGGGCGCTGGAGCGCGGGCAGCAGCGCCAGCACCTTGTCGAGGTCGAGCCGCCGGACGTTCAGCATGAGGCCGACGCGTCCGTGGGCTTCGATGGCGGCGCGCAGCAGCAGCGCGATGTTCTCGATCTTCGTCCGTCTGGCGGGGTCGGCGAGCGCCGCGTCGTTGGCAATCAACTGCGTGTTCGACTCCATCACCGTGTCGAGAATGCGGAGCCGGTTGGCGCGGAGCGTCGAGCCCGTCTCGGTCGCCTCGACGATGGCGTCGGCGAGCACGGGAGGTTTCACTTCGGTGGCGCCCCAGGAGAACTCCACGTTGACCCTGACCCGCAGCCGATCGAAGTACGCCTTCGTCACCCGCACGAGCTCGGTGGCGATCGTCGCCCCCTGGAGATCGTGCGCGCTCTGGAACCGCGAGTCCTCCGGCGCCGCGAGGACCCACCGCACCTTGCCGAAGCTCTGTTTCGCGTAGACGAGATCCGCGATGCTCGTGAGCGGGTGCGCGCCGTTGCCGCCGAGCCGGTGCTCGGCGATCCAGTCCTGCCCGGTCAGGCCCGCATCGAGCACCCCGTCGCAGACGTAGCGCGCCATCTCCTGCGCCCGGATCAGCATGCACTCGATCTCGGGATCGTCGATCGTGGGGAAGTACGAGCGCGTGCTCACGAAGATGGTGAACCCGGCGCGCGCGAAGAGCTGCACGGTGGAGTCCTGCAGCGAGCCCTTGGGAATGCCGAGCTTCAGTGTCATGCCTGGTTCAACTCCGCGACGCGCCGGAAGAAACAGCTCCGCGCCCCCGTGTGGCAGACAGGGCCGTCGCCCTGCCGCTCGGCTTTCACGAGCACCGTGTCCTCGTCGCAGTCCACGAGGATCTCGCGCACGGCAAGCCGGTTCCCCGAGGTCTCGCCCTTCGTCCACAGCGTGTGGCGCGTGCGGCTGAAGAACGTCACGTGGCCCGTGCGCCGCGTGACGTCCCAGGCCTCCTGGTTCATGAAGCCGACCATCAGCACCTCGCCGCTCGTGGCGTCCTGGACGACCGCCGGAATCAGACCATGGAGCTTGGTGAAGTCCATAAGCAAAAAGCCCCGCGGGACCAGTGGTCCGGCGGGGCTGCGTGACAACCGTTGGAGAGGTGTGCGCTTCGGGTCTAGTCCTCCAACGCGCGCAGGCCGGCCGGACGGCCATGATGGCCGTGGCGGTGGTGATGGCGCGCGCGGTGGCAGCCGAAGGACATGCGGCGCACATCCTACCGTGAAACGGCCGCCCGCGCAAGGGGCAGCCGCGGCCTCTGACCGATCACGGGCGATCTGCTCTCCGCGACCGAGACGTGCGACAACGGAGCCAAGCGGGATCAGCCGGCGCTCAGCGATCCTGCTCGCGCGCGATCATCACTTCGGTGGACTTGATGATCGCCAGGGCGGTGCCGCCGCGCTTCAGCTTCAACTCCTCGACGGCGTCACGGGTGATGATCGCGGTGAGGCGCTGGTCGCCGATGCGCAGGCGCACCTGCGCGAGGAGGCCGTCGGCGCGGATCTCGTCGACGATGCCGCGGAGCTGGTTGCGGCCGCTGATCGCGACGAGGACGCCCGATGGCCGTCGGGGGGCCCGGGACCGTCGAGGCGCCCGCCCCTCCGCCGCGAGCATCCGCTCGATCTCGCTGTCGGCGATCCGGTGGTGCCCGCCGCCGGTGCGCACCGTCCGGATCGTGCCCTTGTAGATCCACTGTTTGACCGTGGAATAGCTGACGCCCAGGCGTCCGGCCGCCGTGCGCGCGGTGAGGAGCGCCACGTCAGGGCACCTGCACGAGGCGGCTTGAATCGGCTATCATAGTCAGCTTGAATCATACTAGATCGAACACATGTGCTGGTATGGTGTCCTGACGGCTCTCGTGGCGGCGGCCGGAGCCGCGGGCGCGCAGCGGCCCGAGGTAGCCGTGTCGGCGGCGGCGAGCCTGACCGACGTGCTCCAGCAGGTGGCCGACGTGTACGAAGGACGCTTCGGGGAGCGCGTCGCCCTGAATGTCGGGGCGTCGAACACGCTGGCCCGCCAGATTGCGGCCGGCGCCCGGGTGGACGTGTTCGTCAGCGCCGACGAGGCGCAGATGGACGCGGTGTCGCGCTACATCGATCCGGCGTCGCGGATCGCGCTCGTCTCGAACCAGCTCGCCATCGCCGTGCCCGATGATCGTCCTCGCCGGTTCGCCTCGGCGCGGGAGCTGGCGGACCCCGCGGTCCGGCGCATCGCGCTCGGGGATCCGGCCGCGGTGCCGGCGGGTGTGTACGCGAAGGCGTACCTGCAGGCGCTCGGCGTCTGGGACGCCCTTGCCTCGAAGATCGTGCCGGTCGGGAGCGTCCGCCTGGCCCTCGCCGCCGTCGAGCACGGCGCGGTGGACGCGGCCGTCGTCTACAGGACCGACATCGGTCATACCCGGCGCGTGCGGGCGGCGCTGATCGTGCCGGCGCACGAGGGGCCGCGCATCGTGTACCCGGCGGCCATGGTGCGCGACGCCCCGAATCCGGCCGGCGCGCGACGGTTCATCGCATTTCTTCAGACCGACGACGCCGCCGCGGTGTTCGCCCGGGCCGGGTTCCTGCGGCCATGACGCCGGACCTCTGGGAAGTGGCACTGTTCACGGTCGCCTGCGCCGCTGCGGCGACCGTGCTGATGCTCGGACCGGGCATCGCCATCGCGTGGCTGCTCGCGCGGCGGCGGTTTCCGGGCAGGGCCGTGGTCGAGACGCTCGTCACGCTGCCGCTCGTGGTGCCGCCGGTCGCCACGGGCCTGATCCTGCTGTGGCTCTTCGGCCGCCGCGGACCCGTGGGCCGGGCGCTCGAGGCGATCGGGATCGAGATCGTCTTTACGCCTCGCGCCGTCGTCATCGCCATGGCCGTGATGGGGCTTCCGCTCGTCGTGCGCACGGCGCGAGCCGGCTTCGAGCAGGTGACGCGACGCTACGAGCAGATCGCCGAGACGCTCGGGGCCGGGCCCTGGCGGGTGTTCGCCACGGTGACGCTGCCGCTGGCGTCGCGCAACATCCTGGCCGGGGCGCTCCTCGGCTTCTCACGGGCGCTCGGGGAGTTCGGCGCGACGATCGTCGTGGCCGGCAGCATTCCGGGGCGCACGCGCACGCTGGCCGTCGGCATCTACAGCTACACCGAGACCGGCCAGGATCGCCAGGCCGCCATCCTGCTCATCGTGTCGGTCGTCGTCGCGTTCGGGGCGGTGCTCGTGTCGAACCGCCTGGCACGCCAGATCTGATGGCGGTCTTCGAGCTCGACTTCAGCCTGGCGCAGGGGACCTTCTCCGTCGAGATCGCGGAGCGGAGCGACGCGCGCGCGCTGGCGCTCTTCGGTCCGTCCGGCTCCGGCAAGACGACAATCGCCGAGGCGATCGCCGGGCTGCGAACGCCGGGGGCCGGCACCATCGCGATTGCCGGCCGGGTGCTCTTCTCGCGGGCGCATCGTGTCAACGTCCCCGCCCGCGAACGGCGCGTCGGCTACGTGCCGCAGGACGTGCTGCTGTTCCCGCACCTCAACGTCCGGCGGAACGTGCTGTACGGCGCGGCGCGGGGGCACGCCGATCTCGACCGGGTGGTCGATCTGCTCGAGCTCGGGGACCTGATGGGACGACGGGTGACGTCGCTCTCGGGCGGCGAGCGCCAGCGTGTCGCGCTGGCGCGCGCGCTCGTGTCCGGTCCCGACGTGCTGCTGCTCGACGAGCCGATGGCGGCGGTCGACCTTCCGCGCCGCCGCCGCATCCTCGAGGCGCTCGTGCGCGTGCGCAACGAGCTGCGCGTGCCGCTCGTCTACGTCGCGCACTCCCCCGAAGAGGTCTCCCGGATCGCGGACCGCGTGCTCGTGCTGGCAGACGGCCGCATCGCCGCGGCAGGCGAGCCGTCGGTCGTGCTGGCGGACGCGTGACCGTTCGCTGAATCGAGCAGCCCGTGGTGCAAGACCGGCTGCATTCGGCCAGCGATGCATCCCCGCCGGCTGCGTTGCTCCTCCCTCGAATATTCCCGATATTCTCTGTCGTCGCGCCTTGCCGCCGGGGCGCCTCGCCGGCCTCGGTGCGACGCCGGACTTGCACCACGGGCGACTAGGGCGCGACGAGCGCGGCCGACGCGCCCACCCACTCGAGGTTCGTGTTGTGATCGACGCCCATCATCCTGCCGCGGCCCATCCGGAGGAGCGGCAGCACGGGCGTCAATCGGTCCAGCCAGACGTACATGATCCGGATCTCGACCTGCGTCGGACCATGGGGCGTCTCGATC
>JBOGIW010000176.1:0-3999 GCA_050748045.1 Vicinamibacterales bacterium | reverse complement strand
GCCTCGCGCAGCGCATCGTGGAGATGTGCGTCGGCGGCGTTCACCTGCCGACCGGCCGGCGACGCCGAGCGCTTTGCCGTGCGCAGCCGCCCCACCGCCACGACCACCGCGGCGCCCGCGGCCACCGACAGCGCCACACGCAGCATCTCGGCCGGCTCAGGGAACGTGAACGCGCCAGGGCGCGTGACCGCCATGAAAAGCAGAGACGCCGCGGCGACGGCAAACAGGATCGGCGGAAGGACGGACCTGGTCATCTCGGGAGACATTCAAGACAAGTGTGGCAGACGCCCCAAGCACGGCCATTACGTCGCGTAATTCAAGGCCATGGCACCGCGATCTACAGCCTTAGGGGGATAGCACGAATACCATAAAGTCATCTGGAGTACCTCATTTGTATTTCATCAAACTTCACGGTTGAGATGGGTTGTGATTGGCTGAGCTGGCTAGTCCCCTGGAACCGTGATGGGTCGCATAATTCCCGGGCGGGGCATCCCGGCTCGCTGCGTTGCGACTCCCTCAAATATGGCCAAAATTCTCGGTCGTCGCGCCTTGCGATCCGGGCGCCGCGCTCCGGGACTTATACAACCCATCACGGTTCCAGGGGACTAGTCGGAGCTCACGCTGCCTCGCGGTCGGGCGACTCGGACGTGTCTCGATTAACGGCCGTTCATCGCCGCACGTGAGGCATCCGGCGCGTAGGCGGGTGGGGCGAGAGGAGGACGAGCGCTCTCGCGAGAGAGCCGGCACCTCATCGCCCAGGCGGCACAGGGCGAGCTCGCGATCGTATTCCTCACGCCACCGATCCCAGCCGAGCGCCTTGATCAAAAACTTTATCCGGTTGCGCTGCTTGTGCTCGTAGTCGCCGAGACGACGGAACACGCGCAGCACGGCTTCGGCCACGCGCAGGATCTCGGACGCGGGGAGCCACTCGTGGATGAGGCCGCCCGACCTGGTCATGATGGCGGTGCCGCCGCCGGCGGTGACCCGGAACCCGCGGCTGCCGTGGACGCCGGTGAGTGCCGAAAAGCCCAGGTCGTTGATGGCGGCCGCGATGTGATCGACGGGGCAGCCTTCGAAGGCAATCTTGAACTTCCGAGGCAGCGTCGAGCTGAGCGGATGCCGCAGCAGGTAGCGTGTGAGCGCCTCGGCGTAGGGCGTGACGTCGAACCGCTCGTCCGACGCGACGCCGGCGTACGGACAGGCGGTGATGTTGCGCACGGAACGCGGCGCGTTCCGAGGCCCGCTCGTGAGGCCTGTTCAATCGCCGCGTCGGACGGCGTCCGTTCCCGATGGCGTCGCCGATCTGTGCGGACAAGCCCTGTTCCATCGCGATCTGGTAGTGAGCGTTCCACTCGTACGGCTGGGACCACTTTCTCGCGGTGACGAGGATCGCCAGCTCTCGCAACGTGGGCCGAAGCGGCGTGCGGAACCGCAGGTAATCGCCCATCGCGCGCGCCCGCGTCAGCAACTGAGGGCTTCTCAGCAGCGGAACGAACGGTCCGCGCAGAGGCCGCCCTCGCGCATCCGAGAACTCGGACAACGCGCGCTCCTGCTCCTCGGTCAACGTGCCCGGCGCGAGCGGCGGCATGCGATCGGCCTTCTGCTCCGGTGTCATCGGGGGATGGCCTCCTCGTCCGGGAATACTGCTGTCCGGAAACAGCCCTCTCTACCACATCCGTGCGGAATTGCAATCGCGCTGACGGTTTCGTGCGACCTCCCTGACGTCGCACGGCACTCGCGCGGCGGGAGCAGGCAATTGCGGGCCGGATCGCGAAAACGCCCGTGGCACATTCCTTGGTGCCCTGGTGCCACATGCGAACGCGCCTCCTCCTTGTGGGAACCGCCTGGGCCTTTCTTGGCATCCTGCCGGCACCCGTCATGGCACAGCAGCGCGTGATGGACAGGCCGGTATCACCCGCCGGGCCCGGTGCCACGGCCGATCCCGCGACGGTCGTCGACACGGCCGCCGTGGAACGGCAGTGGGAATCCGTCACGCCGGGATCGGCGTCACGCCGCGTGCTCGTGCCGCTCTACATCGCGTCGGCCGCGCTGCAGATGATGGACGTGCACTCCACCAGGCGTGCGATGGCCTTCGGCCATACTGAAGGCAATCCGATCATGGCGGGCATCGCGTCGAACACCGCGGCCTTCGTGACGGTCAAGGCCGCCACGGCCGCGACGGCGATCCTGGTGAGCGAGAGGCTGCGGAAGAGGAACCGGGTGGCGGCGATCGGCCTGATGGTCGCGGTTAACGTCGCGACCGCCACCGTGGTCGCGCACAACTATCGAGTCGCTCGGTAGCTGGCGCGCGGGGGCGCGGGCGGTGGATCGCGATCGCGAGGAGCATCGCGAAGCAGACCGCGTTGCCGGGAATCTGCAGACTGAAGTCGACGACCTCCTGACACGCCATCGCCAGGACGCCGGTCGTGGCGCCGGCCCGCACCCAGTAGGCGGTGCGATCTGCCTCGCGAAACCGCTGGCGTATCTCGAGCACGATCAGCCAGAGCGCGGCCGCGACGGGCACCGAGACAAGGAGGCCGCCCTCGGCGGCGAGCTGAAGGTAGTCGTTGTGGGCCGCGCTGTAGTGCACCGGCAGCGCGTTGCCGGTATAGACGGGCGAGAGATGGCCGAACGTGTTGATGCCGGCGCCGGCCAGCGGAAGGTCGCTCGCGATCTGCACGGCGATCGACCACGCCGTCCGCCGGTCGCCCAGCTCGTGCCAGTTCGCCGCCGCGAATCGCTGCGCAATCGCGCCCATCCCGGCGGCCACGACGCCGACGAGCACCAGCATCGCGAGATAGACGCCGAGGGCCAGCTTCCGTCGCGTGGATGCCGCGTCGCGGCGAACGAACCCTCCCATCACGACGACGGCCACCGCGAACGCCGCCATGCCGGATCGCGACAGCGTCAGCACGAGCGAGACGCTCATGACGGCGACGGCCGCTCCGAGCAGCATGAGCTTGCTGGCCTCCGGCGTCGAGAGCCACAGGATCCGCGCGCGCCAGTCGGGCAGGGCCTGGCGCGCAACCGCCGCCGTCCGTCCGCACAGCTCGCCGAGCGACAGCGACAGCACCATGACCATCCACCCGGCGAAGTGGTTGCGGTTGACGAACGGACCGTACGGGACGCCGCCGTCCTGCGGCTTCCAGAAGCCGTAGATGAGGCCGTCGGCGGCCGATCGCTGCACGATGGCGACGAGCGCGACGGCGGCGCCCAGGACGATCGAGCCGATCACGAGCCGCGCCGCGCCCTGCCTCGAGAGGCAGCCGGCGAGGCCGAGCGCGAAGAGGCCCAGGCAGACGACGAAGGCCAGCGCGCGCAGCGTCGCCGCCGGATCGAGCGAGATGGGATGCGCGCCTGGAGCCGCGGCATACATCAGATCGATTTGGCGAAGCAGTTCGTCGGTGCGCGGCGTCATGGCGACGAGCACCTCACGCGGCACCGGCACGAGTTGTACGAGCATCGGCAGCCCGATCGCGACGAGCGCGACGAGCGTCCGCCGATGTGCCGCGCCAACATCGGTATGGCACGCGCCCAGGCCCGCGATTCCGACGCCTGCCGCCGCGGCCACGAGCGGCCAGTAGGCCCACGGATACACGGCGCCGAACGCCAGCACGCCCCAGGCGATGGCCATCCACGAGCCCACGACGATCGCCGAGAGGCCAGCCGGCCGTGTCTGCGCCGCGGCGGACGAGAGGGGAGGCGCCAGCACGGCGTGAATCATGGGAGATTCCGCGGGGCGAACGCCGGGCCTCGCGACACGGCGCTCCCGATTGCGGCGTCCATCGCGGAGAAATCCGGCATGTGCGTCGTCTCCGCCGCCGGCGAGGTGGCATAGTCGAGCGGCGGAAGCCAGCCGCGCCAGCCACACGTGGCGCAACGGTGGAGGCGCTCGTCGCCGAGGCGCCGTCTGATTCGCTCGGCCATCGAGCGAGCGTGCGAGCGCTGCAGGCCGAGCGAGTGGCACGCGGGGCACGCGACGGCCGGCGGCGCCCACAC
>JBOGIW010000175.1:0-4109 GCA_050748045.1 Vicinamibacterales bacterium | reverse complement strand
GCTGCAGCCCTGGTTCAACGGCGAGTACGTGGTGATCCTGCGCAACGGGACGCGGCTCACGCTCAGCCGCGGGTACCGGGAGAAGCTGCAGGAGCAGCTCGGGAAGGCGTAGTGAGTCCACTTGCCGAGTCGATGAGACGCCTTCATCGTTCGATGACCAGAACGCGCTTCACGTCTGACGTGCCGGCATGACACCATGCCGGGCATGCCACAGGTCATCGAGGCGTTCCCGGAGTGGGCGACGGCGCCGATTGCCGACGCGTGCGTCAGGCTGGAGATCCCGTTGCGGCTGGCGCCGCCCGGGCTGCGTGCCGTGATTCCCGGCACCGCCGCGGCGGGCCCTGTGCGTCCCGTGCGGCATTACGGGAGCGTGGACGTGTACCTCGAGGCCTTCGACGAAGCCGTTCCGGGGGACGTACTCGTCATCGACAACGCCGGACGGCTCGACGAGGGGTGTATCGGCGATCTCGCCGTGCTCGACGGCCGCGTGGCCGGGATTGCGGCGATCATCTGCTGGGGCGCGCACAGAGATACGACGGAGCTCGTCCAGCTCGGCGTGCCGGTCTTCAGCTACGGCACGATGCCGGCCGGGCCTGCCACCGTGCGCACGCGGCCGTCCGATGCGCTCCAGCGCGCCGCCATCGGCGACTGCATCGTCGACGCGGAGGATGTCGCGTTCGCCGACGCCGACGGCGCGATCTTCGTCTCGAAGGCGGAGGTGCCGCGCGTGATGACCGCCGCGCGCGAGATCTGGGCGACCGAGCGCGAGCACTCGCGGCGCGCGCAGTCGGGCGTGTCGATGCGCGAGCAGTTCGCCTTTGCGGAGTATCTCGAGCGCCGCCGGACCGATCCGGCCTACACGCTCCGGCACCACCTGCGCGCGCGCGGTTCGGCCATCGAGGAATAGCTGCCCGGCCCCGGTCACGCGTCGGTTGGCTCGGCGTCCTGGTTGAACCGCCGGGCGAGCGACGTCAGGTACTTGTCGATGTAGCTCGAGTGGCCGATGAGCACCCTCGATACGAACCGGAAGACCGGGTTGGGGACCTCGCCCTGTTCGGTGATCCTCACCGCCGAGCCTGTCCCTCGAGGCGACACGTCGATCGTCCAGCTTCCGCTGAACGGTAGGCTTGGGTCGGCAATCCGTCGCACGAGCCGCCGCGGGGGCTCGGCAAGCACGGTCTCATACGGGATCACATCGCCGCCGGTGGACACTTCGCGCCACACCTCGCGCCCGTCCCGATTCGGCATGCGCTCGACAGCCTTGATGTCCTCGCGCCAGCTCGGATTGTTCGAGAAATCCGTGATGACCTCCCACACCTCCTCAGGCGCGCGGTCGATGTGGATCACCCGGGAGGTCGTGTGTGCACGGGGCAGCATCGCTCCGGCGAGCACGACGACAAGCCCGAGCCCCACGAGCCCGACGCCGATGTACAGCACCCAACGCATACGTAGCCTCCTTGGACAAGCGTGTCACCTCTTGTCACGGGGAATCATGAGCTTGAGCGCGCTCTCGGCGTCGCTGAACGCCACGATCTTCGTGTAGACGAGTCCGGTCCGCTTGGCCGCGGCCATCACGTCGCCCTGCGTAATCTCGTCGGCCCCCTTTGGATACACGACCCACAGGGCGCCCGTCGGCTTGATGAGCGGCGCCAGCTCGCCAAGCGCGCTCAGCTCCCGCTCGGCGTGCACGCGCCAGAACACCAGGTCGGCGCTCTGCTGCCGCGCGCTCCTCGCGACCTTCGCTCCCGCCGCCTCGAGATCCGCCGTGAGCGACGGATCCCGCATCTTGAGAAGCACCACGGCGCCCGGGCGCACGTCCAGCTTCTCCATCCGGGATTTCGGGTGCGTGATCTTCGTGGCCCATTTCTCCGCGAGCGTCTTGCCGAGCTCGAGCGTCAGCTCCTCGCGGCCCGTGCGAACGATGAGCTTCCCGCCTTCCACCCTGGCGCGCGTCGACGGCGTGACGGGGAGCTTCACACGAATCCGCTCGCCCTTGAATACCAGCTCCTGCGATTCGAGCTTCGCTTTCCCCGAGTCGGTCTGCCCCCCGTATTGAGCCGTCACTTCAGCTTCGAGTCCCATTCAGCACCCTCTCGCGGGAGATCCTGGCCCGTGATTGTGCCGCAAGCTCCACGGAGGTTCCAGTGCCGGGGCTCAGCGGGCGGAGGGAGCGGGCGTGCGCCATTCATGGGCGATGTCCTCCAGCGTCCGGCCGCGCGGGCCCTGCCCCTCCGTTGGAAACGGATCCGGGCCCACCTGCATGTGCACCATCATGCCGCCGGGATACTGACCTGCGTTCGTCTGGTGCATGGCCACGTGGCAGTGGATCGGCCAGAGACCCGGGTTGTTCGCGACCAGAACCAGATCCACCCGCTCACCCGGACTCACGCCAATCGTATCCCTGCGTGCCGGGTCTGGCACCCGGGCGCCATCCTGGTGCGTGACGAGAAAGCCGTGTCCGTGGAGGTGGACCGAGTGGGGCAGCGAGCCCGCGTTGATGATCCGGAGCCGCACGACCTCACCGAGGCTCACCTGCAACGGCGGCGTCTCGGGGAACGATCGCCCGTTGATGGTGAAGAAGTCGTAGCCGCCGATGTCCCTGGGATGCCCTGGGGTGCCGTCCTGTGCGAAGCGGCTGTCCCATTCGTCGAGGAGCAGCGCGAAGTCGTGATCGACGGCGGGCTCGGGCGCGGCGGGCAACACTACCAGGATTCCGGCCATCCCTCGCTCGAGATGCTCGTTGGTGTTGACGTGACAATGATAGAAGTGGGTGCCGGCGGGTCGCGCAAGGTATTCGTACGTGAACCGTTCCCCCGGGGCGACAGCCGCCGGCCTCGGCGCCGCGGCGGGGTGATGAGGATCGCTTCCATGATCGTGCGGCACACCATCCATGCGGTGGGGCACGTACAGCCCGTGTGAATGGATGGTGTGGGGAACGGACGTTTCGTTCACCAGCGTGATGCGGACCCACTCTCCCTCTTTGGCCACGAGCGTGGGTCCGGGCACGCGGCCGTTGAACGCCCAGACCTTGTATCGCGCGCCGTTGGCGAGCGTGGCGTGGCCTTCCGTTACGACCAGGGTGTACTCCCAGATTCTGCGCCCATCCGTCTGGACGATCGGCTCTCCGCGGGGAACGGAGGCCGGGTTCCCTTGAGGCGTCGAGGACCACGCGTGGTCTCCGCCCGCCCAGGTCGCCGCGCACAGAAGCGCTATGAGGCGGCAGTGCATGGCGCTTCCGACAGGACCATCGCCGTATGAATGCCCGAGAAGCCGTTGCTCAACTTGACGACGTGGCGGAGCCGCCGTGCTCGTCCGGACCCGCGGACGTAGTCCAGGTCGCAGCCGGGCCCGGGTTCCTCGAGGTTGGCGGTCGGGCACACGAACTGGTGGCGCAGCTCGAGCGCGCAGCAGGCAACCTCGAGGGCGTTCGACGCGCCAAGCGCATGGCCCACCATCGATTTCAGCGCATTGACCGTGACCCGTGCCGCGGTTTCCCCGAGCGCCGCCTTGATTGCGTTGGTCTCGCAGAGATCGTTCTGCTGGGTGGAGCTGCCGTGCGCGCTCACGTGATCGACGTGCTCCGCGTCGATCTGCGCGTCGACGAGCGCCTCGCGGATGCACCGGGCGAGCGCCTCGCCCGCCGCCGGCAGGTTGGTCATGTGAAACGCGTTGCTCACGGAGGCGGTGCCGCGGATCTCGGCGTAGATGCGCGCGCCACGCTTCACGGCGCGCGCGTGCTCCTCCAGGAGGATCAACGCCGCGCCCTCGGCCAGCACGAAGCCGTCGCGGTCGCGGTCAAAGGGGCGCGACGCCCTGCCCGGATCGTGGTTGCGCCGGGTCGTCGCGCCGATCAGGTCGAACGCCGCCATGACCACCGGCGTGAGCGGCGCCTCGGCGGACCCTGCGATGGCGGCATCGGCGACACCCGATCGGATCAAGTCGAACGCGGTGGCCACGGCATCGAGACCGGCCGTGCAGCCCGTGGAAATCGTCAGCGCCGGCCCTGCGGCGCCGGACCTGGCGGCCAGCTCCACCGCGACGCTGTGGAACGACATCTGCCGCAGGAGCTCCGCGGGTGCGATGGGGCCTCCCACGTTGCCGTCCAGATA
>JBOGIW010000174.1:0-27002 GCA_050748045.1 Vicinamibacterales bacterium | reverse complement strand
CGCTGGTCGCGCTCGAAGCCCGGACGTCGCCCGCCGAGGTGGCGCTCGCGGTGCTCGGCCCCCCTCCGCTGCCTGCGGCGGCCTCGGCGAGCCCGCGTGGGGGCTTCGTCATCCTGTGGAGCGAAGCGTCGATTGGCGGATACGCGCTCGACCGCGTGCTCAGCCAGACACAGATCGTGCGCCTCGAGGCGCGATCGGCGCGGCTCTGGCCGCCTGGCCCCTACGCGCTCGGCGTCGCCGCGGCGCGCGCGGCCGAGGCGGTCGTCGCCTCGGGCCGGCGGCGACTCTCGGCGCTCACGCTCCTCGGCGGCGAGTTCGGCGTCCGCAACCGGATCGGCGCCCTGCCGGTCTTACTCGACAGGCGCGGCATCGCCGACGTGCGAGTGCCAACGCTCAATACGCGGGAACGCGTGCTGGTTGAAACCGCTCTCGGGGGAACGTAGGACTATGAAGCGTCTGTCGATTCTTCTCCTCCTCCTGTCCGTCGCCCTGAGCGCCGACAGTCGTCGGGCCATCCAGCCCGAAGCGCTCCTGGCACACGTCAAGTTCCTTTCATCGGACGAGCTCGAAGGGCGTGGCAACGGCACCGAGGGCCTCGAGCGAGCGGCGGAGTACATCGCCGGTCAGTTCAAGTCCGCCGGTCTCGAGCCGGGCGGCGCCGGCGGAAGCTGGTTCCAGCCGTTCGGCCTGGTGACGGGCCTCACCGTCGGAGACGGAAACCGCCTCACCCTGGCCGCAAACGGGCGTTCCGTGCCATTCACGCTGGGCGAGACATACTTTCCGCTCTCCGCGACGGCCGGCGACTCGACGGCCGTCGCCTCGACCGAGCTCCGTGGCGCGCCGGTGGTCTTCGCCGGGTACGGGATCTCAGCGCCGTCTCTTGGCTACGACGACTACGCGGACCTCGACGTGGCCGGCAAGGCGGTGCTCATCTTCACGCACGAGCCGCAGGAGCACGACGAGCACAGCCGCTTCGAGGGCCGGTCGTTCACCAGACACGCCACGCTCCTCAACAAAGCGATGACCGCGCGCAACAAGGGCGCGACGCTCGTGCTCGTCGTGTCGGACCCGGCGCACGAGCGCGACGAGGCGTCCTTCGACGGCTTTGCACGCGACCCGCAGGCCGAGGACTACGGCATCCCCGTGCTGCGCGTGCAGCGCGACCGCATCGCGCCGCTCCTCTCGGCGTGGAAGCTCGACGAGAGCGCCAGGGCGATCGACGCCACCGGCACGCCGGCCTCGCGCGCGCTCCACGGCACGGCCGACTACGTCGAGCACCTCGCGAAGACGCGTCGCACCGTTCGAAACGTCATCGGGATCCTCCCCGGCAGCGACCCCGCGCGAAAGGGCGAAGCCGTGGTCGTCGGCGCGCACTACGACCACCTGGGCCTCGGCGGGCGCCACTCGATGAGCCCGAACCTCGCCGGCCAGATCCACAACGGCGCCGACGACAACGCGTCGGGTACGGCGGCGATCATCGAGCTCGCGCGCGCGGCGGCCGGCAACCGCGCGCGGTTTGCCCGGACCATGGTGTTTGTCGCGTTCGCGGGGGAAGAGCTCGGGCTCATCGGCTCGACGCAGTATGTGAACAACCCCGCCGTGCGGCTCGACCAGACGGTGGCGATGCTCAATCTCGACATGGTGGGACGGCCGCGAGGGCGCATCATGGTCAGCGGCCTCGAAACCGCGCCCGCGATCGACGACGATGTGAAGGCGGCAGCCGCCTCCGTCGAGGGACTCGAGATCAGGCGCTTCCAGGACGGCGCAGGCGTCGGCGCCAGCGACGACACGTCGTTTCTCTTGAAGAAGGTGCCCGCCGTCAGCTTCTTCTCGGGGTTCCACACCGACTACCACCGGCCGACCGACGACTGGCCGCAGATCGACCCCGGCGGCGCGGCCAGCGTGGCGTCGCTGGCGTACGAGCTCGCCGCGCGACTGTCGTCGCGGCTTGATCGGCCGCAGTACGTCGCCCGGGTGGCACCCGCCGGTCATGGCACGAGCGCCGCAGGCGATGCCGGTTCGATTGGAGGCTACGGTCCGTACTTCGGATCCGTGCCGGACTTCGGCGACAGCGACGGCGGCGTCAGGTTCGCCGAGGTCCGAGAGCACAGCCCCGCCGCGAAGGCCGGTCTCACGGCCGGCGACGTGATGGTGAGCTTCGACGGAAAGCCGATCAGAACGCTCTTCGACTTCACCTACGCCTTGCGCGAAAAGAAGCCGGGCGACGCCGTCGAGGTGACGGTGATGAGGGGCGATCGTCGATTCACGGTCCGCGTCACGCTCACGACACGGCCTTAATCAACTCCCAACGCCCAAATCTCTCAATCTCTCAACGCCCGACTCCCAACCCCAATCTCTCAACGCCCAACGCCCAATTTCTCAACGCCCGACTCGCAAGTGACGATTACGAATACGCCGGCGTCGGTCGATGCAGCGACAGTCCGGTCGTGAAGGCGCGGAGCCGCTCGCGCAGCATCAGGCGTCCGCGGTGCAGGCGCGACTTGAGCGTCTGGTCCTTCAGCTTCAGCCGGCTGCTCGCCTCTTCCGTCGTCAGCCCCTGGATGTCACGGAGGACGACGGGAGCCCGATAGATCTCGGGCAGCTCGCGAATGGCCTGCGCGACCGCTTCGCGGAGCTGCCGTCTGAGCAACTCCTCGTCGGGCATGCGTGACCAGTCGGCCGCCTGGCGCGGCGCGCGCGGGCGATCCTCGCCTGCCGCCGACGCCGCCAGGGCACGCTCCTTCTCCTGATCGGCCTGACGCGCCAGCCGCGTGTTCCGCAGCTTCGACATCGCCGTGTTGAAAGTGATCCGGTAGATCCACGACGAGAGCGCGGCATCGCCGCGGAACGCGTCGACCTTGCGATACACCTTCATCAGGACATCCTGCGTCACTTCCTCGGCGTCCTCGCGGTTCTTCATGTGGCGCAATGCCAGTTGGTAGATGCGGGAGCTGTATCGCTCAGCCAGCTCGTGCACAGAGGCCTCGTCCCGGGCTTGCAGACGGGCAATGAGCCGGCGGTCCTGTGTTCTGTCCATGGGTCCCTTTCGGCAGGCCGGGGTTGCCGCCCCTAGTCGTTCAGAACACCGACCACTTTGGTCTTATTCCCGCCCCGGGTTACTCTGTGTGGGGCCGGCGAACGCCGGCTCACCCTCATGGTCCTGGTGGCCATCCTCGTCATCGCGGCGCTCATCCTCGTCAACGCGCTGTACGTCGCCGCCGAGTTCGCGGCGGTGAGCGTCCGCCGAAGCCGGATCCGGCAGCTCGCAGCCGACCGTAACCCGTTGGCAGCATGGCTCTTGCCGGTGCTGGAATCCCCGGCCGCGCTCGACCGCTATATCGCCGCCTGCCAGATTGGCATCACGCTCAGCAGCCTCGTGCTGGGCGCGTATGCGCAGGCGACGATTGCCGTCTGGCTGACACCCTGGTTCGTCAGCCTGGGCGGCCTGCAAACCGCCGCCGCGCAATCCACGTCCGCCGTCATGGTCCTCCTGTCGCTGACGGTGCTCCAGGTCATCTTCGGCGAGCTGGCGCCGAAGTCGCTCGCCCTGCAGTACCCGACCCAGGCTTCGCTGTACACGCTCATCGGGATGATTCCGTCGCTGTGGATCTTCCGGCCGTTCATCAAGCTGCTCAACGGTTCGGGGCTGCTCCTCCTGCGACTGGCCGGCGCGCCGCAGCAGGGCCACCGGCACATCCATTCGCCGGACGAGATCGAGTTGCTGATTGCGGAGAGTCGCGACGGGGGCCTCCTGGAGCCCGACGAGCATCGCCGCCTCCAACGCGCGCTTCGCCTCAACCTCCGCCAGGCGCGGCAGCTCATGGTGCCACGGCGCAGACTCTCGGCGCTGGACATCAACACACCGCTGAACGAGGCGATCGACATCGTCACCCGGAGCCCCTTTTCGCGCCTTCCCGTCTACCGCGATTCCATCGACAACATCGTCGGCGTGCTCCATACGAAAGATCTCGTACGCTGGCTCGTCGGCGGCCGCGACGACGGCAGCGAGACACTGGCGACGATCATCCGGCCGATTGCCAGCGTGCACGAGAGCGTCACCGCAGACCGCGTGCTGGCGGAGCTGCGCGCGCGAAGCTCGCACCAGGCGCTCGTCGTCGACGAGCACGGCGGCACGGCGGGCCTGGTCACGCTGGAAGACGTCCTGTCGGAGCTCCTCGGCGACGTGGGCGACGAGTTCAAGCCGAGCGAGCCGGTCGCCGAGACGCTGCCCGACGGCCGCGTGCGGCTGCCGGGCGGGATCAGCGTGGACGATGCGGCGGTGCTGCTGCGGACGCGGTGGCAGACGGAGGCGACGACAATCGGCGGCCTCGTGACGGAATACCTGGGCCACCTCCCGGCCACGGGCGAGCGCGCGATGGCGCGCACGTTCGAGCTGACGGTCGAGAGCGTCGCCGGACACGCCGTCGCGAGCGTGATCGCGCGGCGCATCGCCGACGAGCCCGAGGAGCACGAGGAATGATGGACTTCCTCATGCCGACCGCCATCGTCTTCGGGCTCATCGTGCTGAACGGCCTGTTCGTCGCGGCGGAGTTTGCG
This sequence comes from Vicinamibacterales bacterium, assembly GCA_050748045.1. Taxonomy (GTDB): domain Bacteria; phylum Acidobacteriota; class Vicinamibacteria; order Vicinamibacterales; family UBA2999; genus CAVYVZ01. Next base: position 22,445 of record JBOGIW010000174.1, on the reverse strand, counting down.
ATTGTCGGCGCGCCGCGGGCGAGCATCGAGCACCAGGCGTCGCGCGGGAGCCTGCTGGCGCAGCGTGTGAAGCGGGTCCTGGAAGACGCGCGGCGGCAGGACCGCTACATCGCCACGACCCAGATCGGGATCACCGTGGCCAGCCTGGGACTCGGCATGTACGGCGAGCACGTCCTCGCCGAATGGATCGCCCGCCAACTGGAGCCGTACGACGCGAACCCCTGGATTGCGGCGCACGCGATGGCGAGCGTGGCCGCGATCGCACTTCTCACCTACCTGCACATCGTCATCGGCGAGATGGTGCCGAAGGCGCTGGCCCTGCAGCGTGCCGAGCGGACGGTGTTGTACGTCACGCCCGTCATCCTCCTGCTCGAGGCGGCGCTTTACCCGCTGGTGGCGGCGCTGAACGGGATCGGCAATGCGCTGCTGCGTCTCATCGGCGTTCATCGGACCGGGGCTGGAACCGAGCGATACCACACCACGGAGGAGCTGCAGTTCATCATCGAGGAGAGCCAGGAAGGCGGGCTCCTGCGAGGCGAGTCGGGACACATTCTGCGCGAGCTCTTCGAGTTCGGCGACCTCACCGCCGGCGAGGCGATGGTGCCGCGCGTGCTCGTGGCCGGCATTCCGGTCGGCACCGGGCCCGACGAGCTGCGCGATTTCGTCCGGAGGCACGCGCACACCCGATATCCCGTGTACAGCGGCGATCTCGACAACATCATCGGGAGCCTCCACATCAAGGACGTGCTGCGGCTCATCGTGTCGAACCGGGCGGTGACGAAGCGTGACGCGCGGCCGCTGCCCTATGTGCCGGGCCCCCTGCTCCTCGACGAGGTGCTGGCGGCGATGCGCCGCTACCGGGCGCAGATGGCGGTGGTCATGGACCAGCACGGGGGAACGGCCGGCCTTCTCACCATCGAGGACCTCTTCGAGGAGGTGGTGGGGGAGATCCAGGAGGGGAAGGCGCACGGACCGATCGTGCGTGACGACCAGGGCCGGGTGCACGTGCGCGGGACCGTGCGGCTCGAGGAGGCGGGCGAAGCCATCGGCTGCACGCTCGAGCACCCGAAGGTGACGACGATCAGCGGGCTGGTGCTGATGCTGCTCGGGCGGCCCGCGTCGGTGGGCGACGTGGTCGTGTATCACGGGGTGCGCATCGAGGTGACGGCGGTGGCCCGGCGTGGCGTCCAGGATGCGGTGGTTGAGCGGGCGCGGGGCTGATATCACGCGAGCCTTCGTCCGCGATCCGCTGTCCGCGCTCCGCGATCTGCGCTCCGTCGTCCGCACACCCGGTCAGCAATCCGCGATCCGCACTCTCGTAACCCGCAATCCGCACGGTCATGCTTCCGAATCGCCCCGTACGTGGCCTCAGCGACGTCGGCGACCAACGACGCTCGAGCAGACCACCGCGCGCTCGAACACGGCGGCGAAGTGCGTGACGAACGCGTCTTCGACGCCGGCAACCGGCACGACGCGTCCGGTCGCGCGCTCGAGCGACGTGACACCGCGATCCGCGAGGCCGCACGGGACGATCAGCCGGAAGTGATCGAGGTTGGTGCCGACGTTGAACGCAAACCCGTGGCTGGTGATCCAGCGGGAGATCCGGATGCCGATCGCGCCGATTTTCTCCGCCCCGATCCAGACGCCCGTGAGCCCCTTGATGCGGGCCGCGGCCAGGCCGTAGTCCGCAGCGACGCGGATCATGACCTCCTCGACATCGCGCACGTAGCGGTGCACGTCGCAGCGATCGGGCCTCAGGTCGAGAATCGGGTACCCGACGATCTGACCGGGCCCGTGATACGTGACGTCGCCGCCGCGGCCGGTCTCGTGCACCGCGATCCCGAGCTCGGCGAGCCGCTCCGGCGTCGCCACGATGTTCGGCCGGCTCACGTCGGGCCTGGCGCCGAGCGTGATGACGGGCGGATGCTGCAGGAGCAGCAGGAGGTCCGTCACCCGCCCGGCGCGGCGCTCCTCGACGAGCGACCGCTGCAGCGCCAGCGCCTCGCCATACGGCACCATGCCTGATCGCCGGATCTCTAACTCTCTCATGTCACGATTGGATAATTTGTGATCGGGTGATCACCCAATCACCAAATCATTCAATGTCGAAGTGTTCAATCAGGTTCTTCACGTCCGCCATGAACTCGTCGGCCACCGCGCCGTCGATCAGCCGGTGGTCGTAGCCGAGCGTCAGGTACGCCATCGTCCTGATCGCGATCGCGTCGTCCACGACGACGGGCCGCTTCTCGACGATGCCGACGCCGAGGATCGCCACCTGCGGCTGGTTGATGATCGGCATGCCGAACTGCGCGCCGAAGGTCCCCGGGTTCGTGATCGTGAACGTGCCGCCCTGCACCTCCTCAGGCTTGAGCTGTTTCGACCGCGCGCGGCCCGCGAGGTCGGCGATCGCCCGGCTGAGGCCGAGGATGTTCTTCTCGTCGGCGTTCCTGATCACCGGGACGATGAGCCCGTTCTCGAGCGCCACGGCGATGCCGAGGTTCACGTCCTTCTTGTAGACGATGTTGTCGCCGTCGAGCGAGCTGTTGATCACCGGGTGGCGGTGAATCGCGTCGACGACGGCCTTGGCGATGAAGCTCATGTACGTGAGCTTCGTGCCCAGGCGCTCGTACTCCGCCTGCTTGGCCCGCCGGATCCGATCCACCGTCGAGAAGCTGACGTGAAAGACCGAGTGCACGTGGGCCGACGTCCGCCGGCTCAGGACCATGTGCTCCGCGATCTTCTTGCGCATCACCGACAGCGGCTGGATCTCGATGCGATCGGGTGCGCTCGGAGCGATGGGTGCGCTCGGGACACCCGGTGCGCTCGGGACATCCGGTGCGCCGGGCGCGCTCGGGGCGCCGGGTGCGCCGGTTTCGATGTAGTCGAGGATGTCGCCCTTGGTCACGCGGCCGCCGATGCCGGAACCGGCGACCTCCGCGATGTCGACGTTGTGCTCGCGGGCGATGCGGCGCACGAGCGGCGACGAGCGCCGGCGCCGGAGATCGTCGCGCGTCAGCTCGCGCTGCCCGCCGTTGACGCCAGCCTCCTGCGCCGCCGGCATCGGCGCCGGTGACGGCACGCCGTCGGCCTGGGGCTGCGCGGCAGCCGCCGCCTGCGCCGTGCCCGAGGCGACGGCCGAGGCCGTTACGGCACTGCCCTCCGTCCTGGCCGCCCCCGGCGATGCCGCCTCCCCCTTCTGGCCGATGGTCGCGACAACACTGTTCACCGCCACCGTCTCGCCAGGCTTGACCCGGATCTCCGTCAGCACGCCGGCCATCGGCGACGGGATCTCCGCATCGACCTTGTCCGTGGAGATCTCGAACAGCGGCTCGTCGCGCTCGACCGTGTCGCCGACGCTCTTGAGCCAGCGAACGACGGTGCCTTCCGCGATCGACTCCCCCATCTGGGGCATCACGACGTCTGTGGCCATCTCTGCTCTCCGCTCTCCGCTCTCTGTTCTATGTTCTCTGTTCTCTGTTCTCTCTCTGCTCTCTGCTCATTGGGCGTTGGAGGTTGGGAGTTGGGCGTTGGTTCCTGGTCCTACAGGTGAATCGCGGCGCCATGGGTGGCGTGCGCCGCTTCGCCCACGGCCTCGGAGAAGGTCGGGTGGGCGTGGATCGTACGGACGAGCTCCTCGACGGTGCATTCGAGTCGGAGCGCCAGCACGGCCTCGGCCAGGAGCTCCGTCGATCGCGGCCCGATCATATGCACGCCGAGCACTTCATCGTATTTCTTATCGGCCACAATCTTCACGAAGCCCTCGGTCTCGTTCGCCATCTTGGCCCGGCCCAGCACGCCGAAGGGGAACGACCCGACCTGCACGTCGTAGCCGCGCGCCTGTGCCTCCGCCTCGGTCAGCCCGACGCTGCCGATTTCAGGATCGCAATAGGTGCAGCTCGGCACGTGGTCGTAGTTCAGCGGGCGCACGTCTCGTCCGGCCAGCCGCTCGGCAACCAGAATGCCTTCGGCCGACGACACGTGCGCGAGCTGCGGGTGCACGCCTGCGCCCATCGTGATCACGTCGCCGATGGCCGAGACGTTCGCCACCGTGGTCCGGTACATCTCGTCGACCTTGACGTAGCCCTTCTCGAGCTGGAGGCCGACCTCTTCCGCGCCGAGCCCGGTCGTCACGGGCCCGCGCCCGGTGGCCACCAGGAGCACCTCGCTCGAGAGCGTGTGGGTCCGGCCGTCGGCGCCCTGCGCCTCGACGTCGACGCCTTTCGCCGTCACGGTGGCGCGGGTCACCTTCGTGCCGGTGAGCGACTTGATGCCCTGCTTCTTGAACGACTTCTCCAGCTCGGTCGAGACGGCCGCGTCTTCCACCGGCACGAGCCGCGGCAGCAGCTCGACGAGCGTGACCTCGGCGCCGAAGCGCCGGTAGATCGACGCGAGCTCCACGCCCACGGCGCCGCTGCCGAGCACGATCATCGATTTCGGCACGGCCTTCAGGTGGATCGCCTCGTCACTCGTGATGATGCGCGTGCGATCGATCTCGATGCCCGGCACGCCGCGCGGCGCCGACCCGGTGGCGACGATGATCTGCTTCGCCTGGAGCGTCTGCTTCTCGCCTTCGAAGACCTCCACCGTGCCGGCGCCACTCAGCCGCGCGGTGCCCTTGATCCAGTCGATCTTGTTCTTCTTGAACAGGAACTCGACACCTTTCGTGAGCCCGCTCACGACCTTGTCCTTCCGCGTCTGCACCTGCCCCATGTCGATGCCCGGCGTGCCCGCGGGAACCGTCACACCCCATTCCTTCGCCTGCCGCACCACCTTGAGCGCATGCGCGTGCTCCAGGAGCGCCTTGGTGGGAATGCACCCCCAGATGAGGCACGTGCCGCCGAGCGCCTGCTGCTTTTCGACGACGGCCACTTTCATGCCGAGCTGCGCCGCCCGGATTGCGGCCACGTAGCCGCCCGTGCCGGCGCCAATCACAACGACATCGTATGCATTCGCCAACGGACACTCCTTCGGGACGACTCGCGGAGCCCTAGCGCCGCAGCGACGTCAGCGGGACAAATGATTCTTTGGGGGAGGCCGGCGGCGGGGGCGCGGGCGCGGCGGGCGCCTCGGCGCCGGGGATCCGGTCCACCTGACGGCGCAGCTCGAGATGCTGGTATTTCAACTCCCAGTGCATCTCTGAGAGCTGCGCGAGCCGCGTGGCGGCCCGGCGGGCCACGATCAGGGCCACGACCGCCATGGCCAGCGCGATCCCTGTGACGACCCACAGGAAGGACATAAGTACTCTATGATAATCCTTCCTCGCGGCCGCCCATGAACCCGAAACGCAAGACGGTGCTCATCGTCGACGATGACGAGGGGATGCGCGACACGCTGGCCGCCATCCTGCGCCACGATTTCCGCGTGCTGAAGGCCGCCACGGGCGAGGCCGCGCTCGCCGTCATGGACAAGGAGGACATCGACCTGATGCTCCTCGACATCCGCCTTCCCGGGATTGACGGGTTCGAGGTGCTCCAGATCCTCCACGAGAATTACCCGTCCGTCGAGGTGATCATGATCTCGGCGGTCAAAGAGGTCGAGGCCGCGGTCAGGGCGATCAAGCACGGCGCGTACCACTACGTCACGAAGGACTTCGAGTACGAGGCAATGCGGTCCCTCGTCAACAATGCCAGCGAGCGGCAGGACCTCAACCGCCAGGTGATGATGCTCAGCGCCGAGGTCGCCGAGCAGACCGACCGCGAGTTCATCGTCGGGCCGAGCAAGGCCACGCGCGACATCGTGGACCTGGCACGCAAGGTCGCGAAGCTCTCCGCCACGGTCCTCATCCTGGGCGAGAGCGGCACCGGCAAGGAACTGCTGGCCCGCATGATTCACCGCGAAGCCGGCGACGTCAAAACGCCGTTTGTCGCGGTCAACCTCGCCGCCATCCCGAAAGACCTCGTGGAGAGCGCCCTCTTCGGCCACGAAAAAGGGGCGTTCACGGGCGCCGTGCGCCAGCAGATCGGCAAGTTCGAGCTCGCCTCCGGAGGCACGCTGTTCCTCGACGAGATCGGTGACCTGCGGCTCGACCTGCAGGCGAAGCTCCTCCGGGCGATCCAGGAAGGTGAGATCGAGCGTGTCGGCGGCTTGCACCCGATCAAGACGGAGTTCCGCCTGATCGCCGCCACGAACGTGGACCTGGAGCGTGCCGTGAAGGAAGGGACGTTCCGCGGCGATCTCTACTACCGGCTCAACGTGATTCCGGTCCGCATGCCGCCGCTGCGGGAGCGCATCGAGGACCTGCCGGAGCTGGCGAGGTTCTTCCTCCGCCGCTACAACGTGAAGTTCCGGCGGAACGTCCACGGCATCGCCGATTCCACGCTGAAGGTGCTCCAGTCGTACTGGTGGCCCGGCAACATCCGCGAGCTCGAGAACCTGATCGAGCGGCTGGTCGCGGTCACCGACAAGGACTGGATCACGGACGAGGACCTCCCGTACGAGCTGCACGTGGCGAAGCTCGATGTGGAGGGGCCGGCAGGCCAGAACCTGCTGGATCGGGCGCTGTCGACCTTCGAGCGCAACTTCATCGTCCGGGCGCTGGAGAAGTCGGCATGGAACGTGACGGCGACGGCACGGGCGCTTGGCATCCCGCTCAGCACGCTGAAGTTCAAGATGGACCGGCTCGAGATCCGGGAGCTGGCACGCCGCATCCGCGGCAACTGACGGCATATGCCCAACCCGGGCGCGACGGGCCGGGAGCAGGCAACCTACTGACTCCACCAGCCAACAAGTTGGCCGGCGGCCACAAATCCTTCCAAATACGCGGGTAAGTAGACGCGGGCGATGCCGTACGTTCGTCCCGGCCGAGCGTTTTGGCCGTGCCCTCGCGACCGGCTGCATGCGAGCCTTCTGCCGGATCGGCCTCCGAGTCATGGATCTTCAGGCAAATCCGAGGAAATGACTATGCAAGCGTTGCACGGAGATAGGTGGTACATCGGTTGCTCTGCTAGGTCCCCGACTCTTTCAATTCATGCAGCCTTCCATTTTCAACGTGCAAGTCCCGCTGCCGGAGCGGAACGAGGTGTTCCTGATGAACACCTTCTCGGATGCGCAGCTACTCGTGTCTCCTGATGTCCCCGCCCTCCTCGAGCGCATCGCGCGCGACGAGGCGGCGTTCACGGCCGAGGAGCGCGAGACGGTGACGACGCTGGCCGACAACGGCTTCATCGTCCAGAGCCACGAAACGGAGCGCCGCAGGCTCGCCGAGTACTTCGGCGACATCCGCGAGGACGCACAGCAGATGAAGGTGACGGTGCTCACCACGCTGCAGTGCAACTTCGCCTGCGACTACTGCTTCCAGGGCGACCATGGCGACCACAACCTGTTCGCGCAGAAGATGACGCTCGAGCAGGCGGCGAAGGTCGTCGCCTGGATCGACGCGCGCCTCGACGCCCTGCACCCGGAACGTTTCATACTCACCCTGTTCGGTGGCGAGCCACTCCTCAACCTCCCGGTCGCGTACTACCTCGCGGAACGGTGCCACGAGGCCTGCCGGACGCGTGGCATCGAACAGAAAGTCAGCATCATCACCAACGGCCTGCTGCTCACCGAGGAGGTCGTGGACCGGCTCCTGCCGCACGGCCTCATGGGCGTGAAGATCACCCTCGACGGCGACCGCGACACGCACAACCGGATGCGGCCGCTGCGCGGCAGGCAGGGCACGTTCGACCGCATCATCGAGAACATGCGGCGCGTGGGCCACAAGGTTCCGCTCACCGTCGGCGGCAACTTCGACGAAAGCTCCGTGCACAGCTATCCGGCGCTGCTCGACTTCCTGCGCGAGCAGGCGTTTGCCGACAACATCGTCAAGGTGAACTTCAAGCCGATCATCACGCAGACGCCGATGACGCCGCCGGGCGTCATTCCGCTCACGGCCGTCTCGGCCAGCGGCAGACCGCTGAACGGCACGTGCATGACCAGCGCAGGCGCAGGGACGTCGGTCGGCGGACCGTGCGACTCGTGCCACTTCGTCGACGAGCAGATGACGTTCCTCCGCAACGAAACGCGGCGGCGCGGGTTCCCGACGCCCGACGGCGTGCACATGGGCCCGTGCGAGATTCACCGGAAGCATGCGTACACGATTGGACCGGACGGATCGCTGTACGCGTGCCCGGGGTTCACGGGAGACTCGACGCAGTCCACCGGACATATCGATGGCCGGCAGGACGCCCGGCGGGTGTCGGCGGCCACGAGGTTCGACGCGCTGGCGCCATACGACAACTGCGGGGATTGCCACTTCATCCCGGTGTGCGCCGGCGGCTGTTCAGTGGCGTCGCACACCGAACTGGGTGACATGAATATGCCGTCGTGTCACAAGGGAAGTTTCGAGGCGGCACTGGTATCGCTGGCGCAATCCGCGGCAGCGGTGTATTGATTTGATCAGTCACCGGAGAGAGGTACAATCATGAAGATCACGGTTCTCAAGAAAGCGACCACCACCAAGGGACCAAAGTTCTCGTGTCCATGGATGATCGACGACGTCCCGACGCAGCAGAAGTAGCCGACTACGGCTGCGCCCATCCGGTTGCCTTCGCCCAACGCCGCGCGCGTCCCCGCCGGGCCGCATGCGGCTTTTTCTGTTTCCTGCTGACGCTCCCCAGTCTCGGGTGCGGGCTCGAGGACTCGCCCGAGGAGTCCAAGGACCCTGTCATCGTCCGCATCGGCGTGCCGGAAGCGGAGGTGTCCGCTCCCGACATGGGGCTTCCCCAGGTCGCCAACATCCTCAGCATGGAAGGCCTGACCTTCAGAGGCGACGACGGTCGGGCGCGGCCACGGCTGGCCGAGAGCTGGACGTCGAGCCCCGACGGGTTGACATGGCGCTTCACCATGAGGCGCGGCGTCACCTTCCACGATGGGACCCCCGTCACCGCCGAGGCGGCCGCCGCCACGCTTCGGGCGGCCATGACGAATCGAGCAGGGCTTGCGATGTTTCCCGGGCTCGCCGACGTTGTCAGCATCGACACGGCCGGGCCGGCGGAGGTCATCATCACGCTGAAGCGGCGTTCCACGTTCCTGCCGGAGGACCTGCACTACCCGATTTCGCGCCGCCTGCCCGACAAATCCGTCGTGGGCACGGGCGCCTTCAAGACCGTCAGCAGCCGGGCATCTGAGATCGTCATGAAGCGGAATGAGTCGTATCATCAGGGGCGCCCTCACATCGCTCACGTCGTCATTCGCCCCTACCCCACGCTGCGCACGGCATGGGCGAGCCTGATGAGGAACGAGATCGACGTGCTCTGGGACGTCTCGCGTGACGCGGTCGAGTTCGTGGGGTCGAGCGACGTTGCGCTGTACTCGTACCGGCGCACCTACGTGTACGTCATCGCCCTCAACAACAATCACCCCAAGTTGAAGCAGACCCCCGTTCGCCGGGCGCTGAATGCAGCGGTGAATCGGAAGGCGCTGATTGGCACGGCCCTCAAGGGGCAGGGCGTGCCGGCGAGCGGACCGCTCTGGACCGAGCACTGGGCTTACGACTCGACGCTGCCAGGGTATGTGCACGATCCCTCGCTGGCCGGGGCGATCCTGGATGCCGCCGGCCTGAAGCCGGTCACCAGGCTGGGCGGCGGCCGGGCGCGGCTGACGTTTACATGTATCCTTCCTGAGAAATGGCTCACATGGGAGCGGATCGCGCTCGACGTCCAGAAGCAGCTGTACGAAGCCGGGATCGACATGCAGCTCCAAGTCCTTCCCGCCGATGAATTCAACAGGCGGATCCAGACGCAGGAGTTCGATGCGGCGATGATCGAGTTGCTCAGCGGCACGCCGTACTCACGGCCGTACGCGTTCTGGCGCGGGGCGGACGGAGACCATCCCACCTCAAACGTGTTCGGGTACAAGAACCGAACCGTGGATCGGTGGTTCGACGCCATCCGAGCGGCGGCGTCCGACGCGGAGTACCGGGCGGCCGCCGGGCAGTTGCAGCGCGCGCTCCTCGAAGATCCGCCGGCGCTGTTCCTGGCCTGGAGCCAGCGGACGCGCGCCGTCAGCCGGCGCTTCTCCGTGCCGCTCGAGCCCGGACAGGACCCTGTGGCGAATTTCTGGCGGTGGGCACCGGACGCCTCCCAGCGCACAACCCATTGAAGAAGATCACGACGCGTTTTGCGCTGCTCCTCGCCGCCGCTGCGGTCTTTCCGCTGCTGGCGTACGGGGCCATTTCCATCCACTCGCTGCAGCGCGGCACGCACTCGACGGTCGTGCAAGGGAACCTCAACGTCGCGCGCCGGGCGGCCGAGCAGATCGAGCTCTACGTCACGAGCAGCATCAAGATTCTCAACGGCATCGCCGCCAACCTGCAGCACACCGGCCTCGACCGGTGGCAGCAGGATCGGATCCTCAAGAACTTCGTCCTGCAGTTCCCCGAGTTCACCGAGCTGACGCTGTTCGACGAAGCGGGGGCTCCGGTCGTCTCGAGCCGGGCAGGCGCGCACACCGTGTCCATGCCCGAGCCCGAGAGCCCCACAATCGCGGGGGCGCTCGTCTCACGGTTCTCCGTGGACGACGACCTGCTGCCGAGCGCGGTCGTGGCCGTACGGCTCGGCAACGCGCAACAGAGCGCCGGCTCGCTGGTCGGCCGCCTGAATCTGGAAGAGATGTGGCGGATGGTCGACCGGATCCGCGTCGGCGAGCACGGCGTGGCGCTGCTCGCGGGCCACAGCGGCCTGTTGCTCGCGCACGGACATCCGGACGAGAAGCCCCGCGTGGCCCGCGGGGAAGACCTGACGTCGCACCCGCTGCTGCGGGCCCTCGCGGTTGACGGCAACGTGCCGAACCAGCCGCGCGGCGCCTTCGCCGAGTACGACACCGCGCGCGGGCCGATGCTCGGCGTCGCGGCGCAGGTGCCGGCGCTCGGCTGGACCCTCATCGTCGAGCAGCCGCAGTCGGAAGCCTTCGCGATCACGCATCGCCTCCAGGCCCAGCTCGGGATTGCCATCGGGGTGGCGCTGCTGGCCATGATTGTGGTGGGCTACCACTGGGGCCGGGGCTTCATCGAGCCAGTCCTGGCGCTCATGCGCGGCACGCGGGCGCTCGCGGAAGGCCGGCTCGGCGAGCGCGTCGCGGTGGCGACGACCGACGAGCTCGGACAGCTCGGCCAGGCGTTCAACAACATGGCCGACCGGCTGGTGGAGCTTCAGGAGGACGTCAAGAAGAAAGAGCGCCAGGCGGTCTTCGGCCGCGTGGCCGTCGGCCTCGTCCACGACCTCTCGCACCCGATCCAGAATATCGGCAACAGCTGCAAGCTCATTGTGAAGATGTTCGACGATCGGGAGTATCGCGAGAGCTTCCGCCGCACGGTCGAGCGCGAGCTGGCGGAAGTGAAGCGCATGATGGACGACCTCCGGAACATCGCGAAGCCGATCCCGCTCGAGCGGTTCCCGCTCGACGTCAACCGGGCGCTTGGCGAGGTCGTCGAGTCGGTGCGGACGACCGCCGAGCGCGCGGGCGTGTCGCTCGAGACGGAGATCGTGTTCGGTCCGCTGTACATCGAAGCGGATCTCTTCGCGCTGAACCGCGTGTATCGCAACCTGCTGACGAACGCGTTTCAGGCCACGCCGCCCGGCGGCCGCGTGCTCATTCGGACGCTCCGCCAGCATGAGCGCGCCGTCATCGAGATTGCCGACACCGGGTGCGGCATCGCCCCGGATCGGCTCGAGAACATCTTCGAGGACTTCGTGACGACGAAGCGGCGGGGGCTCGGGCTGGGCCTGGCGATTGCCAAGAAGGTCGTGGAGCAGCTCGACGGCACGATCGCCGTGGCGAGCGAGGTCGGGCGCGGCACGACGTTCACGCTGCAGTTCGCGATCACGCGGGCGCGCCCCTCGCAACTGGCCGGCGTGTCCCGGCGGGCGCACGTATAGGTGAGCCCGATGGCGGTGAGTGCCGCAACGCGTACGGTTCCGGCACGGCGCGCGGGGGTATCCATGTGGAGCAGCCGTCTCCCCGCTTCCAAGGGAACCCCCTCGGGCTCTCCCACGAGCTCCCGATATACCAGAAACGTATGTCGTCCTTACCGCCCATGCCGGCCTCCGTAAACGCAGTCGCACTCCGACACGCCAGACGGCATTCGTCGCCCTGAATCGCGGGGAGCCACCCTACGTAGAGCTAAACCGCGGAGTTCGCTCGTGTGTCAGTCGCGTGGGCGCAAAGGCAGAGTCGTAAACATCGACCAGACGATATTCTTGCCCTCGGTATCGTCACCGTTTCCACCCCTCGTAAGCCGTAATGCGCTGCCAGCCTTCGAGAGTACCGGTTTCGAGTATCCAGCCTTGGGAGCGTTTGTGTCCTTCTCAATGGTGTGCTTCTGCATAGATCTGCTCCTTGTCGATTCGTCTATTGCCTCCGACCGTGCTTCGGCCTGACTTGACCGAAAGCCACGTCTCGAGCGAAAGAATTGTAAAGAGGAAACCGGCATCTGACCCACTGAGCGTCTCTACGCTGTCTACGGCCGCCATCAGCTTGCGAGGTTCCACACATCCGAGGTCGGCCAGAATCGGTGCCTCGAGCAGTCGTGACAACAACGCGCGCTCGTTTCGGAACGCCCAACAGATGCGCGGAGTCAGAATGGCCTTCGTACTTCGGAGCCGAACCTCTTCCGGCAAGGTGCTCCTCAGCGCTGCGCGCAGCACTGGTTTCGACCAGTACGAATCTGTCCGGAGGGTATAAGGGAGGCTCACCGCGAATTCGACGAGCGGCAGATGCAGGAAGGGGTGCCTCAGTTCGATGCCGGGAAGGTGGAGCCACGATCCCAGAGAAGCGGCGACGAAGGACAGTTGGCGAGCGACCAATGCCTCGTAGCAGAAACCGCGACGCTTCCCGTTGGACCGCTGCGACGCAAGCAGTTGGCGAAGGGTGAATTCTGTCGCAAACCGCCTGGTGAACCACTGAGGCACCTGCGAACTGCGCACGTGGGCGCAACCCTGGAAACTCGGCGTGAGCAGGGGCACGCAAACGTGCTCGAAGACCGTCTGCCACAGTGAGCCCCGCGTGTTCACGGTCCAGCCATAGAGCTCGCGTATGGCTTCACGAGCACGGCGCCTCCACACGAGGTCTGCCACATGCGCTGCCGTTTGCGGAAGGTAATCGTCTGGACCGACGCCGCTCAAGAGCGACCGGCCGCCGGCGTCCCTGATGATCCTCGCTGTCAAACGGTCGCGTGCATAGAAGGGATAGTCCCGACTGGGTTCTTGAGTCAGCGGAGGCGGATGGCCGTCGTCGCGCCACGGCCAGTCATCGACAATCCGCTCGTTGCGAAGCCCGAAGCGTCGTGTCACAGCATCGACGTATACCGTTTCGTCGGCGTTCCCCAGCGAGTCCACCCACGAGATGGTTCCGCCCAGGCGGTTTCGAGTGTCTCCCGAATCAGCAAGCGTGGCAGCTACCGACACGACGCTCGATGAATCAAGACCGCCGGAGAGGTGAGACCACGTTTGTCCCTGCGGACTGATGTGCGCCAGGACTGAGCGATTGAGGAGCCGTTTGAACTCGCGTCCTGCCTCCTCCAGCGTGATGTTCTCGATCATTCGAACCCGGTCGACGGACCAGTAACGGTGCAAGTGCGTGCGACCATCTCTCCATACGAGCGCGGTACCTGCCGGAACCGGACGTATCGTGGACCAGATTGTCCGTTCTACACAGTTCCCTCGCGACGTCACGAACCGTGCGATGAATTCCCGGTCATAGTCTCCCTTGGCCTCGAAACCGTCGAGCGAGCTGGAGATCGCGATCTCGAGATTGCGCTCCTGGTAGTACAACGGTGCCAGACCCAGCGGGTCTCTTACAGCGATGAGCTCACGCGCCGAGTCATCCCAGATGACCACGCCGAACTCGCCGTTCAGCTTGTCGAACGCGCCCAAGCCGAGTGCCGCATGCAGCCCCAGCACAGAGGCCAGGGCTATGCCAGACTGCGAGCGATCGGTGGCGTGATTGCAACCACTCGCGTCCGACTCCAGACGAACCCGTCCAGCGCCCACCAGCGAAGCCACGGCGAGAATCGACTCGTCATCAGCGGCATCGACCCTCGTCGCGAACGAGTCATTCGTCCAGATGTCTACAGGCCCCGTAACCGTCCGCTCCGCCTGCCAGCCTGCGGCGCGGCGAGCTGCGACGCCGCTCGTGGTCGAGGCCAGGGCAATGAGCATGTCAATCCGCGTGAGGATCGAATGGCGGAAAGGCCCGATACAGTTGCAGGTGCTCCAGCGTGTCGTTCAAAGGCTTTCCTCGGTGCTCCACCCACGCGTGCGCCGTCAATGGATGCGGAAGCACGCCGATGCGCAGCGTCGCATCAGCGCCAGCTCGCCGCGCGAAGAATAAGAAGCATAAGCTCTGCTCGAAGCATTGCGCTGTGAATGGGTACAGTGCGCCGGCCGCGGTCACCGTCCGAACAGTCTCCGCACACCACTCGGGTGACGGGTCGAGCTCCTGCGAGCGGCGCGCCAGGCCGTGGAGGCACGAAAGCACACGTAAAGGCTTCAGAAGCCTCAACGAAAGATGAATCGCGGCTAATGCAATCAGGCAGTACAAGAGTGACGGAGCTCGCGGGCGATAAAGGTCGGGCGCGCCGAAGGAAGCGCGAGCTCGATGGGCCGCCTTCGGGCGTGACGTATCGCGCCCGCGATCCGAGTGTGGAACGCTGTCAGGCTCGATGGGCGCCAGCAACCTGTGCTGCCTGAGCTCAGCGACGAGCGCCTCGACATCCTGCCTCACCGCGATTCTTGCCTTCGAACACTCGTACTCCGCCGCGGCACACTCCGCGATCTGTGCGACGTCGAGACCGGTGCACAGGTTCGTCCAAATCGTTCCACCGAGCTCGTTGAGTGTGTAATAGCGATCATCCGCCAATGACAGCACAATCGTGAGATCGCCGACCGAGCGCCATAGCACGCCGCGCGCGGGTGCCAGCTTCGCTGTCACGGTGCACTCATGTACCACCGCGCCGCCGGCTCGGACCCTGAATTCGGGTCACAAACTGCACGAAACGGGTCCCATTTGCCTCGTGAAGCGGGGATGGCGCTCGACGCTGGCGTCTGGGTTCCGTTGGCAGGCATCATCGCGTTGACATAGCCCGCGGCGGTCACTAGCATGCGCCTCGCGATCTCGACGTGATGGACTCAGTCATTGACGCATTCCGTAACGCGTCTCGAAGCATCAGGCGAGCGCCGGGCGTATCGCTTGTCATCGTCCTGACAATCGCACTCGGCGGGGGCGCCAATATCGCGCTGTACAGCGCGTTTCACGCGCTGGTGCTGCGGCCGGTTGTCACGGGGACTCCGGATCCCCTGTTGATGGTATCCCGAGTGTCTCCAACAGGGCTCGCCAGGCCGATGCCGATCGCGACCATCGGGGAATTCACGCGACACCAGACGGTTTTCGACGAACTATGCGGTTATGCGGGCGGGGCGTTGCTGACGGTCGAAGTCGACGGTACTCCGGCGCCGGCGATCCTCGAGTTCATCGCCGGACCTTATTACTCGGTCCTTGGCGTCCGTCCCTTTCGCGGACGGTTGCTCTCGACCGAGGATGCACCGTTCGCAGGCGAGCCCGCGCCGGCAGCGGTGCTCGGCTACGATTTCTGGCGACAACACTTCGCCGACGGCGAGGCAGTGGTCGGGCGCACGATCCGTGTCGAGGGAGTCCCCTTGACGATCGTGGGCGTAACACCCCGGGGGTTCTCCGGTCTGCAGGTCGACATCGCGCCGAGCGTCACAATCCCTGCAGCCTTGTTCGAGCGCCTCATCGACGCTCCTCCGAATCCCAGGCGTCTCCCCCAGGTGAGCACGATTGTTGGCAGGCTTCGACCGGGCGCCTCGTTGAGGGATGCCCGCCGCGAGGTGGCGGCCGTCTGGCCGCGCGTGCAGGCCGCGACGGTCCCCGCTGCCTTCGACTTGAAGGAGCAGGACGAGTTCCGTTCGATGCGGGCGAGCGTCGAACCGATCGATGCCGGGTTTTCATCATTACGGCGCAGCTACGCGCAGCCAGTCCGTATGCTCGTCGCCCTGACGGGTGTGCTGCTGGTGATCGCCTGCGTGAATCTGGCGGGATTGCTGCGGGCTCGTGCCGCCGCCCGGGAGCACGAGATAGCCGTGCACCTCGCGCTGGGCGCCAGCCGGCGGCGCCTGGTCTCGCATCTCATCACAGAGACGCTCGTGTTGTCGTTCATCGGCGCCGGCCTGGCGCTTCCCCTGGCTTGGTGGGGCAGCCGGGCGCTTGGCATCGCGCTGTGGGATGGCTTCGTCCCCATGACGCTCCGGCTGACGCCCGATGCACGGGTCCTCGGACTCACGGTCGTCACGGCGGCAGGCATCGGCATTGGTCTAGGTCTCCTGCCGGCCTGGCGAGCCACACGCCAGGGTTTGCACCGCCATCTTGCGCTCGTGCGATCGTCGGCGCCTGCTTCGCCGTCTGGGAAGCCCCTCGTCATCGGCCAGCTCGCGATGTCGCTGACGCTCGTATTCGCCGCGTGCCTGTTCGCCAGGAGCCTCATCCACCTGGAGACGCTCGATCCCGGGTTTCGAGTCGAGGATGTGCTCCTCGCAAAGCTGACGCCACAGCCAGGCGGATATCGCTCGGTTGATCCGTCGACCTACTATCCTGAGCTCGTCAGGCGCTTATCGATGCTGCCAGGCGTACGGACCGTGTCGCTCTCACGATTGTTCACGGGCGCAATCGACGAGAGAGCCGCCGCTCACACGGTCGCGCTCTCCGAGGCTGGAGAGATCGAGCACGTGTCGGCCGCAATGGATCTGATCTCGCCCAGCTTCTTCGACACGGTCGGAATCCCGTTGCTGCAAGGCCGCGATTTCACCTGGCGCGACAGCCGGGAGCAGCCCGCCGTCGCGATTGTGAACCAACGCCTCGCACGAGATCTGCTTTCGCCGGAAAGCGTCGTGGGCAGGCATATACGGATCGGCACGGATCCGGCGCGTCAATTCGTTGAAGTCGTCGGTATCGTCGGTGACGCCAGCATGGGCAATCTTCGATCAGTGCACCTGCCGGTGGTCTTCAGGCCGGCGCTCCAGGAACCGCAATTCCGAAGGCCATTGGTCGAGATCCACGCGCCCGCCGCAGGCGCGGTGCCGCTCGCTGATTCAGTGCGGCGAACCGTGCTGGCGCTCGGGCGCGAGTACGTGCTCCATGTCGGCACGCTCGAGAACGAGCTGCACCGCATGCTCACGCGTGAACGAATCGTCGTCGTGCTGTCCGCGACATTCGCCGGCCTCGCGCTTCTCCTCGCCTTCCTCGGTGTCTACGGACTGCTCTCGTACGCCGTGACGTACCGCACGCGCGAAATCGGGGTGCGCATGGCCGTCGGCGCCTCACGCGCCGCCGTGCTCCGCATGATCGTCCGAGAGGCCGCGCTGATGACGCTTGCGGGCCTCGCGATTGGTATTCCGTTCGCGCTGGCGACCGGACGCCTCGCGGGCGCCCTTCTGTTCGAGGTGACGGCATGGGATGGTGGAGCGCTCGCAGCGGCCGTTGGACTCTTGACCGTCGTGGGACTTGCCGCCGGTCTGTCGCCGGGCCTGAGGGCATCTGGCGTCGAACCTAAGCAGGCGCTGCACGTCGAGTGAGCTTCCCGCTGGATCCGAACGCATCATTCCGAGACCCGAGGCATTGGCGCGTCGGCGGAGCTGGCGTGGTGCCTGTTCAGACGATACTCGCCGGGCCTGAGGCCGGTGCGTCTTCTGAACTGAGTGTTGAAACTGGATTTGCCACGGTATCCCACCAACAGCATGGCGGCCAGGACCTTCTCGCCGCCTGCAATAAGCTCGGCGGCAAGCGCAATCCTGGCCGCGGCGGTGTATTCGTGGACAGTGACGTGCAGGCGTTCTTGAAATAAGCGTTCCAGCCGTGCGGTGTTACAGCCGGCCTGTCGAGCAATGGCCGGCACGGTCAGTCGCCGCCCGAGGTTGTCGTGGATATATTGGCGCGCGAGACGAATCGTCTGCTCCTCAGGATCTGTCCATGTTGTGATCGACGTACTGACAACACGACGCAGACATTCCGTTGCCGCCCACGTGACGTCGGTCCCGTTGCACAGCATCTCGGCGAAGCTCGCGGCCTCAGCGCCTCGATCACCTGCAGGAGTCTCCGCTGACTCCTCCAATACTCGCAATACACCGTGAATGATCACCGCATCGGTCAGCGCGGTCGCCGGCGTCCCGTACTGAACGATCTGTTCGAGATACGCATCGATCGGCGACGCCCACTGCGATTGTGGCAAGGTGGCAAGCACGCCGGACATGCGGGTCGTGGCTTGGAGCAGCCACAAAACTCGCGCGCGAAGCGGAGCGGGTTCGTTCATTCGCCCATCGGGTGCCGCACCCGGTACAGACAAAAGCGGCGCCCGCGCCATGGCGATGCGCCGCTCGCAGGACGTCAAGGGGGGGAATTCCCGTTTTACTTCTTCGGAAGCACGGTGTCCTTCAACTGCTTGGCGATCCGCGCCTTCACGACGGTCTTCGCGGGGATCTTGATCGCTTCGCCGGTCGCCGGGTTGCGGCCCATGCGCGCCTTCCGCCGCTGCACGACCAGCTTGACCATGCCGGGGAGCACGAACTCGCCCGAGCGCTTGAGCTCCTTCTCCGCGAGCGCCGTCAGCTCGTCGAAGAACTCGCGCGCCTGCATGCGCTTCATCTCGAACCGATCGGCGAAATGTGAGAAAAGCTCCGATTTGCCCATTCTCCGGGCCTCTGCCATCGCGTCCCCCCGTGCTGTGCGCGCCATTCTCATTTCCGCGGGGCAGCTGGTGCGCGCGTGAACTGCTGCGGAAACTCGTGGAAAATCCGACGTATGCTAGCGCGCGCCGATCGGAGTGTCAATTGCGCGCCGCCCGGCAACCGGGTGATTTCCAAGCAAAATGCTAGAATTTCGACGGCATGTCAAGTACGGCGACCCTCGAGACGTTCCCGAACCCGCAGCCCGGACGCGAGTTCGAGATCGCCATCAGCTGTCCCGAGTTCACGTCCGTCTGCCCGAAAACGGGCCTCCCCGACTTCGGGGAGATCCGCATCACCTACGTCCCGGGCGACCGCTGCATCGAGCTGAAAGCGCTCAAGTTCTACCTGATCGCGTTCCGCAACCGGGGGATCTTCTACGAGGCCGCCACGAACCAGATCCTCGACGACCTCGTCGCCGCCTGTCAGCCGCGCCGCATGACCGTCGTCGGCGATTTCTCCGTCCGGGGCGGGATCAAGACGGTGGTCACGGCGACATACGTCGCCCCGTCATGAGCCTCTCACCCGTGGTTCACAAGGTTCCGATTGAAGACTCGATCGACCTTCACGCCTTTGCGCCGCGCGACATCCCGTCGGTGGTCGAGGAGTACGTCCACGCCGCGCACGCGGCGGGGCTCCGCGAGGTACGCCTCATTCACGGCCGCGGCAAGGGCATTCAGCGCGGCATCGTGCAGCAGGCGCTCGAGCGGCACCCGCTGGTCGGCGCGTTCTGGGACGCGCCGGAGAGCCACCTGGGCGCAACCGTCGCCCGATTGGTGTAGGGCGGCCCTTTACGGGCCGCCAGATTGGCGCAGGGCGGGATCGATCTGGCGGGCCGTAAAGGCCCGCCCCACACCGGGGTAAGATCCGGCGATGCGTCGACTGGCCCTGGTCGTCCTGCTTCTTGCCGCGCCCGCTCACGCCGAGCAAGTTCCTTCGCCGGAGGCCTTCTTCGGGTTCCGCATGGGCACCGACACGGCGCTCGCCTCCTGGCCGGCGATCCGCGAGTACTTCGAGCTGGTGGCGCGCGCCTCCGATCGCGTCGAGCTGGTGGATGTGGGCCCCACGACCGACGGCCACCGCCTGCTCGGCGCCATCGTGTCCATGCCCGAGAACGTCGCGCGCCTCGACGCCATCAAGGCCGCCAATCGCCGTCTCGCCGACCCGCGCACGCTGGAGCCTGCCGAAGCCAGGGCGCTCTCCGCCTCGCACACAGCCGTGCTCGTGATCGGCGCCAGCATCCACGCCACCGAGATCGGCGCCACGCAGGCGGCCAACGAGCTGCTGCACACGCTCGCGACGACGGAGGATCCGACGCTCCTGCGGTCGCTTCGGGACCTCGTGGTGATCCTGATTCCCTCGCTCAACCCCGACGGCCACGTGCTCGTGACGGACTGGTACCGGACGCACAAGGGCACGCCGTTCGAGGGCTCCGCGATGCCGTGGCTCTATCACAAGTACGTGGGACATGACCTCAATCGCGACGCGTTCATGCTGAACATGAGCGAAAACCGCTCGCTCGCGCGCTTTTTCTACACCGAGTGGCACCCGCAGGTCTTCCTGACCATGCACCAGATGGGCATGCGCGGGCCGCGCTTCTTCGTGCCGCCGAACTACGACCCGATCGACGCCAACTACGACCCGCTCATCTGGCGCACGGCCGGCCTTCTCGGCCACGCGATGGCGCTGCGGATGGAAGAGGACGGCCGCTCGGGCGTCGTGCAGAGCGCGATGTACGACTACTACTGGCCCGGCTACGAGGATTCGGCGCCGCTTGGCCACAACACGGTGTGCCTCTTGACCGAAGTGGCCAGCATCCGCGTGGCGAGCCCTGTCCACGTCTCGCCCGCAGAGCTGCAGGGCACGCCGCGCGGCCTGCCCGAGTATCGCCCGCAGGTGAACTTCCCCAATCCCTGGCCCGGCGGCCTCTGGACGCTTCGCGACATCGTCGAGTACAACCTCTCCGCCGCGTACGGGTTGATCAACGGCGTCGCGCGATACCGGCAGGAGATCGTCCAGAACTTCTACACGATGGGCCGGCGCGCTGTGGATCGCGGCCGTGCGGGCGGACCGGCCGCGTTCGTGATTCCGCCTGCACAGCACGACCCGCACGCGGCGGCGAAGCTGAAGAACCTGCTGATCGAAGGCGCCGTCGAGGTGCATCGCGCAACCTCCGCCTTCTCGGCAGGCGGCCAGACGTGGCCCGCCGGCAGCGACCTGGTGCTGATGGCGCAGCCCTTCCGCGCCTACGCCAAGACCCTGCTCGAACGGCAGCAGTATCCAGTGCGACGCCTCGCTCCCGGCGCCGCGGCCGAGCGCCCCTACGACGTGGCCGGGTGGACGCTCCCGTACCAGATGGGCGTGGACGTGACCGCGATCGACGCGCCGTTCGACCTGCCGCCCCTCGCGCCCCTCGCGCACGCCGCGATTGAGCCCGCCCGCATCGACGGCGACTCTCGCCCCGGACACTTCGTGATCGACGCCCGCGGCAACGGCGGCTCAATCGCCATCAACCGGCTGCTCGCCGCGGCGCGTCGCCCGTCGTGGCGGCCCGACGGGGCGGTGATCGTCACGCACTCGAGGCGTGCGGCCGAGGTCACGACGCGCATCGCGAAGGAGCTCGGGCTGCCGATCACGGCCAGGCGTGGACGGCCGCCCGCCGGGCTCGAGCCCATCGCGCGGGCCCGCGTTGCGCTGTACAAGCCGTGGGTCGACAACATCGACGAGGGCTGGACCCGGTGGCTGCTCGAGCAGTACGAGTTCCCCTACACGAACATCGCGGATGCCGACGTGCGCCGCGGCAACCTCCGCGCGCACTACGATGTCATCATCCTGCCCGACGCCAGCGCCGAGCGTCTGCTCTCGGGGCACCCGGCGGGCGTACTCCCCGAGCCGTACACCGGCGGCCTCGGCACTGAAGGCGCGGCGGCTCTTCGAGCCTTTGTCGAGTCCGGCGGCACGCTGGTGGCGCTCGATTCGGCGGGGTCGCTCGCGATCCACGCGCTCAACCTCCCCGTACGGGACGTGTCGAAGGCCGCCGACGCCTCCGAGCTCTTCTGCCCCGGATCGATCCTGGGACTCGAGCTCGAACCGGCGCACCCGCTCGCCTTCGGTATGCGGCCGAGAACGTCGGCGTTCTTCGCCTACGGCTCCGCCTTCGACGTCACCACGCCGTTGACGACCGAAGGCCATGCCGGCGCACCGCCGCACCCGCCGGTGGAGATCGTCGGCCGCTACCCCCGGCGCGACGTGCTCATGAGCGGCTGGCTCGAAGGGGAGCGCATCATCGCGGGTCGCGCCGCCGTCGTCATTGCGCGCGTCGGTCTCGGCCGCGCCGTGCTGATCGGATTCCGCGCGCAGCACAGGGGCCAGACACACGCGACGTTCCGGTTGCTGTTCAACGCAATTCACACCTCCTCGCGCTGAGCGCGCGGGAGATCCTGCGTACTGCGCGATCCGGATCGCACGATTCCGGCCTGTTTCCGCCTGGAACGGCTGGTGCACCTTCGTGGACCGTGATCACCAAGCTTCAACCCGGCGATGCCGTGCGCGTTCGCGGGGAGCGCTGGCGCGTCGAGCGTCTCACAACCTACGATGCCTGCGCCGTCGTGGAGCTCGCCGGAGCGGAACCGTCCAACGCAGGCTGCGGCGGCCGCTTTCTCCTGCCGTTCGAGCCTGCCGATCGACTGCCACGCCACGGCGATCGCCCGCGTGCCGTCCGGGCCGCCGCCTGGC
>JBOGIW010000173.1:0-3098 GCA_050748045.1 Vicinamibacterales bacterium | reverse complement strand
CACGAGGCGGGGCGCGCTCACGGCCGGGGCCGCCCGCGGGCCCTGGGATCTCTCCGCGCACGTCTCGCGCCAGCAGACCGACAACCGCCCGCCGAACAACGCCTTCCGCAACACGACGCTGGCGGTCAACGGCGGCGCGCGGCTCTCGGATGCGGCGGCGGTGCGCTTCATCGGCCGCGGCGAGCTCGGACGGGCGGGCTCGCCCGGCGCGACGGCGTTCGGCCGGCCCGATCGCGACGCCGTCTACGCGCGGCGGCTCGGGATCGGCGGCGTCACGTTCCAGCACCAGCGCGACGGCTGGCATCAGCGCGCCACCTACGCGCTGAGCGCGTCGTTCGCCGAGTCAACCAACCTGCTGGCGGATCCGCCCTACACGCCGGCCTTCGAAGGGCGCACGGCGCCGTTTGCCTTCAGCGATTTTCCGTATGACAGCGTGACCGACCTGCAGCGGCACCACGCGAGCTACCAGGTGGATCGGCGCCTCGCCACGGCCGGCGTCGAGCACCTGCTGACGGGCGCCTTCGACTGGGACGGCGAGCGCGCGGAGCTGACGAACCGGATGGCCGGCACGGTGGTACCGGCCTCGCGCGACAACGTCGGGATCGCGATCCAGCACCAGTTCCTCGGACGGCGCGTCGCGCTCGCATCGGGGCTGCGCGTCGAGCGCAACGAGAGCTTCGGCACGGCGGTGGCGCCGCGCCTCTCGCTCGTCGTCATGGCGCGCGAGCATGCCGGGCCCGCCGGCGACACGCGCATCAAGGCGAGCGCCGGCGCCGGGGTGAAGGAGCCGACGATCATCCAGTCGTTCAGCCCGTCACCCTCGTTCCTCGGCAACCCCGACCTCGAGCCGGAGCGCGCGCGGACGCTCGACGTGGGCATCGAACAGCGGCTGTTCCGCGGGCGCGCCAAGGTGGAGCTGACCGGCTTCTATGGCCGCTTCGAGAACATCATCTCGACGCGGACGCTGGGCTTCAACCCGTTCCGCGCCCAGTACTTCAACATCGGCCTCACGCATGCGCGCGGAACCGAGCTCTCGGTGGAAGTGGCGCCGGTCGAGGGGCTGAACGTCCGTGCCGGCCACACCTTCCTCGACTCCGAGGTCACGCGCAGCACGTCGCCCGGAAGCGAGGTGTTCGCCGAAGGACAGTGGCTCTTCCGCCGTCCGCGGCATGCGGGATTCGTCGACGCCGCGTGGTCGCGCGGCCCCGTGTCGCTGCACGTGCACGGCCTCCTGGCCGGCGGGCGCGTGGACAGCGACTTCTCGGCGCTCGTGCCTGCGATGCTCTCCAACGACGGCTACGCCACGTGGGACGTGGGCGGACGCTACCGCATCACGCGGCGCGTCACCGCCGTCGTGCAGGTGGAGAACGCCGGCGATGCCGAGTACATGGAACCGCTCGGGTACCCTGCGTGGCGCCGCTCGGCCCGGGCCGGCGTGAGGGTGGGCTTCTGACGAGGCCTCGCGCGGCAATCTCGTGGAGCGGCGGCAAGGACTGCTGCACGGCGTTCCAGCGCGTGGCAGACCGTTTCGACATCGTCTGCATGGTGACGATGCTCAACGAAGACGGGACGCGGAGCCGCTCGCACGGGCTGCGGCCCGAGCTCCTTCGCGCCCAGGCGGAGCGGCTCGGGCTGGCCACTGTGACCGCTCGCTGCACGTGGGATACGTACACGCCTCAGTTCTCACGCGCGTTGCGGGGCGCGGCGGCTTTCGGCGTCACGCACGTCGTCTTCGGCGACATCATGTTCGACGCCCACCGCGAGTGGACCGAGCGTGTCTGCCGCGCGGAGGGGCTCACCGCCGTCCAGCCGATCTGGGGGGATCCCACGGAGCGGGTGGCGCGCGAGTTCATCGAAAGCGGCGGCACGGCGCGACTGGTCACGGTGCGCCCGCCGCTGCTCGACGAAACGTGGCTCGGACGCGTGCTGACGCTCGACACGCTCGCGGAGCTGGCGCACCTCGGCGTGGACCCGTGCGGCGAGAACGGCGAATACCACACCGTCGTCACGGCATGCCCGCTCTTCTCGGCGCCGCTGGAGGTGGTCGAAGGGGAGCGGGTGCTCAGGAACGGCTGCTGGGCGATCGATGTTGCTCCGCGCTGAGAACGTGTCGTACGGCTATCGCGCGGCTCGCGGCGCGGCGGCGTTCGAGCTGCGCGACGTCAGCGTAACGATCCCGAAGGGATCGCTCACCGCGCTCCTCGGCCCGAACGGCGGCGGCAAGACGACGCTCGTGTCGCTGCTGTCGGGCGTTCTGCGTCCGCAGCGGGGTCGCGTCCTGCTCGACGGCGTGGACCTGAGCACGCTCAGCCGGAGGCACGTCGCGCGGCGCGTGGCGATCGTCCCGCAGGAGACGCACCCGGCATTCGATTACACGGTGATGGAGATGGTGCTGATGGGCCGCCACCCGCACCTCGGCCCGTTCGCGATCGAGGGTCCCGGCGATCTCGACGTCGCGCGCGAGGCGCTCTCGGCCACCGGCACGGCGGCGCTGGCCGACCGCAGCTACATGACGCTGAGCGGCGGCGAGAAACAGCGCGTGATCATCGCGAGCGCGCTGGCGCAATCGCCGGATCTCCTGCTGCTCGACGAGCCGACCGCGTCGCTCGATCTCGGGTACCAGCTCGAGATCGCGGCGCTGCTGGGCAGGCTGAATCGCGAGCGCCAGGTCACGCTCGTGCTGGCGACGCACGACCTGAACCTCGCAGCGGCGCTCTGCACGCACGTCGTCATGATTCGGCAGGGATCGGTCGTCGCCGAGGGGCCGATGGGCGCCGTCCTGACCGCCGATGGCGTGCGCGCGCTCTACGGGGTCGATGCCGACGTCCGGTTTCACGAGCGGGCCGGCCATCTCACGGTCGTCCCGCTCGCACGGGTCGCGCAATGACCTCCGTACGCCGGCGCCTGGCCATGGCCGTACTGCTCTTCGGCGGGTTGACGGCCGCAACCGTGCTGATTGCGCCGCTCGTCGGCAGCACGTCGATCAGCCTGGCGCGCGCGCTGGATCGCTCCGTCCCGTTCGCGGACAACGTGGACGCGCAGATCTTCTTCGTGGCGCGCATGCCGCGCGTGCTGGCCGGCGCCTGTGTTGGCGCCAC
>JBOGIW010000172.1:0-14327 GCA_050748045.1 Vicinamibacterales bacterium | reverse complement strand
CTGCAGGCTGTTGGTCGCGCTCGTGCCGAGCGTCTGATTGAGCGAGGTCACGAACGACCGGCTCGGCTGATCCCAGTTCGAATCGATCGCCGGGAACGGGTCGTCCCCCCAGAGATTGCCCTGGAGGCTCGGCGCGTTGTTCTTCCAGCTGTCCTGCGTGTACCGCACCATCAGGCGGCTGGAGTTGCTGATCGTCCAGTCGGCGCGCCCGTGATACTGGCTCCAGTCGATGGGAGTCGTCACCGACGTCACCCAGTTGTTGCAGCTTCCCGCGGCCGGCGTCACGTTCGGAGCCGGAAAGATGTTCAGATAGGCGAGTCCGGCCGGGCTGAGTCGATCCGCCGGGATGCGATTGCCCGGGAACGGCTGGCCTGTGAGCGGGTCCACTGGAATCGGCGCCGAGCAGTTCGCAATCCGAGGCCCGCTGAAGTCTCCCAGGCGTTCGGCCGCCGTGGGGACGAACGCGGCGCGCGGCGTCCCGCGGTCCTCCAGGTTCCACTCCGTGCCGCCGAAAAAGTGGATCTTGTCCCGGAGGATGGGCCCCCCGAATGAGCCGCCGAAATCGTGCCGGCTCAGATGGTCCTTGGGCTGGTTGGCCTTCTTCAGGAAGTAGTTCTTGGCGTTGAGCGCATCGGTGCGGCCGGAGTAGAGCACACTGCCGCGGAACTGATTCGTCCCGCCGCGTGTGACGATGTTGATCTGCGCGCCGCCCGCCCCGCCGAACTCGGGGCCGTAGCTGTTGCGCAGAATCTTGAATTCCTCAATCGCCTCGAGTGACGGGTAGATGAGGATGGTGCGGTTCGACCCGACGTCGTTGTTGTTCGCGCCATCCACGGTCCACAGGTTGGCGGTGACGTCGCTGCCGCTCACCGAGAGGTCGGACCCGCCCAGCAACCCCTTGTCCTTCACGTTGAGAAAATCCGGGGCGCTGACGCCGGGCATGAGCGTGGCCAATTGCAGGAAGTTGCGGCCGTTCAGCGGCAGCTCGCGAACCTGCTCGCCCGTCACGACGCCCGAGACGTCGCCGCCGAGCAGCTTCACCGGCGTCGACGACGCTTCGACGCTCACGATCTCCGATACATCGCCGGTTTCGAGCTCGAAATCGATCAGGAAATCGTCAGCCACGCGCAACGGCACGCTCGTCCGCGACGCGGACTTGAAGCCCGCCAGCTCCGCCGTCACGTTGTAGCGACCCACCGGCAAGTCCGGCAACGAATACGATCCTTGCGTATTCGTGACCGACGTGCGCGCCAGGCCCGTGTCCTGGTTCGTCGCCGTGACCGTGGCGCCTGGCACCACGGCCTGGCTCGAATCTCTGACGGTGCCACGGATGGTGGCGGTGGAGCGCTGCGCCGACGCAGGCGCGGCGGCACCAAGGAGGACAACACCCGCGAGGAACAGGCAGCAGGGGCGCATCACGACCTCCGTGGCCTTCCTAAAACAACTTTAGAAAGTGGTATTATTCGCACCTCTGCCGCGATGTCAAGTCTTATCTCTGGACGGCGCCTCCTCGCCATCGGCGTCGCGGTCGTCGCGACCGTCGCCGGATCGTGTGGACGTCCGGGGCCGGGGGTCCGACGCGACCCGGCGCTCAACGTCCTGCTGATCACGATCGACACGCTTCGGGCGGATGCCGTCGGCGCCTATGGACAATCCGGCGCCACGCCCTGGATCGACCGCCTGGCCGCCGCCGGCGTCCGCTTTGACGAGGCCCGCGCGCACAACGTGGTCACGCTGCCGTCGCACGCCAATATCCTGTCGGGCCGTCTGCCCCCCGATCACGGCGTCAGGGACAACGCGGGCTTCCGGTTTCCCACCGGGCCGGAGACGCTCGCGACGCTGCTTCGAGCACGCGGCTACCGCACCGCCGCCTTCGTCAGCGCCTTTCCGCTGGATTCGCGCTTCGGCCTCGACCGCGGGTTCGACGTGTACGACGACCACTTTGCCGATGCGGGTGCGCGTCCGGCGTTTCTCGTGCAAGAGCGCCGCGGACCGGACACGGTCGCCCGCGCCAGGCAGTGGATTGACGCGGCCGGCGACGATCGCTCGTTCTGCTGGGTGCACCTGTTCGAGCCGCACTTCCCCTACGAGCCTCCACCATCTTTCGCACAACGCTTTCAGAAGGTTGCCTACCTCGGCGAGGTGGCCGCCGCCGACGCCGCGCTCGAGCCGCTCCTCGCGCCGCTGCTGAACGCCGGACACGCCGGCCGAACTCTCGTCGTCCTGACGTCGGACCATGGGGAGGCGCTGGGCGATCACGGGGAGGCGACCCACGGGGTCTTCGCGTACGAGGCCGTGTTGAAGGTGCCGCTCGTGCTGTACCAGCCGCGGCTCTTCGAACCGACGGTGGTCAGCGGGCCTGCGGGCCACGTCGATGTGCTGCCGACAATTCTCGATGCGCTGTCGATGCCGATCCCGGATGGCCTGGCGGGGCGAAGCTTGCTGCACGCCATCGCAGGGGTGCCGGACGAGGCGCCCCCGCCCACGTACTTCGAGGCGCTGTCGCCGTCGTTGAACCGGCGCTGGGCGCCGCTTCACGGCGTGGTCCAGAATCGAATGAAGTACATCGACCTTCCGATCCCTGAGCTCTACGACCTGCGCGCCGATCCTCGTGAAGCACACAACCTGGCTGGCTCCGACGTGCGCCAGGTCGCCGGGATGCAGACGCTGCTGGCCCGCATACGGCGCTCCGACCGGGGAACGCAGCCGATGGCCGAGGAGGCCGAGACACGCGAGCGACTGAGAAGCCTGGGCTATCTCAGCTCCGCCGCGGATGCGCGCCCCGCGCGCTATACCAAGGCGGACGATCCGAAGGCGCTCATCGGCTACGACGCCGAGCTCCACGACGTGCTCGGAGCCTATCTCGATGGGGATCTCGCCGGCGCCCTCGCCAGGATCCGGACACTGGTTCGCCACCGGCCTGACACCCCGCTCTGGTTGCTTCACCTGGCGCTCCTCGAACGCGAGGCCGGGAACCTCGCCGGAGGCATCGAGGCGCTGCGGAGGACAGTCGCGCTCGATCCCGACTCTCCCGAGGCCCTGTCGTTGCTCGGCGCGTTCCTGACAGGGGCGGGGCGCGCCGGCGAGGCGGCCGATCTCCTCGACGTGTCCGCCAGGCGTCCGGACGCCGCGCTCGACGTACTCACGGCGTATGCGCTCGCGCTCGCCAAGCTCGGCCGCACTCGCGAGGCGCTCGACGCGCTCGGCTCCGCGCGTGAGCGAGACCCGTCCAATGCGATGACCCTGGTGGAGATGGCGACGGTTCACCTGATGGCCGGGGCTCGCGACCGCGCGCGCCAGGCCTTCGGTGAGGCGCTGGCGATGAATCCGCGCCTCGCCCGTGCGCACAGCTCGCTTGGCGTGCTGTCGGTCGAAGACGGCCGCCCCGACCTGGCCCGTGAGCACTGGCGCGCCGCCACGTCCCTCGATCCTCGCGAGCACGACAAGATTCTCGGCCTCGGAATCGCTTTCGCGCGGTCCGGCCGGACGGCGGAGGCACGCGCGTGCTTCGAGTTCTTCGCCGATTCGGCGCCGCCGTCTCGCTACGGGCAGGAGATCGAGCGGTCACGCCAATGGCTGAAACAGAGGCCGTGAGCGCGGTACAATCCGCGTCGAGCCCATGAGGGTTGCGCCGTTCTCCGCTGCCGCTCTGCTGGTGGCGATGCTCCTGGCGTCGCAGGCGGCCGCCCAGCCGTCCCGCGACGTGAGTACGCCGCCGCCCAATCCGGCCACCGCGCTCGATCGCACCGTCGCAGCGGCGGAAGCCGCCTTGCGCGTCGGGGAACTGCACATCGCGGAGAGTCGGTATCGCGATCTGCTTCTCGAGGCGTGGCTCGTCCTCGGCGAGTTGCACGTGGCGGCGGGGAAGCTCGACGAGGCCCGCAATGCGTTCCGCCGCGCCTCGGCCTCCGCTGTCGATGCCGCCCCAGCCTTCCATGCCCTCGCACTCGTGCATCTCCGGATGGGCCAGGCCGGCGAAGCGGTGGCGCTCCTGACGCGGCTGGCGACCGAGGATCGGCGGAACATCCAGACGCGACGCCTGCTCGCGCAGGCGCTCGTTGCGGCCGGCGAGCCGAAGGAGGCCGTACAGACACTGGAAGAAGCGCGGGCCGTCGCACCAGACGATCCGGAGCTGGCGTTCGCGCTCGCGACGGGATACCTCCACCTGAAGAAAGTCGAGGCGGCCGACCTGCTGTTCGCCCGCGTCGTGACGGCGCGGCCGATTCCGCAGACCTACCTGCTCATCGGTCGCACGTACCGTGACTTCGGGCTCTACGATCGCGCGCGCGCGGCCTTCGAGCAGGCGCTTCACCTGGACCCGCGCATTCCACGCGCGCACTACTATCTCGGGACTCTCGCGGTGATGTCCGAGGGGATCCTCCGTCTGGACGACGCGATTCGCGAGTTTCGAGAGGAGCGTCGGATTGCGCCCGCGGACCCGTTGACCAACCTGCGGCTCGGGATGGCCCTCGTCGAGGCCCGGCGTCCAGCCGAGGCGCTCGGTCCTCTGGAAGCCGCAGCCGGAGTGCCATCGGCGCCGGCCGACGCGTTTCTCTATCTCGGCCGCTGCCAGCTCGCGCTCGATCGGCCGGAGGCCGCCGTCGCCTCCCTCCGCCGGGCGCTCGAGCGTTCGCGCCCCGAGGATATCCGCATCAGGCACATCCACTATCAGCTCGCGCTGGCACTGCGGCGTTCTGGCGCGGCCACTGAAGCCGCGGCGCACTTCGAGCAGGCTGAGCAGGCGTCGGCGCGCCGGGCCGATGCCGACCGCGAGCAGCTCGCGCGATACCTGACCGACACGGACGCGCGGCCCGGCGAGTCGTTGAGGATGCTGCCGCCCGAGTTGCCGTTTGCAGCACTGTCACCGGCGGAGCGGACGGCGCTGGCGGGGCGCGCGACCACGGCGCTGGCACGTGCCTACCAGAATCTGGGCGTGATGCAGGCACAGGCACAGCGGTTTGTGCGGGCGGCGGAGCTCTTCACGATGGCCGCGGATGTGGCCCCCGAGTTCCCGCAGGTGCAGTACTCGTTGGGCGTCGCCTACTTCAACGCCGAGCAGCATCAGCAGGCGGTGGCGCCTCTGGAACGCGCCCTCGCCGCCGAGCCGGGCCATGCGGACACGAGGCGGATGCTGGCGCTGGCGTTGCTCAACTCGGACCAGTACGCGCGAGCGGCCTCGCTCCTGGCGGCCGACCCCCGCCGTGAATCCGACTCCTCTCTCCAGTACGCCTACGGCGTGGCGCTCGTCAGAAGCGATCGTGCCGCGGACGCGGAAGCGGAGTTCGAGCGGCTGCTCGCCGCTCATGGCGCGACACCGGAGCTCAAGGTGGTGCTGGGGCAGGCCCACGCCCAGCAGGGCGATTATGACAGCGCCATCTCGGAGTTGCAGGGGGCGCTCGCGCTCAGACCCGACGTGTCCGAGGCGAACGCCACGCTCGGTCTCATCTACCTGAAGCAAGGAAAGCTCGCCGACGCGAGGACTGCGCTGCGCGCGGAACTGCAGGCCCACCCTGGCGATGTGAAAGCCGCGCATACGCTGGCCACCGTTCTCGACCTCGAGGGGGACCGGCAGCAGGCCATCCGCCTTCTCCGGTCCGTGCTGAGCGCGCGCCCGGACTTTGCCGACGCGCGCTACCTGTTGGGCAAGATCCTGCTTGCCGGAGGAGCAGCCGCCGAAGCAGCCGACCAGCTCGAGGCCGCTGTCCGGCTTGCGCCCGACGCTGCGAACATCCACTACCAGCTCGCGCACGCCTACCTGAAGCTGGGCCGCGCGGGGCTCGCCGACAGGCACTTCGAGATCTACCGGCAGATCAAAGACAAGCGAAGAGCACGATGAGACTCTGCCTGTGCCTCCTCTCGGTGGTCCTCACGGCGGCAATGGCCGGAGCCCAGGACGCCAACACGCCGGATGCGGCCGCGGAACGGCGCCGGAGCCTCGAGCGTGCGGCCGCGGAGCTGTCCGCAGGCCGTCGTGTGGAAGCTGCCCGTCTCCTGCGCGCGGCAGCCGACCGCTACGAATCGGTGCAGGCGCTGGTGCAGCTCGCGAGGATTCAGTCCGGCGAAGGCGATGCGCCAGGCGCCTTGGACACGCTGCGCCAGGCGCGTCAGCTCGCCCCAAACTCCGAAGAGGTATTGAGCGCCTTCGCGCAGGTGTCCCTTGCCGCCCGCGCTCCGCTGCCGGCCATCGGCGCGCTGGAGCCCCTGACGCGCATCTGCCCGACTGTTGCGCAGTACCAGTACCTGCTCGGCGTCGCGCTGATGCAGGCGGGCGACCTGGTAGCCGCCGTCGATGCGCTTCAGCATGCCGAGCGGCTCGAGCCCGACCGCGTGCTCACGCTCGTCGCGCTCGGCCTGGCGCTGAACGCACGGAAGCAGTACTCCGACGCCGAGCCTCGTCTCCGTCGCAGTCTGGAGCTGCAGCCGGAGAACATCGAGGCGGTTGCCGCGCTCGCCGAATCGCAGGAAGGCATCGGCAGCGTCGAGGAGGCCGAGAGTCTCGCCCGGCGCGTGCTGGCGTCCTCGGCCGCGCACGCGACGGCCAACCTGGTCATGGGGCTCGTCCTGATGAAACAGAACCGGTACGCCGAGGCGCGCGATGCGCTCGTGAACGCCGTGGCGGCCGATCCCTCATCGGCCAGGGCGCACTATCAGCTCAGCCTGGCGTACGCGCGTCTCGGCGACCGGACCGCCTCCGAACGGCACCTCGACCTCTACCGCCGGAGGCTGCGCGAAATGGAAGAGCGCGTGCACGCCGTGCGCAACAGGACCGGATTGTGAAGCCAGCGGTCGCGGTCGTAGTCCTCGGCGCGGCGGCGGCAACGGCCGCCGTCCTGCCTGCGGCCGTCAACGAGACGGTGCTCTTCCGCGACATCACGCGCGACGCCGGGATCATGTTCCAGCACCATGCCGCGCCTGAAAAGAAATACATCGTGGAATCCATGAGCGGCGGCGTGGCGCTCTTCGACTACGACAACGACGGTCTCACCGATATCTACTTCGTCGACTCGCTGACGGTGGAGACCGCCCACGATCCGAAGGCGGCGCGCAGCGCGTTGTACCGGAATCTCGGCAACCTCGAATTCGAGGACGTCACCGACAAGGCGGGCGTCGGACGCCCGGGCTGGGCGATGGGCGTGTGTACGGCGGACGCGGACGGCGATGGATGGGACGACCTCTACGTCACCGCGCTCGGTGGGAACAAGCTGTACCGCAACAACCGCGACGGCACGTTCGCCGACGTGACAGCCAGCGCCGGCGTCGCCGGCAGCGGCTGGCCGACCGGCTGCGGCTTCGCCGATTACGATGGTGACGGCGATCTGGATCTGTTCGTGGCCCGGTACGTGAGGATCGATCTGAAGGCGCTCCCCGAGTTCGGCAAGGACAAGACGTGCGAGTACCGCGGCATCGCGGTGCAGTGCGGGCCTCGCGGCCTGCCGGGAGAAGGCGATCTTCTTTTCCGGAACGACGGCCACGGCCGTTTCACGGAGGTCGGCGAGGAGGCTGGCGTTTCCGACCCGCGCGAGTACTTCGGTCTCGGCCTCGCCTGGTTCGACGCCAACGACGATGGGTGGCTCGACCTGTACGTGGCGAACGACTCGATGCCGAACTTTTTCTACATCAACCAGAAGGACGGCACGTTCAAGGACGCGGCGTTCCCGATGGGCGTGGCGGTCAGCGAGGACGGCGCCGAGCAGGGCAGCATGGGTGTGGCCGTGGGCGACTGGGACGGCAGCGGGCGCCTCGGCCTCTTCGTCACCAACTTCTCGGAAGAGTACAACAACCTGTTTCGAAACGAGGGAACCCACTTCTCCGACGTCGCGTTCCGTTCGCGGACGGCCCCGCCGAGCCTGCCGCTGGTGGGGTGGGGGACCGCGTTCCTCGATTTCGACAACGACGGCCTTGTCGATCTCATTGCCGTCAACGGCCACGTCTATCCGCAGCTCGACAGGGCGCGCCTCGGCGCGTCTGCGGGGTATCGCCAGCGAAAGCTTCTGTACCGGAACCGCGGGGGCGGTCTGTTCGACGAAGTCGCGGCGCAGTTCGGGCTGGCGCTCATGGAAGAGCGCGTGAGCCGCGGTCTGGCCATCGGCGACCTCGACAACGACGGCCGCGTCGATGTCGTCATCAACGATCTCGACGGCCCGCCGCAGGTGCTGCGCAACGAGCTCGAGGGTGCCGGGAACTGGCTGATAGTCACAGTGAAGGGGAAGGCGCCCAACACGAACGCCATCGGGGCGCTCGTCACGGTGCGCTCGGGCGCGACGAGCCAGCGGCGCCTGGTCCAGAGCGGCACGAGCTACCTCTCGCAGGACGACATGCGCCAGCACTTCGGCCTCGGCGGGGCGAAGCAGGCGGAGGCCATCGAGGTACGGTGGCCCGACGGGACCAGCTCGCGGCTCGAGAACGTGAAGGCCAACCAGACGGTCGAGATCACGCAGCCGTCTTCGCGGCCGTGATCGTGAGCGTGACTCGAGGTCACCGCGGATAGCTCAAGCCGAATCCGTAATCGAACAGCGCTCCTGGCGGCTTCTCACCATTGATCCCGACGTTGATCGGGATCTGCGCCATCGACGTCGGCCAGGTCATGCTCAGCCTTCCGGTGGGGTTGTGCTTCCCGAAGAGCACATCGGCGATGCCGTCGCCTTCGGTGCCCGGCAGCCATGCGGCCACGAGCGCGTCGACATCGTCGAGAATGGGCTCCAGGATGAGCGGCCGCCCGGAGAACAGGACGACGACAACCGGTACGCCGGCCTTTCTCGCATTCTTCACGGCCCGCACGTCTTCGGGCGCGAGCGCGAGATCCGGCCGGTCGCCCTTCATCTCCGCATAGGGCTGCTCGCCGATGACAATCACGGCCGCCTGCGCACCGGTGGCGACCTCTCCGGTTGGCGTATGCGTGACCGTCGCCGCCGGGAGCGCCTTCCGAATCGCCTGCAGCACGGTCGTGCCCTCGGTGATCGGTCCGCTCGACCCCTGCCAGCTGATCGTCCATCCGCCGCACTGCAGCCCGAGATCGTCGGCAGCCTTGCCGCCCACGGCGAGGCTGGACACCCGGGTGGCGAGGGGCAGGGTGTTCTTCTTGTTCACGAGCAGCACCAGCGACTCGCGCACCGCCTGGCGTGCCACCGCGCGGTGCTCCGGCGAGCCGACGTGCGCCAGCAGCGACGGCACGCCGAAGGGACGCTCGAAGAGTCCCATCCGGAGCTTCGTCACGAGGATGCGTCGAACGGCCTCGTCGATGCGCGCCAGCGAAACGTGACCCGCCTCTACGTTCTTCTTCAGCGACGCGATCACTTCCCGATAGCTGTCGGGCGCCATCACCATGTCGATGCCGGCGTTGATGGCCTGCGCGACGTCATGATCGCGATCGCCCGGGATCTCGTCGATGCCGTTCCAGTCGGAGACGAGGAGGCCCTGGAACCCGAGCTCTCCCCTGAGTACGTCTGTCAGCAGTCGCTTCTGCCCGTGCATCTTCTCGCCGTTCCAACTGTTGTAGGACACCATGATCGAGCCGACGCCGGCCCGGATGGCGGCTCGGTAGCCTTCCATGTGACGTGCGCGGAGCATCGCTTCATCGCCGGCGGTGTCACCCCGATCGACGCCGTCCTTCGTGCCGCCATCGCCGACGAAATGCTTGGCAGTGGCGAGCACGCGGCCTGCCTCCGACATGTCCGCGCCCTGCAGGCCGCGAATCGCCGGAGGTCCGAGCAGCACGGCGAGATCCGGCGTCTCGCCGAAGCCTTCGTAGGTTCGTCCCCAGCGCTCGTCCTGCGGCACGGCGAGACAGGGCGCGAAGTTCCAGTGCATGCCCGTCGCGGCAACCTCCGCCGCGGTGATCCGGCTGGCGTCCTCGACGAGCTTCGGGTTTCGCGCGCAGCCGAGGCCGATATTGTGCGGGAAGACGGTGGCGCCGCGGACGTTGGAGTGGCCGTGCACCGCATCGATGCCGTAGAGAATCGGGATGCCGAGCCGGGTCGAGAGCGCCTGTGTCTGAAAGGCCGACACCATCGCCGCCCAGCCCCGCGCCGTCGCGTCCGGCGGCTCCGAATCCCCGCCGCTCAGGACGGAGCCCAGGAACAGCTCGGCGACGGGAGTGGGCGAGGGGAGCGACCCCGAGTCGGCCTGCGTCATCTGGCCGATTTTCTCCTCGAGCGTCATGCGGCCGAGGAGATCGTCCGCACGCCGCTCCACGGAGAGGGTGCGGTCCTGGTATGGCGCCTCGGGCGGCCGCCCGCCGCTGGTCGCCTGGACGACGACGATGGCGACGACCGCGACGGATCCCGATCCGATCCTGGCCGTGATCATGGTGATGCCCTCACTCGTCCCAGGGAGAAACGCCGGGACGGACGGGCCTGCGCTCGCTCGGCGTGATTCCGCAAGCGCAGGCGAAGCTGGCGGCGCGCTTCGGTTGCGGCCAGCAGGAGGCTTCCGAAGAGCGGGGCGTCCTTGCCGAGCGCCGAGAGCACGATGGTGATCGGCGCGCGCGCCACGCGCTCGACGACGCGGCGGACCTCGGCGAGGAGGCCCTCGGCGCAGGCGAACATCGCGCCGCCGAGCACGATGAGCGAGGGGTCGAGGATCGCCCCGACATTGTTGACGGCCATCCCGATGAGCGTCGCCGTCTCGGCGATGGCGTCCTGCGCTTGCGCATCGCCGGCCCGCGCGGCGTCCAGCAACTGCGCGACCCAGCTCTCGGGGTTGCTGTTTCGGGCCTTGGGCCATCGCGACGCGAGCGCCTCGAGGCCTGCCAGGGTCTCGAAGCAGCCGCGCGACCCGAAGTCCCGTTCAAGGAACTGCGGTCCCATCGTCATCGTGGCCACCTCGCCTGCCATGAAATGGTGACCGCGGTGGACCGCGCCGTCGATGAGCACGCCGGCGCCGATGCCCGTGCCGACGAAGAGAAACACACACGTGTTGTGGCCGCGCGCCGCTCCGCGCCAGTGCTCGCCCAGGACGGCGAGGTTGACGTCGTTGTCGGCAATCACCGGCGCGCCGAGCTCGCGCTCGAGAATCGCGCGCATCGGCACGTTGACCCACCCGTCCAGGTTGGGCGCGAGCAGCACGACGCCGCGAGGGAGGTCCACCATCCCGGGCGCGCCGGCGCAGACGGCCAGCAGTCGGCCCGGGGGCGCCTGCGCCTCCCGCAGGAGGTCTCGCAGTTCCGCGGCGAGATGCGCGAGCGTGGCCGCGGGACCATCACACGAGCCAGTCGGCACGATCCGGCGCGCGAGAATCTCGTCCCGCAGGTCCGCCACGGCCAGGCGCGTACGGGTCGGGCCGATGTCGATGCCGGCGACGAAGCCGTGACGCCGGTTGAGCTCCATGAATGAAGGGCGGCGCCCCCCGCTCGAGGGACCGGCGCCAAGATCGCGGAGGATGCCGCGGCGAATCAAATCGTTCGTCAGGCTGCCGACGGTCGGCACCGACAGGCCCGTGGCCTGAACGATCTCCGCGCGGGTGAAGGGCGCGGGCCGGTCCATCACGATCGAGAGGACGCGCTCGAGATTGAGCACGCGGAGGTGACCGGCACGGCGGGCGCTGCTGTCAACCGGGGCAGGCGACTCGGCGTGTCGGGTCATGACGGTCCCATTCGTCGAGGGCAATCCTAATACTAAAGGACGTGAAGTGTGTACGATGTCTCGATTCCGAGCTCGATTGACGGGCGTGCGGATCGTGCTTCGCCCCCGGGGACACCGCTCGCCAGTGTGGGCTCACTGCCGGTTCGGGGGCCGGGACTGACGAGCCGACAGAAGCTCCCGGGCCACGCGGATGCCGTCGTCCAGGCTCGCGACCTCGCCTTCGAGCTGCTTGTCGTAGATCTGTTTCAGGATCTCCCCGAGGCCAGGCCCCGGCTCGACGCCGAGCGCGAGCAGGTGGCGGCCGAGGACGAGCGGCGGTGGCGGCCGGTGCTCGACGCCGAGCGCGCGCGCGCGATCGAGGAACCAGTCCATCGCGGAGCAGTCGAAGTCGCCCGTACGGCCCCTGCAATCGGCGCGCGCGAGGCGTGCCAGCAGCTCGAGGTCCACCTTCTGGGCGAGCCGGCGGAACGCGCCATCGGAGACGTGGCCGGCCTTGCGGAACATGCCGGGCTTCAGATGGTGCGCGACGAGCCCCATCACCTGCCGCCGCACGTCGAAGCCATCCAGCGTGTGGACGTTCAGACGATCGAGGATCCGCGTCGTGGGCGGCAGGCCGGCATCCTCATGGTTCGGCGAGCGGATCCTGCCGTCGATGAAGCCGGTGGTCGCCGGTTTGCCCAGGTCGTGGCAGACGGCTCCGAGCATGACGGTGACGAGTCGCGGCCGGTCGAGGTCGGCATTCGCCGCACGGGCCTCGTCGATGACCATCAGCGTGTGCGTCCAGACGTCGCCCTCCGGGTGCCAGTCGGGCTCCTGCGCGCACCCGACGAGCGGCGTCAGCTCGGGCAGCAGTCGATCGATCACGCCGAGGTCGAACGCCAGCGCGAAGCCGATGGACGGCCGCCGCGCCTGGATCAGCAGCTTCTCGATTTCACCCCACACGCGCTCGGCCGGCAGGTCGTCGAGCGGAATGCGGCGGCACAACGCGGCCGTGCGCGCGTCGAGCGTGTGCTCGAAGCGCGCGGCGAACTGGACGGCCCTCAGCACGCGCAGGCTGTCGTCGGCGAAGGTCTGGCCGTCCACCGCGCGCAGAATTCGCCGTTCGAGATCGGCGCGGCCGTCGAAGGGGTCGATGTACTCGCCGGTCAACGGGTCCCACGAGATCGCGTTGATGGTGAAGTCGCGCCGGCGCGCTGCGTCCTCGTACGACATCGACGGATCGCCGGCGACGTCGAAGCCTTTGTGGCCGCGGCCTCGTTTGGAGTCGCGCCGCGGCAGGGCGACGTCGATCGTCCCCTCGGGCACGATGAGCTTATAGACGGCAAAGCTCTGCCCGACGGCCTCGACGCGGCCGAACCGGGCCAGCAGCTCGCGCAGCCGATCCTGCGGGACGCCGAACACCTCCATGTCGATGTCGAGCGGCCCGGCCTGTCGGGCGTCACGGGACACGTCCCCACCCCGTTCGAGCCGCTCGTTACGCAGCCGATCGCGCACCCAGCCGCCGACGACGAGCGCGCGCCCGCCGGCATCACGGACGGCCGCGGCGACGCGCCGGGCGGCATCGAGAGTTGTGCTAACGTCTTGCACCATTCGTATGATGCGACAGTTTGTCCTGATCCTCGCAGCGGCCGTGCTGCTGGCGCCCTCGAGCCAGGGCGCGCCGGACGGCGTCGAGCGGCGGCTGGCCAACGTCCGCCAGCTCACGAACGGCGGCGAGAATGCCGAGGCCTACTTTTCGCCCGACGGCACGCGATTGATCTTCCAGAAGACCCAGCCGCCCGATGTCCCGTGCGATCAGATCTTCACCATGCGGATCGACGGCAGCGACGTGCGGCGCGTCAGCACCGGCACGGGGCGCACGACGTGCGGCTATTTCTACCCCGACGGCACGGGCCTTGTCTTCGCCTCGACGCATCTGCGCTTGCTGGAGTGCCCGCCGCGTCCCGGATACGAGCGGGGCTACGTGTGGCCGGTCTACGCCGGCTACGACATCTTCCGGGCGGGCGTCGACGGCTCGAACCTGCGGCGGCTCACCTCGGCCGAGGGCTACGACGCCGAAGCCACGATCGGCCCCGACGGCCGCATCGTGTTCACGAGCGTGCGCGACGGCGACCTGGAGATCTACTCGATGAACGGCGACGGCTCGGACGTCCGTCGTCTCACGAACCGGCCCGGGCCCGACGGAGGGCCGTTCTTCTCGCGCGACGGCCGGCAGATCGTGTTCCGCGGGCGCGCCATCGAGGGCGCCGCGCTGGCCGACTACCGGGCGCTGCTCGCCGAGCAACTGTGGCGTCCGACCTCGCTCGAGATCTTCGTGATGACGGGCGACGGCTCGAACCTCCGCCAGGTCACGACGCTGGGGAAGGCCAGCTTCGCGCCGTACTTCACCCCCGACGGCCGGCAGATCATCTTCTCGTCGAACGTGCACGATCCCAAGGGCCGCGATTTCGACCTGTACCTGATCAACGTCGATGGCACCGGTCTCGAGCGCGTGACATGGAATCCGACCTTCGACGGGTTCCCGATGTTCTCGCCCGACGGGAAGAAGCTCGTGTTCGCGTCGAACCGCAACGCGGCGACGCCGGGCGACACCAACGTCTTCATCGCCGACTGGCAGCCGTGATGATGACTGTGGCCACGAAGATACCGAAGGGCTCGGCCACGAAGGTCACGAAGGGCTCGGCCACGAAGGTCACGAAGGTCACGAAGATCGAACGGCGCTTCGTGTCCTTCGTGTCCTTCGTGGCC
>JBOGIW010000171.1:0-10897 GCA_050748045.1 Vicinamibacterales bacterium | reverse complement strand
CTCCGGCGCCGACCCGATGAGGCGGCGGCGCTCCACGCCCGCCTCGCGCGAGGCGCGCAGCATCAGCCCGGCCTGCTGCGCCCCCGCGAAGATGATCGGCGCTCCCGACAGGAAGGGCACGAGCCGGCCCATCATGGCCAGACCTTCCTCGCCCTGCCATTCGGAGGCCGGCGGACCGAAGCGATCGGCCACGACGCACACCGTTGCGCCGGTTGCGGTCGTGAGATCATCGGTGGCAACGAGCCGCGCGTGGAATCCATCGACGGCGCCCGACTGCTGGATGTCGAGCGCCTTGCCCGACGCCGCCTCTGCCGCCGCGTCGATCATCGACACGCGCCCCACGCGGTCGCGCGAGGCGAGCGCCTGCGCCGCAGCGCCCCCGAGATCGCCGGCGCCGATGATCACCACCCTACTCATGACGCGTGGACTATTCTATTAGGCTTACGGCCCGCGAAGGCTGATCGCAGACCCGGACCGCAGAAGCCGAGGAGTGAATCCCGGATCGCGGAGAGCGGAGAACGGACCGCGGATCGCGGACCGCGGACCGCGGACGGCGGATTGCGGATCGCGGATTGGATTGCGGATCGCGGACAATGAATCTCACCAGCAAGGTAGCCATCGTGACGGGCGGGTCGCGCGGGATCGGCTTTGGGATTGCCCGGGCCCTCCTGGATTCTGGCGCGACCGTCGTCATCACCGGGACGAACCAGGCGGCGCTGGATGCCGCCGTGCGGGATCTGCGCGCCGCCGCGAAAGGCGGGTCGGTCGACGGCGCGCGGGCCGACGTTCGCGCGTACGGGGACGTCGAGCGGATGATGGGCGATGCGGCCGGCCGCCATGGCGGCCTCGATATCCTCGTCAACAACGCCGGCGTGGGGCTCTTCCGATCCGTGGCGGACATGCCGGTTGACGAGTGGCACGCGGTGCTGGAGACGAACCTGACCGGCGTCTTCTACTGCTGTCGCGCGGCGATCCCGCACCTCCGGGCGCGCGGCGGCGGCTGGATCATCAACATCAGCAGCCTCGCCGGGAAGAACGCGTTCGTGAACGGCGCGGCGTACTGCGCGTCGAAGGCGGGGCTGAACCAGTTCAGCGAAGCGCTGATGCAGGAGGTGCGGTACGACGGGATTCGCGTGTCGTACATCATGCCCGGCTCGGTCAGCACCGAGTTCGGTGGACGCGACCGTGGCGCCGCCAAGGGCGACTGGGCGCTCACGGTCGAGGACATCGCGCAGGTCGTCATCGACCTCGTGAATCATCCTTCGCGCAGCCTTCCGAGCCGCGTGGAGATCAGACCCTCCCGCCCGCCGAAGAAAGGCTGACCGTGTCCGTTCACGACCGGCACCGCGACGCGCTCGAGACGCACGAGACGATGCTCGGGGCCGCGAAAGGCCGCCTCGCGGTGGCGCTCGACCTGCTCACCGATGCGCTCGCCCTCGTCGGACAGCACGGCGTCTATTGCCAGAGCGCGCGGCAGCCGGGGATGCCGGCGATGGACATCCGGCTCGTGCTGGAGCAGATCGAGGACGCGAAAGCGCTCGTGCAGAGCGTGCTCGAACTGAAGGACGACAAGGCCGCGACGCCCACGCAGGTCGCGACGGGATCGTCCGATACTACCGGCGAGCGATGAGTGCGGCGGTCCCGGCGCCCATCGGCGCCGTCAGCCATTACAACCTGCTCGAGCGGCTGGAGCCTTCAGGCCCCGGCGAGCTGTATCGGGCCCGGGATACACGCGCCGGCCGGACGGTGACGGTGCG
The DNA here is from genome assembly GCA_050748045.1 of Vicinamibacterales bacterium. Classification (GTDB taxonomy): domain Bacteria; phylum Acidobacteriota; class Vicinamibacteria; order Vicinamibacterales; family UBA2999; genus CAVYVZ01. The sequence continues at coordinate 9,140 of JBOGIW010000171.1, read as the reverse complement.
GGTCCTGCCGGCGGAGTATGCCGCCGGCGAGGCGGAGCGCGCGCGCCTGTTCGAGAGCGCGACAGCGGTGATCGCGCTGTCGCATCCGAACGTGACGACGCTCTTCGACGCGGGCGAGCACGAGGGGCGCGTCTTCCTCGTCTTCGAGTTCCTGAAGGGGCAGTCGCTGCGCGCGGAGATGGCGGGGCGGCCGATGAACGTCCGGCGTGCCGTGGAGCTGGCCATCCAGATTGCCGACGGCATGGCGGAGGCGCACGGCGCGGGCTTCAGTCACGGCGGGCTCAGCCCCGAGACGGTGATGATCACGGCGAAGGGGCACGCGAAGATTCCCGCCTTCGAGCTGGCGTCGCCAGGCGGCTTCGAGGAGACCGCCGCGGGGATGCGCCTGCGCGACTACGACTCGCCCGAGGAAGCACGCGGCCACGCGCCCGACGATCGGTCGGACATCTACTCGGTGGGCGCGGTGCTCTACGAGATGGTCACGACGAAGCGTCCGATGCACAGGGGCGCCGCGGCGCCGAGCGCGACGAACCCGCACGTGCCCAAGGAGCTCGACGAGCTGGTGCTGCGAGCCGTCGCCCCGAACCCCGACCTGCGCATCCAGAGCGCCGCGACCTTCGCGGCGGAACTGCGGAGCGTGGCCGCGATTCTCGACGCGCGCGGCGGCGCCGGCGACGACGAGGATCCGCCGGAGGCGGCGCACGCCGGCCGGATCGTCGCCATTGCCGCGATGATCCTGGCCGCCGCGGGCTTACTCCTCTGGATGTTCGCCTGACGCCGCCCCGGCCAGAATCGCGCCGAGCCTCTCCGAGAACGCCGAGCGCGCCAGCACCTCGTCGCAGCCCGCCGCGCGCGCGGCGGCGATGACGTCGGCCTGCACGTGCGAGACGTAGCCGATCGTGCGTGTGCCCCGAAGCGCCGGGTCCTGCTTGATCGCCGCCACGGTCTCGATGGGCGCCAGTCGCGAGCTGTTGAGATCGAAGATCACGAGCGACGGCCGCTCGCCGCGGATGCGCCCCAGGACCGCGCCCGGACGACGCTCGAACGAGACCGGCGCGGCGACGGCCGTCGCCGCGGAGGAGATCTTCACCGAGAACATCAGGTCGTCCACCACGCACAGAATCATTGGAGGATTGTACGATCCGTGATTGAGTGATGTAATTTGTTATTTGTGACTGGTCATCCGGATTGGACGCTACGTCGATGATCCTCGAGGTCCGCGCCGCGCCTCCCTTCTACAAGAACGGCTTTCTCGTCGCGTGCGAACGAACGCGCGCGGCGGCCATTGTCGACCCCGGCGACGAGGTGGGGGACATTTTGGCCGCGGCGCGCGACTACGACGCCGACGTGCAGTACATCCTGTTGACGCACGCCCACGTGGACCACGTCTCCGGCGTCCCGGCGGCGAAGGCGGCCTTCGACGTGCCCATCTACCTGCACCGCGACGACCTGTTCCTGTACGAGCGCGCCGCGCAGCAGGCGGCGATGTTCGGCTTTCGCGTAAGCGAGCCTCCGCCCGTCGACGTGTTCTACGACCTGTCGCCGATCCCGCTCGGCGACTACGAGGTGCGCGTGCACCACACGCCGGGCCACTGCCCCGGGGGCGTGTGCCTGCAGATCGGCAAGGCTGGCGAGCCGGGCCGCGACCTGCTCGTCGGCGACACGCTGTTCGCCGGCTCCATCGGGCGCACGGACCTGCCCGGCGGCGACTACGACGTGCTGATGCGCTCGATCACCGGGGTCCTCCTCCCGCTCGGCGACGACTGCATCGTCCGGCCGGGCCACGGGCCCGAGACGACGATCGGCCAGGAGCGTACGACGAATCCGTTCGTGCTGGAGTATCTGGGTCGAGGAAGTCCTCGCTGACTCTTGTCCTCAGGAGACGATGACGACGCCGAAGTCATCCAGCACATCCTGCATCGGATATCCTATCGCCGCCGTATCGCCAGCCGGTCCGAACGGCGCTGTGGCGTACAACAGCGCGACGGCTGCGTTCGTCAAGCGGAGCCTGGCGACGAGCAGGATCAGGCGCCGGAACGCGCCCCCGAAAATCCTCGAGAACCGGTCGATCGCCTCGTTGATACGATCTCCAAAGTCCGTGGGCTCGAGATAGTTTCCGAGAAGTGCCAGGCTTCCACTATCTCCTCCGCTCAAGAATTGAAAGCCGACCGGCCTCACTTTCCGGCCGGTGAACGCCATCTCCACGACGTCGACAAAGGGCGAAGCCGGATCCTCCCTGACTTGAGCCACACCCGTGATTTCGCTTCCAATGACGCCGGTCCCTGCGCCGGACTTCTTGACCTTCATCCCGACAATGGGTGGCACGGGCGGCCGAATCACGCCGAAGCAACGGCTCTTGGGATCGGGATCGGCAATCTCACAGAGCGCGGCATCGCGGATCTGAGAGGAAACCAGGTGTCCTCCTACGCGCCGATTTCGCCAGGGTTGTCCGAGGTCGAGTGGCCCCATCCCGATTGGATTCGCGATGTGCCTGTTCGTGAGCAGAGCAAGCGCAGGGTTGGGGCCCGTGTCGTCCCGCTTTCGAACGATCGCCGCGCCACTCCCTCGTGTCCCGATTCCACCCGCCTGGTTCAACCCTGCGTAGGCGACGTCCGGAGGAGTCGGATCGTACTCCCTGCGATGGCCGGAGACATCGCCGGGAAGGCAGAGCAGTGTCGTTTTTCCTCGCGCTCGAACCGTTATCCGATATCGTTTGCCGCGGATGATGATGGAAGAAGGGACTCGATCACGACGAGCCAGCCGTGTCAGAGGGACCTTTCTCGAGACGTAGACGATCGGCCCGATGGCCTCTCGTCCGGCTCGCGTGTCCCTCCGAACGGCGACACCAACCCCGACGACATTCTTCATCTTGAGGATGCCGCGTCTGCGGCTCGCCAGGGCCTTCACAATGGCTTGTTGTTCTCGATAGAGCTGAAGGAGAGGCGGCGGTACTGCAGCGTTCAACAGCTGATCGGCCAGTTTCGCGAGCCGGAGATACGACTGCGTTGTCATCCTGGCCCGCGGCTTCGACGTCCTCTTGACGGAAATCTCCATTCCGACCACCCCCTTGATCACGCCTTGTACACCAGGGTCCCTCCAGCCCGGCGGGTTTTTTACGTGACGAGTGTGTTCATGCGAGTCACTGGAGGGCGAAGGCTAGGTCGCTTCCCGCGTGACTACGAGCTCCAGCCGTCCCACCTGAATCCGATCGCCGGAGGCGAGGCGCGCCCGCTCGACGCGCCGTCCGTTCACGAACGTGCCGTTCGTGCTCTCGAGGTCGGCCACTTCGAGCTCCCCGGAGGCGAGCGCGGTCATCCGGCAGTGGACGCGCGAGACGAGCGCCGCGTCGACGATAAAGTCCGCGCCGGTCGCCCGGCCGAGCGTCCGCGCGCTGCCCGGGAGGATCCGGAACATCCGCCCGTCAGCCTCGTCACCGACCGTCCGGAGAATCCACATACCCGGCCACGAACCTTTCGCCTCGGCCCGTCGTAATTCCTTTAAACACGAGGACCCGGATGAAGAGATCCCGCAGGCTGAGCCTTGGCGCCGTGGCCGCCGCCGTCGTTCTCGGCGGTGTGTACGGCCTGTCCACGCTGAGCGGCGCGTCGAGCACCATCGACCCGTCGAAGCTGGCCACCGTGGAGCGCGGCGTCATGCTGCGGTCGGTCGTCGCGACCGGCAAGATCGAGCCGATCACGAAGGTCGAGATCAAGTCCAAGGCGAACGGGATCATCGAGCGGCTGCACGTGGACGTCGACCAGGTGGTTCAGCCGGGCCAGGTGCTCGCCGAGCTCGACAAGGAGAATCTTACCGCACGCGCGCGCGAAGCCCGTGCCAACCTGCAGGCGGCGCACGCCGCGCGCGAGGCGGCCGTGGCGCAACTGCAGAAGAACGAGATCGAGGCGGAGTCGCCGGAGGTCGAGTTCGCGCGCCGGAACTTCAACCGCGCGCGGCAGCTCTTCGAGGAGCAGCTGGTGGCGCAGAATCAACTGGACGACGCCCGGAGCGCCCTCGAGCAGGCCGAGAACCGGCAGCGCGCCGCCGGGTCGCAGCTCCTCATCAGCCGCGCCAGGGTCGCCGAGGCCGACGCGAATGTGGCCCAGGCCCGGGCCAACGTCGAGCGCGCGGAGGAAGAGCTGGCGAACACGACGATCAAGGCTCCGATCCGCGCGACCGTCCTCACGCGCGACGTCGAGATCGGCAGCCCGGTGTCGTCCATCCTGAACCTGGGCGCGAACGCGACGCTCGTGATGACGCTCGGCGACATCGAGAAAGTGTTCGTGCGCGGCAAGGTGGATGAGGCCGACATCGGCCGGGTGCGGCTGGGCCAGCCCGCCCGGATCACGACGGAGACCTTCCGCGAGAAGGTGTTCGAAGGGCGCGTGACGCAGATCTCGCCGATCGGCGTCGAGAAGGACAACGTCACCACCTTCGAGGTCGAGGTCTCGATCGACAACCCCGGCCAGGAGCTCAAGGCCAACATGACGGCGAACGCCGAGATCGTCATCGAGCAGCATGCCGACTCGCTGCTCCTGCCCGAAGCGGCGGTCGTCTACGACGACAAGCGCAACGCCTTCGTGGATCTCGCCGATCCCGGCGCGAAGAACGGCCGCCGCCGCGTCCCGGTGAAGGTCGGCATCGGCAACGGGACGAGGCTGCAGGTGGTCACCGGCGTGCAACCCGGCGACAAGGTGGTTCTGCCCGGCTGATCCCGTCCGTGCGCCCATGAGAGAAGTCTTCGATCAGGTCCTCTCCAACCTGCGCGCCAACAAGCTCCGCAGCTTCCTGACGATGTTCGGGATCCTGTGGGGCGTGATCTCGGTGGTCATCCTCGCGGCGACCGGGGAAGGATTCCGTCGAGGCAACGAAAAAGTGCTCCAGGAGCTCGGCCGCAACATCGGCATCGTGTGGGGCGGGCGCACGTCGATGCAGGCGGGCGGCGAGCGTGCCGGCCGCCGCGTGTTCCTCACCGTGGACGACGCCCGCGCGCTCGCGCGCGAGTCGAGCATGATCGCCGTCGTGAGCTGCGAGATCACGCGCGGCGGCATGAAGGTGAAGAGCGCCTACAACGCCGCGGCGCTCGGCGTGAACGGCATCGAGCCTCAGTACCAGGAGATTCGCACCATCGAGCTGGAGCAGGGACGCCTCTTCTCGTTCTCCGACGAGGAGGACGCGCGGCGCGTCGCCATCATCGGCGCCGACGCCACCCGGCAGCTCTTCGGCACGCGCGAGAGCATCGGCGAGACGGTGCAGATCAACGGTCTCCCGTACACCGTCATCGGCAAGATCCGGAAGAAGGACCAGGACAGCAACTACAGCGGACCGGACAACGAGAAGGTCTTCGTCCCCTTCGCCGCGATGGCGCGCGACTTCCCGCGCACCGACGTGCCGCGGGGCATCGTCTCGCAGATCATTCTCGCGCCGCACCCGTGGGTCGTGGGCCTCCTGCCGGAGACGCTCGGCAGCCGCACGGGACGCATCGAGGACATCGACTGGCCGCTCGAGCGCGAGGTGCGCCGCATCCTCGCGCGCCAGCACGGCTTCGATCCCGAGGACCGGGACGCCATCATGATGTGGGACACGTCGCTCGAGTCGCTCATGTTCGGCCGGATGGTCCAGGCGATGAAAGACTTCTTCACCGTCGTCGGCATCGTCACGCTGGCGCTCGGCGGCATCGGCGTGATGAACATCATGCTCGTCGCGGTCCGCGAGCGCACCCGCGAGATCGGCGTGCGCAAGGCGCTCGGCGCCACGACGGCGCAGATCCAGAAGCAGTTCTTCCTCGAGGGCTTCGTCCTGACCATCCTGAGCGGTGCGATCGGCTTCGCCGTCGCGCTCGGCCTCTGCGCGCTCGTGAACGAGCTCCCGATGCCGCCGCGCTTCCACGGGATGGTGCTCACATGGCAGGCCGGCCTCGGCGCGATTGCCACGCTCGTGCTGATTGGCGTCGGCACGTCCACCTATCCGGCGCGCCGGGCCGCGCAGCTTCCGCCGGTCGAGGCGCTGCGCTTCGAGATGTGATGGACACCACCGCCGTCCTCCCGGCCCGATCGATTCCAGCCCGCCGCCCGCGTGCGTTCGGCCAGGTCTTCGGCGAGATTTGCCGGGAAGCGATGGTCGGCCTCGTCCGCAACCGCGTGCGCGCGGGGCTCTCGATGCTCGGCATCTCGTGGGGCATCGTCTCGGTCGTGATGCTCCTGGCCTACGGCGAAGGCTTCAACCAGGCGCTGCTGAACGGCTTCAAGGGGGCGTTCGGCGACGGCGTCACGGTGATGTTCCCGGGGCAGACGAGCCTGCAGGCGGGCGGCGAGCGCGCGGGCAGGCGCATCCGTTTGAAGCTGGCCGACGCCGAGGCCGTGGGGGAGCTCCCGCTCGTGAAGGCGTGGAGCCCCGAGCTCTGGCAGGACGTGCCGGTGAGCTGGGGCGTGAAGCAGAGCAGCTATCTCGTGAGGGCCGTGGCGCCGGCCTACGCGGTGATGCGGAGCCAGCCCGCGGCGGCCGGCCGCTTCTTCGACGCCGACGACGTGCGCCTGCAGCGCCGCGTCGCGTTCCTCGGCAGCGAGGTCGCGCGCAAGACGTTCGGCAACCTGCCGCCGGTGGGGCAGACCATCCGGATCAAGGGGATGGCTTTCGAGGTCATCGGCGTGCAGAAGGAGAAGGTACAGCTCTCGAACTACCAGCGTCCCGATCGGAACTGCATCTTCATCCCGTACACGACCGCCGGACAGATCTGGAACACGGAGTACTTGAACACGCTCGTGTATCAGGCGATGGATCCGGCGCTCGACGCCCGGACGGACGCGCAGGTGAAGGAGCTCCTCGGCAAGCGGCAGCGCTTCGACCCGAAGGACGAGCGCGCGCTCCGGACGTTCGGCTCGGCGGAGGCGCAGCTGATCACGGCGAGCATCGTGATTGGGCTGAAGCTCGTGCTCGGTTTCATCGGCATCCTGACGCTTGCGATCGGCGGCGTCGGGGTGATGAACATCATGTTCGTGTCGGTGACGGAGCGCACGAAGGAGATCGGCCTGCGCAAGGCGCTCGGCGCGCGCCGGAGCGCTGTCCTGTGGCAATTCCTGCTGGAAGGCCTCGTGACCACGTTCGCGGGAGGCGTGGCCGGCGTCGCCGTGTCGTACGCGCTCGTCTGGATGTTCAGCCCGCGCCCCTTCCTGTCGGAGCTCCTGGACGACTCGACGCGGTCGGCGGACATTCACATGGTGCTGTCGCTCGAGCTCGTGGCGATCTGCAGCGCCATCCTGATGTTCGTCGGGATCGTCAGCTCGCTCCTGCCGGCCATCCGCGCGGCGAGGATGGATCCGATCGAGGCGCTGCGCTACGAGTAGCGCTCGAAATCGACCTGTCAGTCGCCACGAAGCTCACTGCCACGGACAGGATGCGGCCACGAAGCACACGAAAATCACGAAGATCAACAGGCATCTGAACGGCGCCTCGTGTCCTTCGTGGCGAAGTTCCAACCGACTGATGTGAGCGTCGGAGTAGAATCGTCCTCGCCCTGAGGAACTTTCCGGAACAGTTTGCCGCGACTGTGTACCGGTTCCCGGACCGGATCGCCGTGTCCGTGCGCCACGAGCACAGCGTGGAGCGCTTCACCTACCGGCAGCTCGACGATCGCTCGTGCCGGGCCGCCTCGTTGCTGGCCGCCCTGGGTCTCGGGCCGGGGGATCGGTGCGCCCTTCTCGCGGAGAACAGCGCCGGCTGGGTGGCCGTGTACCTCGGTGTGCTCCGGCTGGGCGCCGTCGCGGTGCCCTTCGATACGGCCTACACACCCTCGCAGGTGGCCGAGCTCGTGCGCGACAGCGGAGCCGGAGTGCTCGTGACGTCGCGCCGGTCCGAGCGGGCGGCACACGATGCGGTGGAAGGCGCCTGCTGTCGCCTCGCGCTCGTCGACGAGGCCATCGGCGCGGAGCCCGGTACGATCCCGCCCTGCGCCGCGCTGCCCGACGACCCCGCCGCGATCCTCTACACCTCGGGCACCACGGCCGATCCGAAAGGCGTGGTGCTCACGCATGCGAACCTGCTGGCGGAAAAGGATGCGGCGTTCCAGGTGGTCCCCGTGACCGAGGAGGATTCGATCCTCGGCGTCCTTCCGCTCTTCCACGCGCTCGCCCAGATGGCGAACCTGCTGCTCCCGCTCTCGCTCGGCGCCCACGTCGTCTTTCTCGAGACGCTGAGCACGCGCGAGCTCGTGCGCGCGCTCGACGAGGAACGTATCAGCATCGTCGTCTGCGTTCCGCAGTTCTTCTACCTGATTCACCAGCGCGTGACGGCGGAGGTGGCCAGCGGCGGCGTTGGCGCGCGCGCGGCGTTCCGCGGGCTGCTGCGGCTGAACCGCGCGCTCCGCCGGGCCGGCGTCAACGCGGGACCCTGGCTGTTCCGCCGCGTTCATCGCATGCTCGGGCGCCGCATGCGGATCCTCATGACGGGCGGCTCGAAGTTCGACGAGGCCGTCGGACGGGATCTTCACGACCTCGGGTTCACGATCCTGCAGGCGTACGGCCTCACGGAAACCTCGGGGGCCGCCACGGTGACGCGGCCGGGAGAGCCGATTCACACAGTCGGGACGCCGCTGCCAGGCGTCGAGATCCGAACGCTTCCCGCACACGACGGCCGGGACGGCGAGGTTCTCGTTCGCGGACCGGTCGTGATGAAAGGCTACTGGAACCGGCCCGATGCCACCGCCGCCGTGCTGCGCGACGGATGGCTCCACACCGGCGACCTCGGCCGCCTGGACGACGGTGGACGGCTGACGATCACGGGCCGCAGCAAGGACGTGATCGTGCTCAGCTCCGGCAAGAACATCTACCCGGAGGAGATCGAGGCGCACTACCGGCAGTCGCCGTTCATCCAGGAGCTCTGTGTGCTCGGCGTCGCGGCGCCGGGCGAGCCTGCGGCCGAGCGGCTGCACGCCTTCGTCGTTCCTGACGGCGAGGTGCTGCGCGAGCGGAAGATCGTCAACACGAGCGAGCTGATTCGCTTCGAGCTGGAAGGGCTGTCCGTGTCGCTGCCGTCGCACAAGCGCGTGCTCGGCTTCGACGTCACGATGGAACCGCTGCCGCGCACGACGACGGGAAAGCTCAAGCGGCACGAGATCCGGCAGCGATACGGCGCCGGCGGCGCGGCCG
>JBOGIW010000170.1:0-2840 GCA_050748045.1 Vicinamibacterales bacterium | reverse complement strand
GCCGACACCGCTGCCGATGATGCACGAGGTGCGTTCGCTGGAGATCTCCGCGCCCGTGAGCCCGGAGGCGTCCCGCGCATCGAGCGCGGCCAGCACGGCGTAGAGCGCCGCGTCGGACATCCCCGAGGTCACGCGTTTGGGCAGATCCGCGGCCTGCTTCTTCGGCTCCAGGTCGTCGATCGCGCCGGCGATGGTGCTCTTCAGGCCGTGCGAGATCCACTCGGGCATCGCACGCACGCCGCTCTTGCCGCAGCGCAGCGCCTCGATGGCCGTGTTGAAGTCATGCCCAAGGCAGGACACCAGCCCGACACCTGTCACGACGACGCGGCGGGAGCCCATGGCGAGGTTCAGATCGATTGTTGCGCCGTGCGCTTCGTTTCAATCATCTGGAGGAGATCCTTCACGGTCCTGACCGACGCCAGTTCGTCGGTCTCCACCGTGATCTGGAAGGCTTCCTCGAGGTCGAGCATCAGGGATACCGCCTGCAGCGAGTCGAGCGCCAGGTTCTCCTGGAGCAGCGTCTCGTCGGTGACCTCGCCGGCTGTCACCTTGGCGTCCGATGCGTCGACGAGATGCTGGATGACCCTGGCCCGCACTGACTCTTTCGATTCCATGTCCTTCTCCTGGCGAATCGAGGCTGCGCCACTCGTCTGCGTACGCAGCGGGTCGCGCTCGTGGTGATCCGCGGGCGAGAACGCTCGACGCGCACATCGCGTGCGGCCGGCGAGGCGAACCGACTGGGGCGTGAATCGAGGGACAAGCCGTAATGATCGCGAGTCCGGGACGAGAGCACCCATGAGCCCTGGCCGCAGGCGCCGCTCGCCCGAGGAAAGCCGCCCGCCATACTATTGATCGGTCCGGGGCAAGTCAACACGCGAGGCCGGGAATAATGCATGCGGCGTGAGGCACGGTGGCAGGGCCTCTTCCACACGGTACCGCGGCTGATAATTCAAGTCGCGCGCCGCTTTTGCGACGTCGAAGTACGTGTCCCGCATGAAACGTGTCACGCTGCTCTCCGTGGCGGCGAACAGGAGGCTGGGCGCGACGAGACGAAGGTACCAGCGGGCGAGCACCGAGCCGCGGATCGCCAGGCGTCCCGGCACGGCGACGACGAGTGGCGTGACGGTTCCCCGAGCGGAGCGCACGATGTGCACGATGGTGCGCAGACTGACGGGGTGGCCGGACGCGGCGTTGTAGACGTGCCCAGCCGCCGCCGGCGTGACGGCCGCCCTCGTGAGCAGCGACACGACGTCCTCGACGTGGACGAGATCCATCCGCGACCGTCCCCCCTCGGGCAGCGGCAACAGCGGGATCGCGCCGAGCGTCCTGAGCGCCGGCACGAAGTGCCGATCGCCCGGGCCGTAGATGATGCACGGGCGAACGATCGTGGCAGGCATGCCGCGCTGCCGCCGCACTTCGCTCTCGGCGAGCAGCTTGAACCGCCCATAGACGGACGAGGGCGCCACCGGCGCGTCTTCGGCGATCGGCGACCTGGCCTCGCTCGCATACACGGCGACGGAGCTCAAGTAGATGAATCGCGCCACGCCGGCGCGTTGTGCCCGATCCAGCAAGGCGGTCGTCAAGTCGAGGATGCCGCGCCGATACACGCTCTCGTCGCCGCCGGTCTGGAAGGGCGAGCGGGCGCTGACGGCACCTGCGCAGTGAAAGACGGTGTCACATCCCGCGACGGCCCGCTCCAGCGCCGCGGCGCTGTACGGATCGTCACGGACGACCTCCACACTGCCGTGCGCGGGCTCGCGATACTGGCTCCCTGGCCGCAGCAGGACGCGGACCCGCACGTGGTCACGGACCAGGCGTTCCACCAGACGTCCCCCGACCATGCCGGAGGCTCCGGTCACCAGCGCACACGGCATGAGTGTGGCACCCGCGCGCGATCAGCGCGATGGCGGATCGGTCGGACCGTCAGGTGAGCCATGGGACGCCAGGCCATTCTGCCAGCGATCGATGTACGCCGCCAGCTCGCGCAGTGAACGGATGCGTCTTGCCTCGCTGTCCGACAGCGACAGCGGCGCGAAGGCCTCCTCGATTTCGAGGAGCACCGTCGTAACGTCGACCGAATCGAGCCCTGACTCCTCGAGCAGGTCCTGGTCGAGGTCCACGAGCTCGGGGCTCACACGCAGGTGGGAGGCGACAATCCGCCGCAGGGCCCGCTCGGTGGCGGTCGGCGTCACCGGAGGCTCCTTTCCGCGGCGCACAGGCGCTCGACGCGCCGCTCGTCCACTCTCGTGCCGCCGCTGAAGGGGGGCGCCGGCGCGAAGCCGTGCTCGCGCGCGAGCGCGAGAATGCCGGCAAGCTTCTCGGGAGTGATGCCCGTGTCGTAGTCCGAGAAGCTCTCGTAGCGCCCGCTGAGCGCGAGCACCATCGCTTCGCTGAAGCAGCCGAACATCATCCGCTGGTTCGGCAGGCGCGTGTAATGTGTCAACGGGAGATCGAACGGCATCTCCGCCAGACCGGCCTGAACGACGAGGACATCGCCGCTGTCGATGTCGTGCTCGACCGTCTTCGGGTAGCCGATGTCGCACACCAGGGTGCCCGGCCTCAGCGCCGACGCTCGAAGCAGGGGCCGCCCGGCGCTTGTCGCCGTCACGATGACACTGGCGCGCGCGGCGTCGGCCACCAGCGAGCTGACGTCCAGGGGGGTCGTCCGCGCCTGGAGCGACTCGCGCAGCGCCTCGAGCTTCGCCACGTTGCGGCCGATGAGGATGAGCCCGCGTACGCGGGCGGCCAGGGCGGACACACACGCCCGTCCGATGTTGCCGCTTGCGCCAACCACGGCGACGACCCGTTCAGCAAGGTCCCAATCGAGCCACTGGATGACC
>JBOGIW010000169.1:0-6807 GCA_050748045.1 Vicinamibacterales bacterium | reverse complement strand
GGTGCGGTGCAGCGTCGTGGCCGCCGTGCGCGCCCCGGCGAGCTGGGCGCGGTTCACGTCGCGCAGATCGCGCTTCCGGGCGAGGTATGCGGATCCCGCGCGGCGGCCATCGCGGCGCCCCGGCCGGTGCGCCTTCTCCACGGCCGCGCGCGCCGCCTGCTCGTCCCAGGTCAGACGCAGTCCCCACTCGACGTGACCCTCGATGCGCGTCAGCGCCCGCCCGATGTGCCGGCGGTGGTGCGCGATGTACGCGAGCGCGCGCTCGTCGGTCTTGAAGATCGTCAGGAGCTGCATCGGCAGCAGCGCGGGCGCCGAGAGGAACCGCTCCACGACGGCCTCGTGCCCCATCGCCCGGCGCGAGACCCAGGCCAGGTCCTTGAGGCCTTCGGCGATGGCGGCCTCGCTGTACCCGGCGTGGTCCACGTCGGCGACGATCAGCCAGAGCCCTCCGCCCGCGTCGAGCGCCCGAAGGGATCCCGCGCCGGGCACACCACCTGCTGCATGGCGCAGCACGGGCTTCCGCGTGCTTCGAACCAGGCAATACAGGTACGTCACGAGCTGAACGTTCGGCGAGCCCGGAACCCTCTGGGCGCTCCCTTCGTTCGTGTGGTGCCTCTCGTCTGTGTCGGTCGCGTCGTTCGTTTCGTTCCGGGGGGCGGATCGGCAGGCACTGACTCGAGGACCGTGCCTTCGACCACCCGTGCCGACGGCCGAGGCGAACGGACGGCGGGAGTGGAACGGACCGCACGACGGGCGCCCACGGGACCCTCCGGCTCCCCTGCATCGCAGGACACGATCGCTTCCACCCGCGCACCGAAGGCGATCGGTCCTGCCCCCCCGTCGCGCCGCTCCCTGATGTCCCGGATGCGCGCCAGCAGCTCCCTCTCGATGCTCGCGAACTCGTCGTCGGAGAGCTCTCCCGTCTCGCGGCGCATCTCGGCGGCGAGGAGCTCGTCGCGAAGCGCCGTGTCGTCGTTCAGCTCGGCGTCCGCGGCGGCGCGGACCGTGTCCAGCACCCAGCGGAGGCCCGCGATGCACAGCGAATCGAGCACGAACATGGTCAGTGCTGCCCTACCCGCTCCAGCTTCAGCCTGATATTGACGAAGTTGTACGGCGGCCACGGGCCGGTGTACTTGAAGGTCAGCGCGGCGTAGCACGACGCGATGTCCTTGATGCGGCGGTCGAAGGCGATCTCCTGCTCGCGCTGCACGAGGAACGCGGCGTTCATGATCATCTTGTCGCCGATCGACTTGTTCACGCGGGAGGCCACCGAGACGTCACGCAGCCGCTGCAGGAGCTCGCCCACGTACCGCTCGGAGCGCTGCTGCAGCGCGGCGTCGATGAGCCGCCCGTACTGCATCCGCGCGAAGTAGGTCGATCCCTTCTGCAAGGAGATCTCCGACTTGAGCCGGCGGATGTCCTCGTCCTCGTGTTCGATCGCCCGCACGATCTCGTCGCGGTCCCACAGGACCTTGAGGCCGAACTCGAGCTTGTTCTGCATCTTCGCGAGCACGTCCGCGAAGGCGTCGTAGGCCGACCGCATGAGCTCGCCGATGTCGTCGCGCGTCTTGAAGATCGTGCCGAACGACATCGGGATGACCGTGTGGTCGCGCATCACCGTCTCGTTCACGCGCTCGTGCGCGAGCACGTTCTCGCGGGTGGAGTCGAGCGGAGCGATCGGCACGTCCGACACCACGGCCGCCATGTCGCGGAAATTGATCGTGTACACCTCGGGCGACTGATCGTCCATTCCGATGGGGCCGAACCGGAGCGGCTGGCTCGCGCGAATGATGCAGTACACGTAACGGCCGCGGTTCATCCTCAGGTCGTGCGCCGGCGGCGCCGACGTCGCGTCGGGGTCGACGCGCGCGTCCCGGCTGCGCGGCCGCAGCGCCTGGGTGGCGCGCACGGCCGGTCTGGCCCCGCGCGTGGTCCTCCTCGATTGCGCGTGCTTCGCTGCCTTGGCCACCATTACACCTGTCGTTGCACGACGTTGAGCATGCGGCGCACCTCGACCACCAGGTCATCGGGCAGACACGGTTTGGTGACGAACGAATCGCACCCTGCCTTCTTCGCGCCCTCCGAGGCGCCCGCTAGCGCGTGCCCGGTGAGCGCCACGACGGGAATGTGCCGCGTGCGCTCGTCCGACTTCAACTGGCGCGTCGCCTCCCAGCCGTCCAGGCCCGGCAGCGAGAGATCCATGAGGATGAGGTCCGGCCGCAGCGCGAACGCCTGCTCGATGGCCTCGTTGCCGTTCCGCGCTTCCGCGACGCGGAAGCCGGAGAACTGGAGATACTCGGCGTACATCTCGCGCGCGTCCTGATAATCGTCCACCACGAGAATCAACGGGGTCTGCTGGTCGGTCATGGTTCCGCGCTTATCGGGAAGACCAAGGTGAACGTCGAGCCTTCGCCGAGCCGGCTGTGCAGAGTGATCCGGCCGTCCATCGTCGCCGCGAGGCGGCGGCAGATCGCCAGGCCCAGGCCGGTGCCGCCGTATTGCCGGGACGGCGAGTCGTCGACCTGCCGGAAGTCCTCGAACACCTTTTCGTGGTTCTCCGGCGCGATGCCGATGCCGGTATCGTGCACCTCGATCGAGGCGAGATCCGTGATGCGATTGTAACTGACCGCAATCTCGATCCCGCCCTGATGGGTGAACTTGATGGCGTTGCTCAGCAGATTCACGACGATCTGCTTCACCTTCTGCCGATCGGTCGTCACCTCGGGCATCTCCAGGTTGAGCCGCGGCGTGACGGCCAGCCTGGATCGCGCAATGACGGCATCGAGCTCGGCCATGACCTCTGGGACGAGCTCGTTCACGTTGAACCGGCTGATCTGCATCGGCATCTTGCCCGCCTCGATCCGGGTGATGTCGAGGATCTCGTTGATGATCTGCAGCAGGTGCCGGCCGTTCGAGTCGATACGGGTGAGCTGGCGCCTGACGGCCGGGGACACGTCGCCGGCGACACCCTGGAGCATCATGTGCGTGTAGCCGAGGATGGCGTTGAGCGGCGTCCGGAACTCATGTGACATGTTGGCGAGGAACTGCGATTTGAGGCGCGAGGCCTGCTCCAGCTCGATCGCCTGGCGCCGCAGGAGCTCGTTCTGCTGGGCCAGCTCCGCCGTCGCCGCCTGGACGCGGGCCTGCAGCTCGTCGGCGCCGGCACGCAACTGCTCGTAGAGCCGGACGCGCTCGAGCGCCTCCGTGCGGTCGTGCAGGATCGTGACGACCGCCGTCAGCTCCCCGGCCTCGGTCAGCACCTTGCCGGCGATGGCTTCCACCGGGACCAGCCGGAGCGTCACGGGGTTGATGAGGCCGATCTCGCCGCGCCGGATCTCGCCGGGGCCGTCGACGCCGAGCAGGAGCCCCGAGATAAAGGACGAGAAGTGCGCGTCGTTGGCCTGCACGGTCCGTTGCGCCGTCTTGGGCGCGTCGAACGAGGCGGTGAAGAGCTCTTCGGCGGGGGCGTTCATCAGCACCGTGCCGCCGCTGGAATCCGTGACGATGATCGGGTCGGCCACCGAGTCGATGATCAGGTTCAAGCGATCGCGCTCGGCGCGTGCCGCCGCTTCGGCGATGCGCAGCTTCCGGTAGTTCTCCTCGATCTGCTCGGTCGCGCGCCGCAGGTCGGTGATGTTGCGGAGGATCGACACGACCCCGGTCCCCTCGCGTGCATCGTCGACCGTCGTGGACAGCACCTCGAAGAGCAGGTCCGATCCGTCGCTCGGATCGACGAGGACGAGCTCCCGCGCGTCGGGCGTCTTTTCGTCCACCAGGGTGCGGGACAGCGTCGCGGAGAAGAGCATGTTGTTCAGCGCCACGGCGCGCCGGCGCCCGTCCGTTTCCTCCTCGCTCGACGCGAACAGCTTCTCCGCCCGCGCGTTCGCCACGATGAGACGGCCCTCCGTGTCGGTGAGCAGGATGGGGTCGGGCACGGCGTTGATGATGGTGAAGAACAGCGCGCGCTCGCGCCGCAGCTTCTTCACTTCCTCCGAGAGCCGGCCGCGCCCGCGGACCTGGTCGATCTTCTGCCCGAGCACGGTGAGCAGCCACGCCACGTCGCCCGTCAGCGGGCCGGCCGTGCGAAGCAGCAGGAGGCCGAGCGCCGGGGCGCGGTCCTGGCGCAGGCCGCGTAGCGGCACGGCGGTGAACGTGCCCGTGCCGAGCGGCGTCGCCGGCAGCACGCGGGCCGCATGGCCGTTGACGCGGGAGGCCTTGAACACGGCCGGCTGCGCCGCCGACAGCACCGCCACCAGCGGGTCCGTCACGTTCGACAACGGCCACGCGAGCCGTTCCACGTCGTCGGAGGAGACCCCCACGCCGGCGATCCCGAAGAGCGTGTTCGATTCGGCGTCGACGGCCAGGCAGACCGCGTGGCGGATGCCCGCATGCCGCGACAGCCAGTCGAGGCTGGCCTGCGCGCACCGCACCACGTCCTCCGAGTGCACGAGGAAGTACTCGAGCAGCTCGAGCCGCGCGATGGATCCCGATGCCACGGGTGCGCGAGCATTGGCCCGCACCTGCACTGGACTCCTCAATCCCACCGGCCTCAGGCGACTCTCCTGGTTTACTGCCGTCTTCGACGGCGCGGCGCCCGCGCGCGCGCCGCGCCCGTGGTCGCGCTCTCGAGCTGTGTGCGGAGCGCCACGTTCTCGGCGGCGATCTCGTCGTAGGGCCGGGCCGCCTCGATCGCCGGACGCGCCGCGACCGCGGCGCCGCCAATCGCATCCGAGTATTTCAGATACGTGTCGATGGATGCGACCACGACGCGCGCTTCCACCGTGATCAGATCGATGCCGACGAGCGACACGCGCACCCACGCGTCGATCACGATTCCCTTGTCGAGTACCCGATCGAGCACGTCAATGAGACTGGTTCCGCCCTGCTGGCGTTCAACGGCCATCGTGGAAGCTCCTTCGCGTCACTTGCCTCTTGTCTCCCGCCGCCGACAGAGCACGGCCCCGGCGCCGCGTGGCGCGTGTCAGCGTCGCCAGCCGGCGCTCGAGCGCATGGACCTGCTTGCGCAGCTCGAGGTTTTCGTGAAGCACCTGCTCACGCCCAGGCGACAGGTGCCGGTCGTACTTCCACCAGTCGAGACCGATCTCCTCGGCCTTGTCGATGGAGCAGATCATCAGCCGGATGCGAATGGTGAGCAGCTCGACTTCCGCCAGCGACACCTTGATGTCGCCTGCGACGACAAGTCCCTTGTCGAGAACGCGGTCGAGGACGTCGACGAGCCCGGCGCCGCCACGGTGGCTCCCCGTCAGCTCATTTGGCATGCGGTAACGGTTCGGGTCGGCAGGTCAACACGTTTCAGCAAGGGGCGATGAACGGCACCGAGAACGTTGCAGTATAGCCTGCGTCCTGATGGGCGACAACGGAACCGTGGCAATTATCTCGTCCGTAAACACGGCAGTTATAAGGATTGCCGAGCTTTCAAGTTGGCCGCGTGAGCGCGTAGACTCCCTGCATCGACTCAATGGCCGGCCAGCACCGGATCCTACCTCCGTCGCGTCTCTCGCCCCCCCGCGGTGTGACCCCCTCGGGCCCAGGCCTTCCGGCCCGCCCACCCGGCCGCGGCACGGCCCCGAGGCGGCCGTGAGGCGCCTCATCCACGCGCTGGCGCTGTTCTCATGGGTCGCGCTACCCGGGCTGGCACCGGCCATGGCTGCCCACGACGTCGTCGCGCCGCTGGAATACCAGGTGAAGGCCGCCTACCTGTTCTACTTCACCCGGTTCGTCGAGTGGCCCGCGACTGCCCGGCCCGCGGCGCCGCTCACGGTCTGCGTGGCGGCGAAGAACCCGTTCGGCACGGCCCTGGCCGACACGATGCGCCGCGAGCAGGTGAACGGCCGGCCCGTGGACGCGCGCATCGTGCGCCAGCCGGGCGGCTGTCACGTGCTCTTCATCCCGCACGACGTGCCGCACGAGCCGTATCTGCGGGCGGCGCGCGGGCTCCCGATGCTCACTGTGGGCGAGTCTCGAGAGTTCCTCCGCGGCGGGGGCATCGTCAACTTCCTGATCGAAAACGGCAGAGTGCGATTCGAGATCGACCAGCGCGCCGCGGCGCGTGCGAACCTGAGGATCAGCTCGCGGCTGCTGCGGCTGGCTCGAACGCCGGCACCGGGCACCGACGACGGGGCGTGGCTCGCCCGATGAGAGGCTGGTTCGGTGGCCTGCCGATCCGCCGCAAGCTCGTCGTCATGACGGCGGCCTCCACGACGGCCGCGCTGCTGCTGGCCGGCGGCGGCTTCCTCGCGTGGGACATCGCGGCATACCGGTCGTCCATCGAGGAGGACGTCCGGGGACAACTCCGCATCCTCGGCGAGAGCAGCGCGACCGCCATCGTCTTCGGCGACGAGCGCGCGGCCGGCGAGACCATCGCGGCGCTCGAGCTCCGGCCGCACGTGGTCATGGCGTGTGTCTACGGCGCAGACGGCCGCCTCTTCGCGACGTACCACCGCGGGCGGAGCGGCAGTTGCCCCCCGATGCCCGGCGCGGAGATCACGGTGGCCTGGCGCGACGCGCGCTTCGCCGTGCCGATCGTCCACAGCAGCTCCCGGGTCGGCATGCTCTTCATCCATCGTGACATGGGCGACGTGCAGGAGCGCCTGCTCGTGGGGCTCGGCATGGTCGCCGTGCTCATCGTGCTCTGCACGCTCGTCGCCCTCGCGATTGGCGGAAGGCTCCAGCGGTCGATCGTCGACCCGATGCTGCAGCTCGCCGGCACGGCGCGCGCCGTGTCCGACGAGCGGCACTTCGACCGGCGCGTCGTGCCGGCCTCGAGCGACGAGGTCGGCGTCGTCA
>JBOGIW010000168.1:0-14416 GCA_050748045.1 Vicinamibacterales bacterium | reverse complement strand
GGCCGGGGCAGACCGCGTTGACACGAATGCCGTGCGGCGCCAGTTCCAGGGCCATCTGCCTGGTGAGCATCGCCACGCCGGCCTTCGAAACCGTGTAGGGCGTCGCGTTCGGGGCGGCCAGCGTGTCGGCCGCCGACGACACGTTCACGATCGTGCCGCGGACGCCGCTCTCCGCCATGTGCCGCGCAACCGTCTGGCCGACGAGAAAATAGCCCTTCAAATTGACCGCGAGCGTGCGATCCCACTGCTCCTCGGTCACCTCGAGGAAGGGCGCTCGTTCGAGCACGCCCGCATTGTTGACGAGCAGGTCGACGCGGCCGAGGAGCGACTCGGCCTCCGCCACGAAACGCCCAACGTCGGCCTTGATGGAGGTATCGCCCTGGACAGCGCCGCCCGTCCGGCCGAGCTGCCTGACCTCGGCCACCACCGCCGCGGCCTGGTCGGCGCGACCCTTGAAGTTGATGACGACATCGGCCCCCGCGCGGGCCAGCGCCCTGGCGATGGCCCGGCCGATCCCGCGCGAGCCTCCGGTGACCAGCGCGCAGCGCCCCTCGAGGCATCGGGAGGCTGGCGGACTCATTTCATGAAGCGGTAGCC
The DNA here is from genome assembly GCA_050748045.1 of Vicinamibacterales bacterium. GTDB lineage: Bacteria > Acidobacteriota > Vicinamibacteria > Vicinamibacterales > UBA2999 > CAVYVZ01. The sequence continues at coordinate 13,819 of JBOGIW010000168.1, read as the reverse complement.
GGTGCCGTGGATGGTGACGATGTACCGAGGCTTGTGGGGGTGGATCTCGATCTTCTTCCGCAGCTTGGCGACGAAGTTGTCGACCGTCCGTGTCAGCGGGAGGTCGGGGTAGCCCCACACGTCGCTGAGGAGCTGCTCCCGGGTGACGACTTCGCCGCGGTGACCGAGGAAGTACATCAGGAGATCGAACTCACGCGACGACAGGTCGAGGGTCACCGATCCCCGCCGGACCTTCTGCTGGCTCGTGTCGATCTGCAGGTCGCCGACGACGGTCTGCGCCGGCTGGGCCGCCAGGCGCTGCCGGCGCCGCAGTTGCGCCCGGAGCTGAGCACGGACGCGTGCCATCAGCTCGGGGACGCTGAACGGCTTGGCGACGTAGTCGTCGGCGCCGAACTCCAGCCCCGAGATGCGATCGATTTCGTGGTTGCGCGCCGTGATCATGATGATCGGCGAGTCGAAGCCGCTGTCCCGCAGGCGCTGGCACACCTCGTAGCCGCTCATCCGCGGGAGGATGACGTCCAGCAGGACGAGGTCGGGGCGCACGGAGAGCCCCATTTCGACGCCGCGCTCGCCCGTGTCCGCGGCCAGGATCTCGTAACCTTCGAATTTCAGGTTGTCTCGGAGGATGAGCTGCATTTCGGGCTCATCTTCGATCAGCAGGATGCTATACCCCATCGGCGATCTCCGGCGCGGCGGGCAGTTCGATGTAGAACGTGCTGCCGCGCCCTGCCTCCGAGTCTACTCTGACGTGGCCCCGATGCGCCCGGACGATGGAGGCGACCAGCGCGAGCCCGAGCCCGAATCCCTGGCGCCCCCGATCGCCGTTGCGCCCGCGGTAGAACTTCTCGAAGACGTGCGCCAGGTCCTCGGCGTGGATGCCGGTGCCGCGATCGTGCACCGAGATCCTCGCGCGGCCGCCGGCGGTCTCGACGCGCACGAACACGTCGTTGTGATCGTCGCCGTACTTCAGCGCGTTCTCCAGCAGGTTGAGGATGACCTGCTCGATGGCCTGGGGATCGCCCTCGACGGGCAGCGCCGCCGCGCCGGCCTCGAAGCGGATCGGCACGCGGCGCCCGTGGGCTTCCGCCCGGAAGCGCTCGACGGCCGCCTCGACCAGCGGGACCAGGTCGATCCGCTCCAGGCGGAACCCATACCCGGCGCCCTCGGATCGCGAGAAATGGAGGATCCGCTCGACGAGCGCCGTCAGCCGGGCCGTTTGCGCGAGAGCCATCTCGAGGTACTCGGGCTGTTTGTTCGACGGAACGCGCTCGAGCCGAAGCGTCTGGATCGTCGCCGACAGCAGCGACACCGGCGTCTTGAGCTGGTGCGAGACGTTGGCCACGAAGTCCGACTGCATGTGCGACAGCCTGATGGCCTGCCGGTCGACCGTGACGGCGCAGAACACGGCGATACAGATGAGGAGCACGACCGAGCCGACCATCCAGCCGCCGAACAGGCGTGCCTGCTCCGGCGGCTCGGCGGCGCTGATGACGATGCGCCACTCGCGGGCTGGCGGACGCTCGGCGAGCCACGGCTTGAGCGGCTCGCCCGGGAAGAACAGCAGGTCGAGCGGGGCTTCGGCCGACGGGAGTGCGGCCGCCAGCGGCGGACCGTGGACCACGCGGCCCCGATCGTCGACGAGCGTGAAGACGAGCCTCGGTGAGCGCGGATGGGGGTTGAGCACGCCTCGAATTTCGGCGTCGAGCACACGTCCGATGAGGGCGCTTCCGACGTTCGCCAGGTTCACCGTGTACCCGATGATCCCGAAGAATTCCTCGCGGCGCTCGTCGTTCCACAGGAGGTGAATGACGAGCTGGTACGGCACGCCGGCCACGGTCCGCTCGAGCACCACGAACGTCCGCTGGCCCGCCGTGTCGCGCGCCAGCCGCAGGATCTCCCGCCCGAGCTCCGGGATGGCGTCCAGCGCGCCCAGCGCGTCCCCGTTCGCGCCGGTGATGACCCTGGTGGCGGCGCGGCCGGCGCTCGGCGAGAAGAACAGCACCTGGTCGCCGAAGTCGGCGGATCGGTCGGCGCTCCAGAGGAAGAACCTGTCGATGTAGGGATGCCGCCGGAGCCCCTCGCTGTAGTACGACGCCACGCGGGGCAGGTCGTAGTCGATCAACTGGGGGTGACCGATGCCCTCCAGCGTCTCGAGCACGGCCGCGTCGAGATGATTGCGCACGCGGCCGGCGACGACCGTCGCCGTCCGCTCGCACACCTGCTGCATGATGACGAGCGTCTGCTGGCGCTGCAGCGCCGCGGCCCGGCGATCGAAGTAGCCGACCAGGACGGCCGCGACGACGAGCGCCGCGATGCCGCCGACGAGGAGCGCCCGGTGCGGAAAGTAGTGCCGGGGCGACGCGGATCGCCGTGCCCCTCGAATCGGGGCCCACAGCGCGTGCCGCAACCGTTCTCGACCCGTGAGGGTCGCCCCTTCAGATGCCACACTCATAGCCCTACGGCCCCCACGACGATAGCTCCGATCGACGCGACTGGTGCGCTCTTAACACAGCGATCCGACACGTGTCAACGCGTCGTCCCCCCACGGCGGGCGGCGCAGACAACCTGCACATCAAGAGACATTTTTTACATCTCCTCTTGCTATCGTGCACGGACCGTTGGCGTTCTGCGATGCGGCTCCGATTGGCGCGCGGAGGCTCAGCCGGGCGTCACGACGTTCACGATGACGGGCATCTACAGCTTCATCAAGGCCTACGCCGAGGGACAGGTCGCATGGCTCGTGCTGAACCGGCCCGAGATCCTGAACGCCTGGCATCGTCCCATGCGCAACGAGGTCGTCGACGCCTTCGACGCCTTCGACCGCGACGAGCGCATCCGCGCGATCGTGATGACGGGCGCCGGCAAGGCGTTCGGCGCGGGCCAGGATCTGAACGAGTCGAAGCAGTTCGACGGACATCGCGGCGCGGAGTGGATCGAAGAGTGGCGCGTCCTGTACGGACGCATGCGAGGCCTGACCAAGCCGCTCATCGCCGCGCTGAACGGCGTGACGGCCGGCTCGGCCTTTCAGGCGGCGCTGCTGGCTGACGTTCGCATCGCGCATCCCGGCGTCACGCTGGGGCAACCCGAGATCGATTCCGGCATCCCGAGCGTGACCGGCTTCTGGATCATCCGGGAGGCGCTGGGGCTGTCGCGGACGACGGAGCTCGTCGTGACGGGCCGGCTGATGGGCGCCGACGAGGCGCACCGGATCGGTCTCGTGCATTACCTCGTGCCCGAGGCCGAGGTCCTGCCGAAGGCCAGGGAGCTGGCCTCGCTCCTTGCGGCGAAGCCGCCCATCGCCATGCGGCTCGACAAGCAGCGCTTCCGCGAGGCGACCGACCAGAGCTTCGACGAGGCGATGGACGCGGCGGTTCGCATCCACCGTGAGGCCTACGACTCAGGAGAGCCGCAGCGGGTCCAGGAGAGGTTCCTGGCCATGCGCGCCGCGCGCCGCACGGTGTGATCGCCCGGCCGCCGCGCCGGACGGCGGAGCGGCAACGAGCCTATGCGGCTGCTTGAATTCGAAGCGAAAGCGCGCCTCGCCGCGCACGGGGTGCCGGTGCCCGCGGGGCGCGTCTGGCCGGCGCTGCCGAGCACGCCACCGCCCGCCGTGGTCAAGGCCCAGGTGCCGAGAGGTGGACGCGGCAAGAGCGGCGGAATCGTCTTTGTCGACGACGAGCAGGAGATCACCCTGGCTGCAACCCGACTTCTGGCTCAACGGGTGGGCGACGATGCCGTGAGCTGCGTCTACGTCGAGGAGCGGCTGTCCATTGCCCGCGAGCTGTACCTCGCCGTCGTCGTGGACCGCGATGCCAGGCGATACGAGATGCTCGCCTCGCCGGACGGCGGGGTCGACGTCGAGAGCGCGTCGCCGGAGCGGATCGTGCGGGTGCCAATCGACCCGCTGCTCGGGCTGCGCGACTACGCGGTCCGCCGGCTGCACGCGTTCCTCGGGCTCGACCAGGCGTCGAAGACGGCATTCTCGTCGGTCGTGCAGTCGCTCGTCGCAACCGCGGTCGCCGAGGACGCGCAGCTCATCGAGATCAACCCGCTCGTGCTGACGACCGGCGGCAGGCTCGTGGCCGCCGACGCCAGGATGATCGTCGACGACAACGCGAGGTTCCGCCATCCGGACTGGCGCACCCTCACGTTCGCGGAGGAAGGACCGGAGGTCGATCGGCGCCTGGCGGCTGCCGGCGCCACGGGCATCGAGATCGATCCGGAGGGTGACCTCGTCGGCGTTGTGAGCGGGGCGGGGCTGATGATGGCGACGCTCGACTGGCTTACGGCGGCGGGCGTCAGCGTGCGGTACATGGTCGACCTGGGAGGCACGCCGCTGGCCGATCGTCGCGGTCTCGTGCCCATCGTCGGCGCGTTGAGCGGTCTCGGCGCGTCGGTGGTCTTCATCAACGCCTATTTTCAAACGGCGCTGGCCGACGATTTCGCGCACGCGATCGTCGAGGCGCACGCCGCCAGTCCGCTCCGCGGCCACGTCGTCGTGCGCTTGAAGGGACGCAATGCGGACGCGGCGAGGCGCGTGCTCGAGCCGTGCGACTTCGACGTGCACGAGGGGCTGCTCGAGGGTCTCCGCGCGGCGGCGACGGCGGCCGTGCGGCGCAAGGTGAGCTGACGTGGCGATTCTGGCAGGCGCCCAGTCCCGCATCGTGATTCAAGGCATCACCGGCTACAACGGCCGCAACATCGCGGGCCGGATGCTCCAGGGACGGTCGCCGCTCGTCGGGGGCGTGACCCCCGGCCGGCGTGGCGCGCAAGTGCTGGGACTGCCGGTCGTCGACTCGTGCTACGAAGCCGTCGAGGAGCTTGGCGCCAACGCGACCTTCGTGTCGGTGCCGGCGCCGATGGCGCGGGAGGCGTGCGAAGAGGCGATCGAGGCGGGCCTTCGTCTGCTCGTCGTCTACACGGAGGGCGTGCCGATTGCCGACGCCATCCAGATGGCCGCCTTCGCCCGCGCGCGGGGCGCGGTCCTGCTGGGCCCCAATGCCGCCGGGTGCGTGAGCCCCGGGCTGGCCAACGTGTCGGACATGAACGACGCGAACCTCGATCCGGGCTCCGTCGGCATCGTGTCGAAGAGCGGCACGCTGGCCTGCGAGGTCGTCGACTGCCTGCGGGCGGTGGGGCTCGGCGAGAGCACCGTGGTCTGTCTCGGAGGCGATGCGGTCACCGCCACGAGCCATCGAGACATTCTCCAGCGCTTCGAGGCCGATCCCGAGACGCACTGCGTGGTGCTCGTCGGCGAGGTCGGCGGCCGCTCGGAGCTCATTGCCGCGGAGCTCGTGGCGCTGATGCGAACGCCCGTCGTCGCCTACATTGCGGGACGCAGCGCGCCGCCGGGCCGGCGGATGGGGCATGCCGGTGCGCTCCTCGGCTCGCACGAGGAAGCGGCGGTGAGCAAGATTGTCGCGATGCGGCAGGCCGGCGCGCACATCGTCGACGACATCACGCAGATCGGCTGGGCGGTGGCCGACGTGTACGCCCGCGCCGCGGGCGCGTAACGACGGACGGGGAGGTCCATGGAGTCGCGAGGAGCGATGGCGTCGCCGCGGCACGACCGGAAGGCCGGCGGGCTGGGACTCCTGCGCGTCGTGGGCCACTGGGACCTGACCGCCCAGGGCATCAACATCGTGCTGGCGAGCAGCGTGTTCGTGCTGCCGGGGATCATGCTCGCCAGCCTCGGAGGATGGGCGCCGCTGGCCGTCGTCGGCGCCGCCGTCGGCGTCCTGTTCGTCCTGCTGTCGTTCGGCGAGGCGGCGGGCCGATACAGCGAGCCGGGCGGCCCCTATCGCTATGCGGGCGACGCGTTCGGCGAGTACGTCGGCGCGCAGGTGGGACTGCTGTACTGGGTGGTCCGCGCCACGGCGAGCGCGTCCGTGGCGCACGTGTTCGTGATGTACGCCGCGGAGCTCTGGGCCCCCGCAAGCCAGCCGATCCCACGGACGATCCTGTTGAGCGCGGTCGTGCTCGGCGCCGGCTGGCTGAACTACCTGGGCACGCGACAGACCGCCTCGGTCCTCAACGTCGTGACGATTTTCAAGACCGTCCCGCTGCTGATCCTCTGTGTCGTGAGCGCCGCGTCGCTGTCCACGGAGCGGTTTGGCGGCGCGGCGTGGCCCTCCGACACGTCGTGGGCGCGCGCCGTGCTCCTGTGGGTCTACGCCTTCGGAGGATTCGAAGCCACCGTCATCCCGGCATCAGAAGCGCGCAATCCGCGGCACGACGTTCCGCGGGCGCTCCTCTTCGCGCTCGCGATCGTCGCCGTCTTCTACGTGGCCGTGCAGGTCGTCGTCATCGGCGTCCTGCCGGGGGAGCCTGGCGAGCGGCCGGTCGCCGAGGTGGCGCGCCTGGTCCTCGGGGGCGGCGGCGTGCTGATGATCGCCCTGGCCGCGATGATCGCGACGACGGGGCACATCCCCGGGTCGATTCTCGCATCCTCGCGGATCACGTTCGCCATGGCCGAGCGCGGCGGACTCCCGCGGTTCTTCGCGCGCGTGCACCCGGTCTATCGCACGCCGTACGTCTCGGTGATCGTCTTCACGATCTTCGTGTGGCTCCTCGCCGTCTCCGGCACGTTCATCTGGAACGCGTCGATCAGCGCCGTCGGACGACTCCTGGTCTACGTGGCCACCGCGCTGGCCGTGCTCAAGCTGCGCCGGACCTCGCCCTCCGAGTTCGCGCCGCCGGCCTGGGTGCACGCGGCGACGACGGCGTTCTGCGTCTGGCTGTTCATGTACCAGACGCTCCAGGAAGCCATCGTGGTTGGAATCGTGATCGGCAGCGGATCGCTCGTGTGGGTCGCGTACAGGTGGCATCGGCGATCCTCGCGCCCGACCTGGATGCCCGCGGCGCCGCGTCCATGAGACGCGGTGCGGCACCAGGCCGGGCCGGGCGTTGACGGCCGCGTACGCCGCGGTCAAAAGGAGCAGCCATGAAGGGCGCACGCATCATCGGCCTCATTTCGGTTCTCGTTCTCGTTCTCGCCGCGGCCATCGCGTCCCGCGAGCAGTCCGCCGGCACACAGCCGCCGGGAATGACCCGGAACGGCCGGCCCGCCCGTGTCAACACCGTGAAGGTGCCGGGTCCGGCCGAGCATCCGCCGGAGCTGCTGACGCTGACCGAAGACCTCCGCGCGCTCGAGGCCCAGGGCAGGGGCGGCGTGGCGGACTACGCCGCCGTGATCGCGAAACAGAAGGCACAGCTCCCGGCGCTTCGCCAGCGGTACGCGGCGCTCAGGGCCGACGGCTGGTCGATCCACGACAAGATCGACTATCTGCTGCTCCGGTCGGAGATGGACGACCTGGAGTTCACGTTGACCGTCTGGCGGCCGACGTCGCGCGATCCCGGCTTCTACACGCGCGTGGCGCTCGGCGGCGTCGCGCGCCTGCTGACCGGCGATCGGCGGTTCCGCGGCGATCCGATGCCGTACTCGCGCGAGCGGGCGCAGGCCATCATCACGGCGCTCGGCGACGTGGCGCCGGTGATGGCGCAGGCGCGAAAGAATCTCACCGAGATCGTGCCCGAGCTGGCCGACATGGCCTTGAAGTACCCCTACGGCGCGTACTACGACCAAGGCAACACCCTCGCGCTCATCGAGAAGAACATGGAGCAGTGGGCCCGCCGCACCGCGGAGTTCTTCCCCGCCCCCGAAGCGGACCAGCTGAGGACGGCGTCGGCGGCCGCCGCCAGGGAATTGCGCGCCTTCGGCGAGTGGCTCGAGCAGAATCGCGCGAAGATGACCGGGCGCTACTGGGTCGGCAAGCCGGCGATGGAATGGTACACGCGGAACGTGCTGCTCATGCCGTACTCCACCGACCAGTTGAAGCTGATGGCCGACATGGAACGCGCGCGCGCGCTGTCCTTCATGCAATTCGAGATGCAGAAGAACCGCGACCTGCCGCAGCTCGAGGCGCCCGTCACCCAGAAGCAGTTCCTCGACTGGGACACCGAGACGGCGCTCCTCATCAGGCGCTGGTACCTCGACGACGAGCAGATCCTGACCGACCGCGCCGACATGCCGGACATGCTGTCGGAAGGCGGCGAGTACCTGCTGCCCTTCGGGCTCGTGTCGTTCACCACCGAGCGGAAGCCGGGCATCAGCCGCGTGCTGATCCCTCCGGCCGACCATCCGAACGTCGCGGCGTCCTACTTCGGCTTCTTCACCGATCCCGGAACGATCCATGGCCACGAATACTGGCCCGGGCACACGTTCGAGGGGCTCACGCATCGCAACAATCCGTGCCCGATCCGCCGCGGACACCGCGACGAGGCCCACAGTCAGGGCTGGTGCTTCTACCACGAGGAGCTGCCAGCGCTGCTCGACTTCCCGTACGTGCGTGGGCCCCGAACGCGCGAGCTCGTCTACGTCAACATGGTGATCCGCGCCGAGCGGATTACGCTCGGCCTCAAGATGATGGAGGGCGACATGTCGGCGACCGAGGGCTACGAGGCATTCAGGCGCGTCGTGCCCACCGTCGGGAAAGCGCCCGGCATCGTGCCCGAGATCGCCATGCGGGAGGTGTACGGCATCCTCACGCGCGGCCTCGATCACTGCCAGACCGGCAAGCTGCAGATCTATAAGATCCTCGGCGACCGCAAGATGCAGCTCAAGGACAAGTTCGACCTGCGCGAGTTCCACGACCAGATCATCGGCCTCGGCTCCGTCCCGCTGTCCCTGCTCCGATGGGAGATCACGGGCCTGGACGACGAGGTCAAGCAGTTGTGGGAGACCACGAAGCTCGCGACGGATCACTGAAGTGGGGGCTTCGCGGATCGCGGATCGCGGATTGGGGATTGCGGATCGCGGATAACGGACCGCGGATAGCGGATAGCGGATCGCAGGACATGTACGAATGAAGAGCGGAGATCCTCCATGCAGGAACGAAGGCCATTCCGCGTAGCCGTCCTCGTCGCGTGCGTCATCGCCGGCGCGCACGCCTTTGGAGCACCGGAGGCGGCCGCGCGCCAGGCCGCCGGCGCACGTCTCGAGGCATCGCACCTGACCGGCTTCGAGTGGCGGCACCTCGGCCCGGGCATCATCTCGGGCCGCATCGTCGACCTGGCGGTGTATGAGAAGGCGCCGCGCATTGTCTACGCCGCCAGCGCGTCGGGCGGCGTGTGGAAGACCACGAACCACGGTGTGGCGTGGGACCCGGTGTTCGAGAACGGGCGGACGTCGTCGCTCGGCGCCATCGCGGTGGCGGCGGAGAATCCGGACATCGTGTGGCTCGGCACGGGCGAGGCGTGGAGCATGCGCGCCAACTCGTGGGGAGACGGCGTCTACCGGACCCTCGACGGCGGCAAGACGTGGCAGCACATGGGGCTCGAGAAGACGCAGCACGTCGGGCGCGTCCTGATTCACCCCCGGGACCCGAACATCGTCTACATCGCCGCCATGGGCGCGCTCTGGGCCTCGAACGAGGAGCGCGGCGTGTACAAAACCACCGACGGCGGCAAGACCTGGATCCATTCGCTGCGGATCAGCCCGTTCACCGGGGTTGCCGACCTCGCCTTCGACCCGGGCGACCCCAATACGATCTACGCCGCCGCCTTCCAGCGGGAGCGCCGCTTCTACAGCTTCGTCGGAGGCGGGCCGGAGGGCGGGCTGTTCAAGACGACCGATGGCGGCGCGACGTGGCAGCGACTGACCAGCGGACTTCCGAAGGGCGACATGGGACGGATCGGCGTCTCCGCCTGCCGCAGCCAGCCGAACATCGTATATGCCGCCATTCGAGCGCACGACGGCGGCTTCTACCGGTCGGAGGATCGGGGGGCGACGTGGCGTCGCATGACGGCGGAGGTGCAGACCCACTCGGGGTACGGCCAGGTCCGCTGCGATCCGAACGATCCGAACCTCGTGTACGTCCTCGACAACAACTCCCACGTGACGCGCGACGGCGGCAAGACGTTCAAGGACGACCTGACGCCGCGAGGCGAGGTGCACGTGGACCATCACGCGCTCTGGATCAATCCCGCCGACTCCGAGCACCTCGTGCTCGGCAACGACGGCGGCATCTACACGTCGTACGACCGCGGCCGCACGTGGGAGTTCATGGAGAACGTGTCGGTGGCGCAGTTCTACGCCATCGCCGCGGACCAGCGCGAGCCCTTCTACTACGTGTACGGCGGGACGCAGGACAACAGCTCCTGGGGCGGGCCGAGCGGCAGCCGCAACGAGCGCGGCGTCACGAACGCCGAGTGGTTCCTGACGAGCGGTGGCGACGGCTTCTACGCCCAGGTCGATCCCACGGATCCGAACATCGTCTACAGCGAGTCGCAGTACGGCCGGCTCTTGCGCCTCGACCTCCGGAGCGGCGAGCGCCGGCTGATCCAGCCGCCGCAGCCGCTCACGGGCGATCTCCATCGATGGAACTGGAGCGTGCCGCTCCTCATCTCGCCGCACGATCCCACGACGCTGTACTTCGCCGCCAACGTGCTGTTCAAGAGCACGGATCGCGGCGATTCCTGGACGGTCATCAGCCCCGACCTGACCCGGAAGCTGGATCCCTACCAGCTTCCGCTGCAGGGGAAGATCCAGCCGAGGACGGCGATCGACCTGCGACAGAGCGTGGCGCAGTACGGGAACATCAGCACCATCTCGGAGTCGCCGCTCCAGCCGGGGCTCATCGCCGTCGGCACCGACGATGGCCTCGTGCAGGTCACCGCCGATGGCGGCCGGACCTGGAGGCGAGTCGATCGCCTGCCGGGCGTGCCGGAGGGCACGCACGCGACGCGTGTCGTCCTCTCGCGGTTCGACCGGAACACGCTGTACGTGACGCTGACCAACCATCAGAACAACGACTTCGCGCCGTACGTGCTGAAGAGCCCCGACCTCGGCCGGACGTGGGCGCCGCTCGTCAACGGGCTCCCCTCGGGGTCGGCGCGCGTGATCGTCGAGCACCTCCGGAATCCGCGACTGCTCTTCCTCGGCACCGAGATCGGCGTGTTCGTCTCCAACACGGGCGGCGAGCACTGGGTGCCGCTGGACAACAACCTGCCCACCGTCGCCGTGCACGACATGCTGGTCCATCCGCGCGAGAACGACCTCGTCATCGGCACGCACGGACGGGGCATCTGGATCCTCGACGATCTCGCCATCCTCGAGGAGATGACGCCGGCGACCCTGACGACGGATGCCCACCTGGCGAAGATTCGACCGGCCATGCAGTTCCATCCGGTCGATCGCGACCGGGGCACGATGGGCTCCGGTCATTTCGCGGCCGACGGGCCGCCGCACGGCGCCATCATCACCTACTACGCGAGCGAGCGCGCGCGGGCGCGGCCCGCGTCGATCGACATCCTCGACGCGGACGGTACGCTCGTGCGGCAGCTCCGCCCGGCGGCCGCCGGCGGGAGCGCGATCCGCCGCGCGATCTGGGATCTCCGGCACGGCCTGCCGGAAGCGGAGCCTCGCCCGGCGGGCGGTTTCCGTCGCGCGCCGCGCGGTCCCTTCGTGCTGCCCGGCCAGTACCGCGTGCGCCTCAGGCTTGGTGAACAGGAGCTGACACAGACGGTCGAGGTGCGCGGCGATTCGGCGACGAGCATCACGCTCACGGAGCGGCGTCTCTGGCGCGACACGCTCCTGGCGCTCGCCGAGATGCAGGCGACGGCCCGCCAAATGCTGTCGGCTACGACGCAGATTGCCACGCAGGTGAAGACGGCGCAGGATGCGCTGGCGTCGCGTGCCGCGGCCGACAAGGGGCTCGTGGCCGCGCTCGGGTCAGCTCACGCGGATGCCAGCCGCGTCTCCGCGGCGCTGCAGCGGGCCCCCGCGCCGCAGGGAGCGATGCGGAGCGCCGAGCAGGATGGGCGCGCGCCCATTCTCGGCGACACGGCGGAGCTCTACGACGCGATCGAGCGCTGGACCGGCCCGCCGACCGCCGACCAGCGACGCATGGCGCGCGAGAACTACGAGCGTCTCGGCGCCCAGGCCGCTTCGCTGAACCGCCTCATCGCCGACGTGCTGCCGAAGCTGGGAGAAAGGCTCTCGACACTCGGCGTGTCCCTCGATGTGCCACGGAGCCCGATACCCATGCCGCGCGAGCCGTTTTCCCCGTCCACGGTTCAGCCCGTGGCGAGCGTGCGATGACACGACCGCGGGCGGGGGGAAGGGTGAGCCGGAGCGTGTGGTGGTGGGGGGGAGCAGTACTCCTGGCCGTTGGCATCGCGGCGCTCGGATGGGCCGACGCCGTCCGTCCGGTGCAGGAGGGCGGCGAGCCGGCCGGCCCCGCGCCATCGCCGCGCGAGCGGTACGGCGTCCCGGGTGAAAAGGAGCGCTTCGAGATCCGGAAGGACATCATCGCGAAGCGGTTGAACACCGTGCTCCTCCCGGCGATGCGCGCGCACGGCATCGACCTCTGGCTCGTCTTCAGCCGTGAGCACAACCTCGATCCGATGCACTCGGAGATCGGCGGCGGGTGGGGCGGCGTTCGCAATGCGTACCTGTTCTTCGATCGGGGCGGCGACAGGCCCGAGAAGATCTTCATCGGCTCGCACGAGCTTCACGACAGCACGATCCCCGACACCTACGACCAGGTCATCTACTACGGGTACAGCAGGGACGGCGTCACGGCCGACTTGAAGCGGATCGTCGAGGAGCGCGACCCGAAACGGATCGGCGTGAACGTGTCGCCGACGCTCCCGATGGCCGACGGCCTCAGTTGGAGCCTCCGCCGGTTCCTCGAGGAGTCGCTCGGTCCGAAGTACGCGTCCCGGCTCGCCTCGGCCGAGCTCGTCGTCCGCGACTTTCGCACACACCACATCCCGGACGAATGGCGCCCGTACGCGGACCTCTGCCGGTGGACCGTGGCGTGGGAGGAGGAGGCGCTGTCGGATACGGTCATCGTTCCCGGCCGCACGACCGTTGCCGACGTGCACTGGTGGCTGCGGCAGCAGGCGGCGGACCTCGGCCTCATCGTCGAGTTCCTGCCGAACGTCCGCGTGACGCGCCACGGAGAGAACCTGGCCCCCAGCAATTCACCCGAGCACGTCATCCAGCCGGGGGACGTACTCTCGATCGACGCCGGCGTCGGCTACATCGACTACAGGACCGACATCAAGCGGACGGCGTACGTGCTCCGGCCCGGCGAGACGGACGCACCGGCCAGCATGCAGAAGGCCTTCGCCGACGCGATGAGGGTCACCGACATCCTGACGGGCAACATGACGCCCGGGGCCATCGCGCACGAGGTCTGGGCGAAGACGATGCGTGAGGCTGAAGCGCTCGGCTACGAGTCGGGCGCCAACCCCGCCGGCTCGTCGATTATCCGGGACGAGCCCGATCGGCCGGAGGTGGGCATCTACAGCCACTCGGTCGGCAATTCCACGCACGACATCGGGGCGCGCGTCGCGCAGAACTGGCCGTTCGCCTACGGCGATCGCGTCGGCTATCCCCTGAGGGTGAACGCCTGGTACTCCGTGGAGCTGCACGTCAGCACGCCGATTCCCGAATGGGACGGCCGGCTGCTCCCGATCCGGATCGAAGAGGATGCCGCGCTCACGGAGCGGGGCATCGAGTATTTTGCGCCGCGGCAGACGAAGCTGCTGCTCATCGGCGGCCGTCGTGCCAATTGATCGCAGCATGAAACGTCACCCGCCAGGAGCCGACATGAACCCGCGTTCCCTCACTCTTTCCCGGTTGATCGTTGGCCGCATCGTGCCGGCGTTGCTGCTGCTGGCCGTGGCGGCGCCGCTCTCGGCGCAGGACCTCGGCAGCCCCGAGCTCTTCCGCTCGCGGCGCGCCCGCTTCGCGGCCGCCATGCAGCCGGGCGCGATCGCGATCGTCATGAGCGCGAGGAAAAATCAGGAC
>JBOGIW010000167.1:0-4707 GCA_050748045.1 Vicinamibacterales bacterium | reverse complement strand
ACCGAGATGCCCCAGTACGCCATCGCCATGTCGGGATCGAGCGCGGCGGCCTGGAGGAAGGATCGCTCCGCCTCGACGAACCAGAACGAATGCATCTGGGAGATGCCCTGGTTGAAGAACGTCCGCGCCTGCTCCGACCGGGTCGTGACAGGCATGTTGGTGTCGCCCATTCCTTCGAGGATCTTCGCGGGCAGGAGCGGCTGTGCGCCCGGGATCACCGCGCACAGGTCGGCTTCCGGTCGCTGGGCCGCCTGGGCCGGCGGCGCCAGCAGTGTACAGATGCAGAGCAGTGGAGCGAGAACCTTCAGCATCCGAGAAGTATAGCGTTCAACTCCCAAACCCCAATCCCCCAAACTCCTGATCCCCAATTCCCAATCCCCAACTCTCAATTGCCCAATTTGGGGAATTCGGCGTTGGGGTTTGGAGATTGGGAGTTGGGAGTTGGGAATTGGGGTTGGAGCTTCATCCCAGGAACTCCCGGAGCGCCTCGCGGGTGCTCCGGAAGGCCAGCTCGTCCCACGGAATGGCCGAGCGATCGAAGAAGCGCGCTTCGAGCCCCTCGTCATCGCATGCCAGGCAGCCGCCGGTCATGCGCGCCGTGTAGACGACAATGACCGGCGCGCGGCCGGGGTAGGAGTAGATGTTCAGGAGGCGCTCGATGCGGACCTCCAGCCCGCATTCCTCGCGCGCTTCGCGCACGGCGGCGAGCCGCACCTCCTCCCCGCGATCGACGTAGCCCCCCGGGAACACCCACTTCCCGTAGCCCGGCTCGATGGCCCGCCGAACGAGCACGATGCGCGCCTCGTCATCGCTGATGATCGTGCCGACGGCCAGCTTGGGATCGAGATAGAAGACGAACCCGCAGGTCGTGCAGACGAGGCGCTTCGGCTCCGTCGTCTTGAGCACGCGCGATTCGAGCTCGCCGCCGCACACCGGGCAGTACCGGAACTCGGGGGCGTGAATGTGCGGGTACATGCGCCCTATAATTCTCACTCATGTCCATCCTCAAGGTGGCGCGCATGGGGCACCCGGTGCTGCGCCGCCGCGCGCGTTTCGTCGACACGTCGGGTCTCAAGCACCCGGCGATTCAGAAGCTCATCGACGACATGATCGAGACGATGTACGAGTACCACGGCGTCGGCCTGGCGGCCCCGCAGGTGCACGAAGGCGTCCGCGTGTTCGTCGCCATGCTCGACGACGAGCCCGACGAGACGAGCGAGGCGACGGTCGTGATCAACCCGGAGATCGTCGCGAACGGACCCGAGAGCGAGGAAGGGTGGGAGGGGTGCCTCAGCATCCCCGACATCCGCGGCATCGTGCCGCGGCACACGGACATCACGATGAAGGCGCTCGACCGGACCGGCAAGGGCGTCGAGCTGCGGCTGAAGGGCTATCCGGCGCGCGTGGCGCAGCACGAGACGGATCACCTCGACGGCGTCCTCTTCTTCGACCGCATGGAGTCGATGCAGACGCTCACGTTCCTCGAAGAGTTCTCCCGCTACTGGACGAAGGACGACGACCGCCCCTGACGGTCGAGCTTTCAAATTGAGGTCACCGTCCGCGCCGAAATGAGGGGCGGCCCTCATTGTCGCGCGGCGCGCGTCACGCGCATCCTGTCGTGGTGACCGCCCGGACATCCGCCAAGCCACACGCGAGGTGACGTCATGAGACGCAGGGTGTCTCGCCTGCCGGCGGCCGCGCTGCTCGTACTCGTCTGCGCGGGCACCGCGAGCGCCGCGTCCAGCGTCGACGCGCGCCTGCTGGCAGAAGCGGCCGCGGCGCCGCTCGCGCGGATCCCGGTGGTCATCACCTTCCATCGCGCGCCGACGATCGCCGATCTTGCCGCGCTGCGCGCCCTCGGCATCGGCGGCGGCATCGTTCTTCGCGAGCTGCCGATGGTGCTCACCGGCGCAACAGCCGCGCAGTTGAACGTGCTGCGGGATCGTCCCGAGATCCGCTCGCTCTACGCGAATCGCCAGTTGAAGCCGCTGACGAACGCCAGCCGGCGGTTCATCGGCCTCGAGTCGCTTGCCGCGGATGCGGACGTCCGCAGCCTGCGGGCGGGGCTGCCGGTGTCGGGCGCCGGCATCGGCATCGCCTACATCGACACGGGCGTCGATGCCACGCATGCGGACCTCCGCCTGGGCGGCGCCGTCGTGCAGAACGTGGCGTTTCCGCTGTCGCAGACGCTGCTGAATTTCAACGACGAGTTCGCGCCGCCCATCGCGCTTGAGGATCAGGCCACCACCGACCACCAGGGCGGCCACGGCACGTTCGGCGCGGCCGTCACCGCCGGATCCGGCCAGGCGTCCGGCGGCTTCTATGGCGGGGTCGCGCCCGGCAGCGGAATCATCGGGCTGCAGGCGGGCAACGACGTCGGCCTGTCGTTCTTCGCCATCCTTCAGGCCTACGATTACGCGCTCACGAACCAGTTCCGCTACAACATCCGCGTCGCGAACAACTCGTTCGGCACCACCCTGGCCGACCTTCCGTACGACCCGGACGATCCGATCCAGGTTGCCACGCGCGAGCTCCACGACCGCTTCATCACCGTCGTGGTGGCCGCAGGCAACGACGGCAACGTCCCGAACGCGATCAACCCGATCTCGGTCGCGCCGTGGGTGATTTCGGTGGCCGCGGGCAGCAAGGACGGCTTCGGCTCGCCGGCGGCGTTCTCGTCGCGCGGCGTCGACAACGGCATGGGATCGGACGTGGCGGGTCAACCCGCCGATCCCACGGTGGCGCCGAACCTCAGGCCGGACATCACCGCGCCAGGCGTCGACGTCAAGGCGGCGCGCGCGAAGACGGCCGGACTCACCAACCTCGCAGGCACGCCGTGGGATGCCTCGACGATCGCACCGGCCTTCCTGCCGTTCTACACGACCTCGTCGGGCACGAGCTTCGCGACGCCTCACGTGACTGGAGTGGTGGCGCTGATGCTCGAGGTCAACCCTGCCCTCTCGCCCGACGAGGTCGTGACGCTGCTCCGCCAGACGGCGACTCCGATGCCCTTCGACGAGCGCGTCGTAGGCGCGGGGTACGTCGATGCACACAACGCCGTCCGCGCCGCGATGGGCCTCGCGCCGGTGCCCCATCCGCGCGACCTCTCCGCGCCGGACGGAATCATCGTGGACGCTGAAGGCGACCAGCTCGGCTCGACCGCGCACGACATCCGCGCGGGGACCTTCTCGTACGACTCGGCCGCGCAGGCGCTCGTCTACCGCCTTCGGGTCGAAGACCTCTCGGTGCGCCGCCCCGCGGACCGCTGGACGATCAGCTCCGACTTCGGATCGGTCACGGTATTCGTTTCGGCCTCGGTGACCGAGACGGGCGCGCTCCGCTTCACCTACGGGCGCATTGCGCCCGACCCGTCCACCGGGGTCAACACACAGACGAACCTCGGCGCTCCCGACGCCGGCGCAATCGAGGGAAACGACATCGAGATCCGCCTGTCGCTCGCTCGGCTCAACGCGGCGGTTGGAACCGACGTGCTCTTCTCGCGCTCGACCCGCACGCAGGCGGTGTCGCAGGTCCTCGTCGGCTCCTCGCTCACCGGCGGGCTCCTGCTCGCCGCCGACACCTCGAGCGGTTCGGACTTCGCGGTCGGAGAGCCGGCGCCGCCCCCGCCTCCGCCACCGCCCCCGGAGGAGCGTCCGTTCACCGAGCGGTTCTCCGGGACGCTGCCACCCGGCCAGGACCACGTAGACGTGCCGATCGCGGTGCGCCGTGACTCGCTGGACGCGAAGCTGACGTGGCATCCGGGTACTGAGGACGTGACGCTGGCGCTCGTCGACGCCGGCGGCCGCGTTGTCGTCGAGGGCGTGGACGCCCGCCGGATCGAGGCGGCGGGTCTTGCCCCCGGCGACTACGCGCTCCGCGTCCGCGGCGCCGTCAGCAGATCGATTGACTTCGTCATCAAGGTTACGCAGGGACTGAAAGGCGATCGATGACCGTTCGTTGCGTCGCAGCGCTGCTCGCCGCTGGCCTGGCGCTCGGCTCGCCCGTCCCTGCGTCCGGATCCGATGACGTGGCGATCGTGAACGGGGTGGGGATCCCAGCGCGGGTGTACCGGATGTTCGTCGCCAACACACTTGCCGCGCTGGGCCCTGGCGCGCGCACGGCGAGCGAGCAGCGGCGTGTCGCCGACGCGGTGCTCGACGACCTCGTCGATCGCGCCATCGTGGCCGGGGAGGCGGCGCGGCGCGGAATCGAGGTGGCGCCGGCCGATGTCGAAGCGCGGCTGGCGGAGTGGCGATCCAGCTTCGGCGGCGACGCTGGCTTCGCCGCCCATCTCGCGACGCACGGTCTCACGGCGGCCGACTGGCGCGCGCTGGTCCGCCAGGAACTGTTGGGAGCGCGGCTGGCCGACGTGCTGACGCGCGACATCGAGGTGTCCGAGCGGGACATCCGCGCGTTCTATCGCCGCCACTCCCGGAGCTCGGGCCCTGAGCTCACGGCGCTGTTCGTCGAGCCCGAGCGCGTGCGGGCGTCGCACATCTTCGTCGAGGGCCGCCCGGCGCTCGTCGCGCGCCGCCTGGGCCAATCGTCCGCCGGATCCCTGGCCGACGAAATCGATCGCCGCCGGCAGCACGCCGAAGATCTGCGGCGCCGCGCGGCGGCGGGGGAGGACTTCGCGGCCCTGGCGCGGGAGTGGTCCGAGGATCCGGGCACCCGCGACCGCGGCGGCGACCTCGGTGCGTTCACGCG
>JBOGIW010000166.1:0-3531 GCA_050748045.1 Vicinamibacterales bacterium | reverse complement strand
GCCAAGGTGGCCACCTTATTCCGACCAGGGTCCTAAGAGCGCCAGGAACGTCAGGGAACGTGGCATTGGCTTCGAGCGATTCGCTGACATGGAGCTCGCGCGCGCGATCAGCAGCAAGGACACGCGCTCGGGGTACGGAGAATCTCGCATCAGGATGTTCGGTCCCATTGATGACCGGTTGCATGTTGCCGTCATCACGTTCCGAGGCGACCGAGTCCGCGTGATCAGTCTGAGACGTGCGAACCGACGAGAGGAACGAAGGTATGCGAAAGAATTCCAGTCGTCCTGACGCGGAGAACCCTGAGTGGACCGAGGAGGACTTTCGCCGAGCCCGCCCGGCGCTCGAAGTGCTGCCGACGGAGGTGGTCGAAGCGATCCGACGATATCGTGGCCAGCGTGGACCGCAGAAGGCGGCGACAAAAGAGCTCATCAGCCTTCGGGTTGATCGAGACGTCGTGGATGCGTTTCGGGCGACCGGGCGCGGATGGCAAACCCGGGCCACCGAGGCGCTCCGCGCGTACGCCAAGAAGCGATTGCGGTCGCCCGGGCCGTCGAGGCGTACGAAAGGCAGGAGGGAGACGGCTTCCGCCAGGCACGCGTGACGTTTATTTCTGGAGCGAACCTAGCCAGGGTCTTACCCTCGCATCGCGGAGGGGAAAGCGGAAAGGCAATCAGGAAGCTCCCGAGGCTGAAGCACGAAGAGGCTCACGTTTAAGGTCCGATTGATTTGCGGGGGATGTCCCATCTGCCCCGTGCCTTGACGGCCACCTGCCCAGTATGTAACACTTCATCCGGATACACGGATGCAAGTGGCCCCCATCCTCGAGCACATGACCGCGCTGGCCGATTCCACGCGCTGTCGGATGCTCCTGCTCCTCGAAAAGCGCGAGTTGACGGTGGGGGAGCTGTGCGCCGTGCTCCAGATGCCGCAGTCGAGCGTCAGCCGCCACCTCAAGACGCTCGCCGACGATGACTGGGTGGCCTCGCGGCGCGACGGGACCAGCCGCTTCTACAGCATGGCGGCCGACGACCTCGGTTCCGCGGCCGCGCGGCTCTGGCCGCTCATCCGCGAACAGGTGGCCGCCACGACCGCCGCGGGCCAGGACGAGCGACGGCTCCGGAGCGTCCTGACCCGGCGCCGCGCCAAGTCGCAGGCTTTCTTTGCGACGGCGGCCGGACAGTGGGACCGCCTGCGCGAAGAGCTCTTCGGCGACACCTTCTATCTCTGGGCCGTGCTGGGACTGGTCGACCCGGGCCTCGTCGTCGGCGACCTCGGCTGCGGGACGGGGCAGCTTGCGCAGACGCTGGCCCCCTACGTGAGCCGCGTCATTGCGGTGGATGCCTCATCCGACATGCTCGACGCGGCGCGGCACCGCCTCGCCGAGGCGAAGAACGTCGACATCCGCCAGGGCGATCTCGAGTCCCTGCCGATCGCCGATGGCGAGCTGCACGCCGCGACGCTGTCGCTCGTGCTCCACTATTCGCCGGATCCCGCCCGCGCGCTCACGGAGGTGGCCCGCGTGCTCGGTCCCGCTGGCCGCGTCCTCATCGTGGACATGCTGCCCCACGACCGGGAGGAGTACCAGCAGCAGATGGGCCACGTATGGCTCGGTTTTTCGGAGAAGCAGATCACGAAGTTCCTCGCCGGCGCCGGCTTCGAGGACGTACGCATCCGCGCGCTGCCGGCCGATCCCGACGCCAAGGGGCCGGCGCTCTTCGCCGCCGTCGCAACCAGGGCGGCCTGATGCGCCACCGCTGTGTGCAGGAGGCCACGGGGACAACGATCGGTCGTGGAGCTTCGAAGGGCTTGCATTTCGAGCTCTGCATTTTGAATTACAGACGATAGGGGGAGAAAGACCATGAGCGCCGTACTTTCCGAGAAGGTTCACGCATTCGAGGCCGCCGAGCGGGCGGGTCGCTCGCCGTACAAAGTGGCGGACCTGTCGCTGGCCGAGTGGGGCCGCAAGGAGATCGAGCTCGCCGAGCACGAGATGCCCGGCCTGATGGCGCTTCGCGCGCGGTACAAGGGCAAGAAGCCGCTCGCCGGCGCGAGGGTCATGGGCAGCCTGCACATGACAATCCAGACGGCCGTGCTCATCGAGACGCTCGCCGAGCTCGGCGCCGACGTGCGCTGGGTCTCGTGCAACATCTTCTCGACCCAGGATCACGCGGCCGCAGCGGTCGTCGTCGGCCGGCCCGAGACCGGCGGCACCGCGAACGCGCCAAAAGGAACGCCCGTCTTCGCCTGGAAGGGCGAGACGCTCCAGGAGTACTGGTGGTGCACGGTCGAGGCGCTCCGCTGGCCGGACGACTCGGGCCCGACGCTCATCGTCGACGACGGCGGCGATGCGACGCTCTTCGTGCACAAGGCGGCGGAGTTCGAAGCCGCCGGCTCGGTCCCCCTCTTCAACGCCGAGAAGGATCCCGAGGAGTGGGGCGTCATCCTCGCCGTGATCCGCCGTGAGCTGAACACGAGTCCCGGCCGGTGGACCGCAATCGCGAAGGGCATCCGCGGCGTCAGCGAAGAGACAACGACCGGCGTGCGCCGGCTGTACCAGATGATGGAGGCCGGGACGCTCCTCTTCCCGGCGATCAACGTGAACGATTCGGTGACCAAGAGCAAGTTCGACAACATCTACGGCTGCCGCCACTCGCTGCCCGACGGCCTGGCGCGCGCCACCGACGTGATGCTCGGCGGCAAGGTTGCGGTCGTCATGGGCTTCGGCGAGGTGGGGAAGGGCTGCGCGCAGGCGCTTCGCGGCCAGGGCTGCCGCGTGATCGTGACCGAGGTCGATCCGATCTGCGCGCTGCAGGCGGCGATGGAGGGTTTCGAGGTCAACACGCTCGAGAACGTCCTCGAGAAGGCCGACATCTTCATCACCGCGACGGGCAACTACAGCATCATCACCGTCGAGCATATGCAGCGGATGAAGGACAAGGCGATCGTCGGCAACATCGGCCACTTCGACAACGAGATCGACATGGCCGGCCTGAAGAAGCACCCGGGGATCCGGAAGATCGACATCAAGCCGCAGTATGCCGAGTGGCGCTTCCCCGACGGCCACGGCGTGCTGGTCCTGGCCGAGGGCCGGCTGCTGAACCTCGGGTGCGCCACGGGGCATCCGAGCTTCGTGATGTCGGCGTCGTTCACCAACCAGGTCCTGGCGCAGCTCGAGCTGCACGCCAACGCCGAGACGTACGGCAAGACGGTGACGATGCTGCCCAAGGCGCTCGACGAGGAGGTGGCGCGCCTGCACCTCGATCACCTCGGCGTGAAGCTGACGACGCTGACCAGGGAGCAGGCGGACTACATCGGCGTGCCCGTGGAGGGTCCGTACAAATCGGATCACTATCGCTACTAGTCTCTGGTCTCTGGTCTCTGGTGTGTCGTCTCTGGTCGCTGGTCTCGACTATTCGCTCTTCAAGACCGTCGCCGGATCGACACGCTGGGCCCGCACGGCGGGCCACAGCGTGGCGGCGATGGTGGCGCACACCACGAGCGCGCACAGGCCGGCGAAGGTTGCCGGGTCG
>JBOGIW010000165.1:0-14686 GCA_050748045.1 Vicinamibacterales bacterium | reverse complement strand
CGTCTGCCGCGCGCTCGGCGGCGGCACGCCAGGCAACGGCCGTGTCGCTGGCGAGGCCGGCGCACGCCGCGATCATCAGGCGGCGCAGATTGTCGCGCACCGCGACGTGGGCACGCTCGTGCGCGGCGACGGCAGCCAGCTCGGCGGGCGAGCAGGCGTCGAGCACGCGTCGATCGACGAAGACGTGCGGCGTGAACAGCCCCGCGACGGCGACGACCGGGAAGCCGGTATCGATCTTCGACGCCCGGAGGCCCCACGGCTCGTGCGGGAGCGGCGTCGCGCCGCGCTGCCACGCCCGCACGAGCGCGCGCGATGCGACGAGCGTTCGAATGGCGCGGATGAGATTGACGCCGAGACGCGCGCCCCCGGCAAGCGCGAGCAGCACGAGAATGGCGCCGGGCCACTCGTCCTGCTGCGGCGCCTCGTGCCACAGGAAGGAGGGCAGGAGCACGAGCGCTGCCACGAAGACCGGCACGAGCGTCGGCCACACGGCGCGGGCGAACAGGCGTCCGGCGTCCGGCGCCGGGGCGCGGGAGCGCCGGGCGACGAGTGCCGCCGCGAAGTACAGAAGTGCAAAGCTCGCAAGCACGACAATGGAGGCCAGGGCGAGCGTATTCATGGCTCCTCCAGCGCGCGGCGCCGCTCGCGCACGAGCCGCTCGAGCGCGTCGAGCGCGTCGGCGTCGAGCGGGCCCACCTCGTCGACGAGGAACGACAGCACCGCTTCGGCCCGCGTCACGCGCGGACGATAGGCAAATGCCCGGCCGTCCGGCACGCGGTCCAGCACGCCCTTCCGGTGCAGCCGATCGAGCGTGGTCATCAGCGTCGTGTACGCAATCTCAGGAAAGGACGGCTGCAGGTCGCGGACCCGGGCGTCGCCAGCCCGGCTCCAGAGCATCTCCAGCACGCGCCGCTCCAACGGACCCAACCGCATGCCGGTCATTATGTATCCGCTCCCGCTCTCCGCGGTCCGCTCTCCGCTCCCCGCCGCCCGCCTTCCGCTCTTGGCCTTTGGCTCTCTTCTCTCCACCATCCGCCATTCGCCATTCACGTTGCCGGACAGACTCCGGGCAGAGTGCGTTTCAGGGTTGTCACCTGAACTGGCGCGGGATCGGAAATCCGATTGACCGCGTCCTATTGCACGATCTAATCTCGGACTGACTCAGTCGGATATGGCCTGGACCCCAAGCACGGCCGCACCCCTGCAGGCGGTGACGTCAATCATCGATCTGATTGGCAATACGCCACTTGTACGCCTTCCCCGCTTCGAGGAGGGCCTCAGAAACGTCGAGCTCTACGCCAAGATCGAGGGGAGGAACCCCGCAGGGTCGGTCAAGGATCGGCCGGCCGCCCGGATGATCCTGGAGGGGGAGCGGACGGGCGCCCTGACGCCGGACAAGATCATCCTCGACGCCACGTCGGGCAATACCGGCATCGCCTACGCGATGATCGGCGCGGCCCGCGGGTACACGGTCAGGCTCTGCATGCCCGAGAACGTCACGCCCGAGCGGAAGCGCATCCTTCGCGCCTACGGAGCTGAGCTCGTCATGACGAACCCCCTCGAGGGATCCGACGGCGCCATACGGATGGCCCGCCAACTCTACAACGAGGATCGGGCCCTGTACTTCTACGCGGACCAGTACAACAACGACGCCAACTGGCGTTCCCACTTCGACACGACGGGTCCCGAGATCATCGATCAGACAGACGGGCGGCTCACGCATTTCGTGGCGGGTCTTGGCACGAGCGGCACGTTCATGGGCGTCGGGCGGCGGCTCCGATCGTTCAATCCGGCCATCCGGCTGATCTCGGCGCAGCCGGATTCGCCGCTGCACGGCCTGGAGGGGCTCAAGCACATGGAATCGGCCATCGTGCCGGGGATCTACGATCCCACGCTGGCCGACGAGGATGTGCGCGTGAACACGGAGGAGGCCCACGAGCTGACGCGCCGGCTGGCGATCCAGGAAGGCCTGCTGGTCGGCATCTCCAGCGGCGCCAACCTCGCGGCCGCGCTGCACGTGGCACGCCGCGCGGAGGAGGCGGTCGTCGTCGTGATCTTCTGCGACGGCGGCGAGAAGTATCTGTCAGAGCGCTTCTGGGAAGAGCCCGCGGAGGGCTCGATTGTGGGGGGCGTGAACTGATGGCGGTGGCGCTGACGCCATCGGTCAACGACGCCATTCGTCGTCACGGTGCGGAGGCGTACCCGCACGAGTGCTGCGGCGCGCTCATCGGATGCGACGGCCGCGTCACCGAAGCCTTTGCGTTGCCGAACACCACCGAAGAGGGCCCGCGCCGCCGCTTCCTCGTGCGGCCGTCGGACTATCGCGAGGCGGAGCGCCGGGCGTCGGCGCTCGACGCCGAGCTCCTCGGCTTCTATCACTCGCACCCGGACCATCCCGCGGCGCCGTCGCAGTACGACCTCGATCATGCGTGGCCCATCTTCTCGTACGTGATCGTATCGGTGCGCGACGGCGCCCCCGCTGACCTGACGTCGTGGCGGCTGCGCGACGATCGCTCCGCCTTCGATCCAGAAACGGTGACATATGGCCAACAAGATCCTCATTCCCACGCCGCTCCGGCCGTTCACCGATAAGCAGGAGGCGGTCGAGGTCGCGGGCAGCACCGTCGGCGAGCTGCTCGGACAACTCACCGCGAAGTACGGCAGCCTGAAGAAGCACCTGTACACCGACGACGGGAAGCTGAGGAGCTTCGTCAACGTGTACGTGAACGACGAGGACATCCGCTACCTTCAGCGCGAGCAGACGCCCGTCAAGGACGGCGACACCGTGAGCATCATTCCTTCGGTCGCCGGCGGCGTCTCCGCCCCTGCCGAGTCCGCAGCCGACCCATCGAAACGCGCCGGAGGCGGGTCTGCCGCGACCGAGCCTCCACCGCTCGACGCGGAGGAGTTCAAGCGATACAGCCGTCACCTCACCCTGCCCGAGTTCGGTCTCGAGGGTCAGAAGAAGCTCAAGGCCGCCAGCGTCCTGTGCATCGGCGCCGGCGGTCTCGGATCCCCGGTCGCGATGTATCTCGCCGCCGCCGGCATCGGCCGCATCGGCATCGTCGACTTCGACGTCGTGGACTACAGCAACCTGCAGCGGCAGATCATCCACGGCACGCCCGACGTCGGCCGGTCGAAGCTCGACTCCGCGAAGGACAGCATCCACGCGCTCAACCCGCACGTGCAGGTGGACACCTACGAGACCGCGCTCTCGTCGCAGAACGCACTGTCGCTCTTCGAGCCGTACGACGTGATCATCGACGGCACCGACAACTTCCCGACGCGGTACCTCGTCAACGACGCGTGCGTGCTGACCGGGAAGCCGAACGCCTACGGCAGCATCTTCCGTTTCGAAGGCCAGGCGTCGGTGTTCGCCACGAAGGACGGCCCCTGCTACCGGTGCCTGTATCCCGAGCCGCCGCCGCCCGGCCTCGTGCCGAGCTGCGCGGAAGGCGGGGTCCTCGGCGTGCTGCCGGGGATCATCGGCGTCATCCAGGCCACCGAGGCGATCAAGCTGATCGCCGGCATTGGTGATCCGCTGATCGGCCGCTTCCTGATCTACGACGCGCTCCGCATGCGCTTCCGCGAGCTCAAGCTCCGGAAGGATCCCGAATGCCCCGTCTGCGGCGTGAACCCGACGGTGACGGACTTGATCGACTACGAGCAGTTCTGCGGGGTCCGTCCGGCGCCGCAGGAGGCGGCCGCCCGGACGTCGGGAGGCGCCGTGAGCGAGTGGGAGATTACGCCAGTCGAACTGAAGAGGCGGCTCGACGCTGGCGACGACCTGGTCATCGTGGACGTCCGGGAGCCGAACGAATACCAGATCAATCGCATTCCGGGCTCCATCCTGATTCCGCTCGGCGAGCTGCCTCAGCGGTACCTCGAGATCGACCCCGACCGGGAGGTGATCCTCCACTGCAAAATGGGGGGACGGAGCGCCAAAGCTCAGGATTATCTGCGTACCGTGGGGTTCGCCAAGACGAAGAACCTGCGTGGTGGCGTTCTGGCCTGGGTGGATCAGGTTGACCCAAGCCAGCCGAAATATTGATCAGCCCTTTACGGATCGCCCCGGCGCGTATAAAATAGGACCTTATTAGTCGTATATGTTGAGGCTCTCGAAGAAGGCTGACTACGCCCTGATGGCGATGAAACACCTCGCGATGAAGCGCGAGGTGGCGTCGACGAGCGCGCGGGAGATCGCGGAGCAGTACGGCATCCCGATCGAGCTGATGGCCAAGGTGCTCCAGCGGCTGGTGCGGACAGGCTTGCTGACCTCGCACCAGGGGACGCGCGGCGGGTACACGCTGAGCCGTCCGTCGGCGGCGATCAGCGTGGCCGACGTGATCCAGGCCATCGACGGTCCGTTCACGGTGACCTCGTGCTCGACCGACGACAGCAGTTGCGATCAGTTCGCCAAGTGTAGCATTCGCGATCCGCTCTGGCGGATCCGTGAGCGGATCGTCAGCACGCTCGACACCGTGTCGCTGGCGGAGATGGCAACCGAAGGCGAGGCGCCGCCGGCTGCGCCCATGATGATACTGAGGACGTAGATGAAGCTGCCGATTTACATGGACTACCACGCCACGACGCCCGTCGATCCGCGGGTGCTCGAGGCGATGACGCCGTACTTCACGCAGACGTTCGGCAATGCGGCGAGCCGCAACCACCCGTTCGGGTGGGAGGCGGAGGAGGCGGTGGAGAAGGCCCGCAAGCAGGTGGCGGATCTGATTGGGGCGAACGTGAAGGAGGTCATCTTCACGAGCGGCGCCACCGAGTCGAACAACCTCGCCATCAAGGGCGTCGCGGAGATGTACCGCGAGAAGGGCAACCACGTCGTCACCTGCGTCACCGAGCACAAGGCGGTGATCGACACGTGCAAGAAGCTCGAGAAGCAAGGCTGTCGGGTCACGTACCTGGCCGTGCAGAAGGACGGTCGCATCAGCCTCGACGAGCTGCGTGCCGCGATCACGGACAAGACGATCCTCATCACGATCATGACCGCCAACAACGAGATCGGCGTGCTGCAGCCGATCGCCGGGATTGGCGCGATCGCGAAGGAGAAGGGGATCCTCTTCCATACCGACGCCGTGCAGGCGGCCGGCAAGGTGCCGTTCAACGTGAACGAGGTGAAGGCCGATCTCGTGTCGATCAGCGCGCACAAGATGTACGGCCCGAAGGGCGTGGGGGCGCTCTACGTGCGCCGGCGCAATCCTCGCGTGCTGCTCTCCGAGCAGATCAGCGGCGGCGGCCACGAGCGGGGCATGCGCTCCGGCACGCTTAACGTGCCCGGGATCGTCGGGCTGGGGAAGGCCGCCGAGCTGTGCAAGGCCGAGATGGGCGCCGACGGCGAGCGCCTGCGCCAGCTTCGCGACTACCTGAACGAGGCGCTGCACCGCAACCTCGACGAGATCTACATCAACGGCTCCATGGACCACCGCCTGCCGCACAACCTGAACGTCAGCTTCGCGTACGTCGAAGGCGAGTCGCTGCTGATGGGCATCAACGACGTGGCGGTCTCGTCCGGGTCGGCCTGCACGTCGGCCAGCCTCGAGCCGTCCTACGTATTGAAGGCGCTCGGCGCCGGCGACGACCTGGCGCACTCGTCGATCCGCTTCGGCCTCGGCCGCTGGACGACGAAGGAGGAAGTCGATTACGTGATCGACAAGCTCACGAACGTGGTGCAGCGGCTTCGGGAGATGTCGCCGCTCTATGAGATGGCGAAGGAAGGCATCGACCTCTCCAAGATGCAGTGGGTCACTCACTGACGCTGAGGGGTCGGGAGTCAGGGTCAGGGAGCAACAGGAATCAGGAATCAGAGACGCAGGAGTCAACGATGGCGTATTCGAATAAAGTGATCGACCACTACGAGAACCCGCGCAATGTCGGGTCGCTGCCGAAGGACGACCGGAACGTCGGGACGGGCCTCGTGGGCGCGCCCGAGTGCGGTGACGTGATGAAGCTGCAGGTCAAGGTCAACCCCGAGACCGGCATCATCGACGACGCGAAGTTCAAGACGTTCGGCTGCGGCTCCGCGATTGCCAGCTCCAGCCTCGCGACCGAGTGGCTGAAGGGCAAGAGCGTCGACCAGGCGCTCGCGATCAAGAACACCGAGATCGTCGAGGAGCTCGCGCTGCCGCCGGTGAAGATTCACTGTTCGGTGCTCGCCGAAGACGCCATCAAGGCGGCGATTGCCGACTACAAGAAGAAGCAGGACGAGTCGCGGATGCCGTCTTCGGCTGCTCCGCGGCCTCAGCCGACCGCTTAGGGATGATTGAGATCAGCGAGACCGCCGCGAAGAAGATCCGATCGCTCATGGCCAAACAGGGCATCAGCGACGGCGGGCTTCGTGTGGGCGTGAAAGGGGGCGGCTGCTCGGGCCTCAGCTATACGTTCGCGTGGGAGAAGGAGCCCCGGCTCGGAGACGAGGTGTTCGAGGGTCCGGAGGGCGCCAGGATCTACGTCGACAAGAAGAGCTACCTGTTCCTCAAGGGAACGACGCTCGATTACGACACGGCGCTGCTCACCCAGGGCTTCGTCTTCCAGAACCCGAACGCGAAACAGACCTGCGGCTGCGGCAGCTCGTTCGGCGCGTGAGCCGGCTCGCCGACTATTTCGCGTTCCTCGGGCTTCCGCGGCGTCTCAACATCGATATGCCCCTCCTCGAGCAGCGCTTCCGGGAGCTGAGCCGGCAGTATCACCCGGATTATTTCTACAACGCGCCGCCGAAGGAGCGGCTGGCTGCGCTCGAACGGTCGTCGCATCTGAACGACGCCTATCGGACGCTGCGCAGTCCCGTGTCCCGCATCGAGTACCTCCTCGGGCTGGAGGGCCTGGCGGTGACGAGGCCCGGCGAGGGCGCGCCGAAGGTTCCGCCGTCGCTCCTCGAGGAGGTCTTCGCCCTCAACGAGGAGCTCGACGAGATCCGCGAGCTGCGGGAGATGGGCGGCGATGCCGACGATCTCCGTCGGCGCCTGGCGTCGGCGCGGCATCCGATCGAGCAGAAGCGTGCCGCGCACGAGCGCGAGCTGCACGAGCTCAGCGCCCGCTGGGACGAAGGGCAGGATCGCGGCACCCTCGAGGCGCTCCGCGAGCGCATGCTCGAGCGGAACTACATCAACAACCTGCTCGCGACCATCGATCGGGAGGTCGTGGCAGCCGGTGAGGGCTCGAGGCGGAATGACGATGGGTAATGTCGTAGGGATCGATCTCGGAACGACGAACAGCCTCGTGGCCTGCGTCCGTGACGGCACGCCGGTCGTGATCCGCGACAACAGCGACGATCCGCTGCTGCCGTCGGTGGTCTCGCTGGGCTCGGACGGGACGATCTTCGTCGGCCGCGAGGCCGAGCGGCGCCTCCTCACGGCGCCCGGCCGCACGGTGTATTCCGTGAAGCGCTTCATGGGGCGCGGCATCGACGACGTCGAGGGCGAGGCGACGCTCCTGCCGTTCCGCGTCAGCGGCGAAGCCGGAGGCGTGATACGCATCGGCATCGGCGACCGCGAGCTCACACCCCCGGAGATCTCGGCGTTCATCCTGCGAGAGCTGAAATACCGGGCCGAGGCGTTCTTTCGCCGGGACGGTCAGCTCGACGTCGAGGTGGATCGCGCCGACATCACGGTGCCGGCCTACTTCAACGACGCGCAGCGCACGGCGACGCGCGACGCCGGGCGGCTCGCCGGGCTCGAGGTGCTGCGGATCATCAACGAGCCGACGGCGGCGTCGCTCGCCTACGGGCTCGATCGGAAGGACCGCGGCACGATCGCCGTGTACGACCTCGGCGGCGGCACGTTCGACATCTCGATCCTCAAGGTCGAGGACGGCGTGTTCCAGGTGCTCGCCACCAACGGCGACACGCATCTCGGCGGCGACGACATCGACCTCCTGCTCGTGTCGTTCGTCCTCCGGGATCTCGGCGGCTCGAGAGTCGGCGGCCCTGAAAGTGTCGGCGGCCCTCAAGGGCCGCCCTACACCGCGGAGATCGTCCAGGCCATCCGCAAGGCCGTGATTCTCGCCAAGTGGGACCTCTCCGAGCACGACGAAGCGGAGATCCGCGTGGCACCCTCGGACGGTCTTCCCGGGGGGTACCGCAGGCGCCTCACGCGCGCCGATCTCGACGCGCTCATCGCTCCAATTGTCGAGCGCACGCTCGAGCCGTGCCGCCGGGCGCTCGCCGACGCGGGCCTGCGGCCCCGTGACGTCGAGGAGGTGGTGCTCGTCGGCGGCTCCACGCGCATTCCGCTCGTCCGGACGCGCGTCGAGGAGCTGTTCGCGCGCCGGCCGCACAGCGAGCTGAACCCCGACGAGGTCGTGGCCATCGGCGCCGCCGTACAGGCCGACATCCTCGTGAGCGGCCGCCGCGAGATGCTGCTGCTCGACGTCACGCCGCTCTCGCTCGGCATCGAGACCATGGGCGGCGTCGTCGAGAAGATCATCCTGCGCAACTCGACGATCCCGGCGAGCGGCCGCGAGATGTTCACGACCGGCGTCGACAACCAGACGGCGGTCGACGTGCACGTCCTGCAGGGCGAGCGCGAGCTGGCCGACGACTGCCGGTCGCTTGCGCGCTTCAAGCTGCGCGGCATTCCGCCGATGCCCGCGGGGCTGCCGCGCATCGAGGTCCGCTTCCAGATCGACGCGAACGGCATCCTCAGCGTGAGCGCGCACGAGCTGCGGACGGGCGTCGAGCAGGCCATCGAGGTGAAGCCGTCCTACGGCCTCACCGACGAGGAAGTGGAGCGCATGCTCATCGAGTCCTTCGAGCACGCCGAGGCGGACTTCGAGGTCCGCCTGCTCATTGAGGCGCGCAACGAGGCCGAGTCGGTGGTCACCGCCACGCAGAAGTCGCTGCGGCGCCCCGACTTCGCCGAGATCGCCGCCGGGGAGCTGCAGCCCGGCGAGCCCGCGGCGATCGAGGCGGCGCTGGCCAGCCTGACGCGCGCGATGGCCGGCGACGATCGCGCCGCCATCCAGGAAGGGACGCACGCGCTCAACCAGGCGACGCATCACCTTGCCGAGGCCGTCATGAACCGCACCGTGAGGGCTGCGCTGGCCGGGAAGAGCGTGGACGACGTGTGATCGTCGCTGGTCCCAGGTCAAAAGACCAGAGACCAGAGACCGGAGACCGGAGACCAGCGATGCCGAACGTGACCTTTATCATCGACGGGAAGGAACAGACCGTCGAGTTCGAGCGCGGGAAGCTCGAATACCAGCACCACGGGTTGCCCGAGTCGTTCCTGGATGTGGCGATGAACTTCGGGATTCACCTGGAGCACGCCTGCGGCGGGAGCTGCGCGTGCACGACCTGCCACGTCATCATTCGGAAGGGGATGCACAACCTGAGCGACATGGAAGACAACGAGGCGGACCGGCTCGACACCGCGTGGGATCTCACGACCGAGTCGCGTCTCGGCTGCCAGGCGGTGATCAGGGGCGACGTCGTGGCCGAATTGCCGATGTACACCCGCAACTACGTCCAGGAAGGCGGCGGCATCCAGCTCGGGAAGAGCGACAAGATCGCGCGCGAGAAGGAAGTCGAGGAGGTGCGGCCGTGAAGTGGACGAACGCCGAGGATATCGGGATCGCGCTCCACGAGAAGTTCCCCGGGCAGGATCCGCTCGCGGTGCGGTTCACCGATCTGCACCAGCGCGTGATGGAGCTCGACGGATTCGACGACGATCCGAAAGCGTCGAACGAGCCCAAGCTCGAGGCGATCCAGATGGCCTGGTACGAAGAATGGAAGGACAACCAGGAGTAGGACCCTGGCGTCCTAATCTTCATGAGGTCAGCAGCCGCGGTGTCGATCGTGTTGACCCTGGCGGGCGCTTCAGCCGCTCAGGGGACCGCCGCGCAGGAACCGGCCGAGAGGACGGCCGCGGAGCAGCCGGCGGCGATTGACGTCGATCGGCTGCCGCTCAACCTGAACCGAATCCAGCGCGAGCTGAAGCACGCGGCCGACCTCGAGCGGCGCGAAGGCCTCAACCTCCGTTACACGATTCACATCTACGGTACGGCGCCGCCGCTCGACCTGTTCAACGAGGAATCGAACCTCGTCCACGGCCCGGTCCCCTACGGCGCGCCGACGCACCGGGAGATCATCGAGCACGTCACGCCGCTCCCCTTCCGGGCGCCGGCCGCCGACATCAGCGCCCTCATTCGCTGGCTGGCCGAGCGCAACAAGAAGAAATAATCACGAGCCCGACTTGGTCTGCTGAAGGTCCGCGGGAATGTAGTGCACGTAGGCGTTCAGCAGCGTGATTGCCTCGTCGCGCTCATCGAGCTCCAGCGCCAGCAGGTCCCGCATCGAGAGGATCCCCGCCAGCCGCCCCTCGCGCAGCACGAGCAGGTGACGCACGCGCGCCTGCTGCATGCGCCGCATGCAGACGTCGTGCGCCTCGGCGATGTCGGCGGTCACCAGGCTCGTGCTCATGACGCTGCTCACCGGGGTCTGCGCCAGGTCCACGCCGGTGGCGACGACGCGGGCCAGCACGTCGCGCTCGGTGAAGATGCCGGCGACCCGGTCGCCGTCCACCACCGGCACGCCGCCGATCTGGCGTTCGCTCATGATGCGCGCAGCCTGGGCGACCGACGTCGCTACGTCCACGACAACGACCTCGCGATTTTCGACGAGCGGCCTGATGGGCTTCATGGCAGCCTCTCTTTGGACGGGCATCGATCATACTCCCACCGCCTGATACACTGCGCAAAATGAGCTTTGCTGAGCTCAGGCGCCACCGGATGCGCGCGTACTACCTGCCTCTCGCAGCGGGGGCGCTGCTGGCGGCCAGCGCGTTCCTGCCCTGGGTGATGCACGCGGGCGTCGGCGTCGGCGGCGTGCCGGCGGCCTCGGCCCTCTGGGTTCTTGCGCTTGGCGTCGCCGCCATGGTCCTGGCGGCGCTCAGCGTCGTCACGCGCAAGAACTCCCGCCACCCGCTGCTCGTCGTCGGTCTCGTCGCGCTCGCCGTCGAGTTCCTGGCGTGGCAGTGGATGCAGCGGTCGGTAGCCGAGCAGGCCTGGGCGAGCGCGCAGGCCTCGGCCATCGTCGCAGGCGGCCGCGCACGCGCCGTCGGTGAGACCACGATCGGCGCCGGCCTCTACCTCGGCATCGCCGCCGCCAGCGCCATCGTCCTGTTCGGCCTCACGATCGTGTTCAAGCAGGCCTCACGACCGTATGCGCCACCCGAGGATGACGTCTGAATGAAGATCACGGTCGCCCACAGCCCGGATTCAGACGACGCCTTCATGCACTACGGCATTGCCACGGGCAAAGTCGAGACCGACGGCATCGAGATCGATCACCTGCTCGCCGATATCGAGACGCTGAACCGCGCCGCCTTCGAGGGGCGGTACGAGGTAAGTGCCGTGTCGTTCCATGCGTACGCGCACCTCACCGACACGTACCTGCTGCTCCCGCACGGCTCGAGCATGGGAGACGACTACGGGCCCATCGTCGTGGCGCGCACGGATGGACCGTCGTCGACGAAGGGGATCCCGGTGGCCGTTCCGGGCACGCTGACGACCGCGTTCCTGGCCCTGCGCCTCTATGACCCGGAAGTCGAGTACGTCGTGATGCCGTTCGACGAGATCCAGGAGCGCGTGCATGACGGGTCGGTGGCGGCCGGACTCCTGATTCACGAAGGGCAGCTTACCTATCAGGACGAGGGCCTGAAGAAGATCGTCGACCTCGGCGAGTGGTGGGCCGGGCGTACGGGTTTGCCGCTGCCGCTTGGAGGCAACGTGATCCGCCGCGACCTCGGCGCCGGCATGGTGGCGAAGGTCTCGCGCATCCTGCACGCCAGCATCGCATACGCGCTGAGCCATCGCGACGAGGCGCTCGACTACGCCCTGCAGTTCGGCCGCGGCCTGGACCGCGCGAAGGCGGACCAGTTCGTCGGCATGTACGTGAACGATCTCACGCTGGAGTACGGCGATCGGGGGCGGACCGCCGTGCAGCGCCTCCTCGACGAGGCGTGGCAGACACGCCTGATCCCGAAGCCGGTGCACGTCGAGTTCAGCGCGTAACAGGGTTCTTCACCACCGGGCGGAGAGAAGCCATGGCCGACTCCGTTCGCAATCCGAAAGCCGTTACACGCGCCGTAAACTGCAGCGATTTTCGCTTTCGCCCTTGTCAGCCTTTCGCATGCGGCATAAGCTCCCGCCGTCCTATCCAGGAGGTGGAACGTGAAACGACGCACGGCAGTCTTGACGTTCGTGCTCGCAGGAGCAGTGAGTGTCGCGTTCGCGAGCGGTCTGAATCATTGGCGTGCTGCGCTGCGGGGCCTCGAAGAAGTGCCTTCGGTCTCCACCGTGGCGACCGGCAAGTTCAATGCGGAGATCAGCCGGGACGAGATGAGCGTCAACTGGGAGCTGACGTACGAGGATCTCGAAGGCACGGTCACGCAGGCGCACATTCATTTCGCCGACCGTGACGTGAACGGCGGGATCAGCGTGTGGCTCTGCTCCAACCTGGCCTCGCCGCCGACGCCGATGGGCGTCCAGGCGTGCCCGCCCCCGCCCGCAACGATCAGCGGCACGTTTACGTCAACCGACGTGGTCGGACCGGCGGGACAGGGCATTGCTCCAGGGCAGCTTGCGGAGCTCATTGCCGCCATTCGCGCACGCCACACGTACGCGAACGTTCACTCGACGATGTTTCCTGGAGGAGAAGCCCGCGGGCAGATCGTTCCGGGGCGCGGAAGGCCTCACGACCACTAAGCGCCGGTCGCCCGCTTGATGAGCGCGTGCAGTTGCTGCACGCCTTCGGTCAGGGCCGCCGGCCCCGGCTGGAGGATGTAGGCGGACTTGATCTCGTGGAGGTGGCCGCCGCGCACGGCGGCCACCTGCTGCCAGCCCGGTCTCGCGGCAATCTTCCCGGTGCGGACGGCCTTGCCGCACCACGACGCGACCACGACTTCGGGGTCGCGCCGTATGACGTCCTCGGATGCCACGATGCGATCTTTCCCGAGCTTGGCGTGACGCAGCTCCGGGAAGATCGGCTCGCCGCCGGCGATCTCCACGAGCTCCTCCACCCACTGGATGCCTGAGATCAGCGGGTCGTCCCACTCCTCGAAGAAGACGCGCGCGCGCCGGGGTAAGGCCGCGGCCTGCTCCCGGATCGCCTGCAGGCCCGCCTCGAGCTGCGCCGCGAGGGCCTCGGCCTTCTCGCTGCAGCCGACGAGGCCGCCCAGCATGCGGATCATCTGCAGGATCTCGCCGACCGAGCGCTGGTTGAACGTCACAACGGTGTGGCCGCGGCGGATGAGGTCGTTGACGATAGTCGCCTGGAGGTCCGAGAACGCGAGCACGAGATCGGGTTCGAGCGCCTCGATCCGATCGTACTTCGCCGTGAGGAACGCCGAGACGCGCGGCTTCCGCCGCGCCTCCGGCGGTCTGACGGTATATCCCGAGACGCCGACGACGCGGTCGCCCTCGCCCAGGAGGTACAGCGTTTCCGTCGTCTCCTCGGTCAGGCAGACGATGCGGCGCGGGTAGGCATGCAACGTCAGGCTCCCGGCGTTCACGTCCCCATGGACGCGCCGGCTGTGCGGCGGATGTCGATGAACACGAACGGATCGCGCGCCACCGTCTCGCCGAGCTCGACGGCGAGAGGAGCCGCGAACATCGGCCCCGCGGAGACGAAGGTGTGGAACTCGCCGTTCTCCCCGCACGGGTCGATGCCCGGCGGGAGATCGTCGAGGAGCGTGGCGTCGAGCTCGCGGCCGGCGAACGCGGCATCCAGCTTGCGGGTGTCGACGACCGAGATCCGCGAGCGCACGCCGGCCGCGATCATCTCGCGCGCGAGGGCGGGCGTCGGCAGGCCCCACAGCGGGAAGAGCGGCGTGAGGCCCGTGCCCGCGAGCCGCTCTTCGCGGTAGCGGCGCACGTCTTCGAGGAAGAGGTCGCCGAAGGCGACGTGCGTGAAGCCTTCGCCGACCGCGAGCGCACACGCCTCGCGCATCCGCTCCTCGTACACTTCGTTGGGACACGGGTGAGGGATCGGGACGAGCCGGATCGGGAGGCCAGCCGCCGCGGCCTGGGCCTCGACGAGCTCCCGCCGCACGCCGTGCATGGCTACACGATCGACGGCGCTGTTCACGGTCGTGAGCAGCGCTCCCACGCACCCCGGATGCGTGCGGCGCAGCACGTGCAGCGTCCAGGCGCTGTCCTTGCCGCTGCTCCAGGAGAGAAGGATGCTGGGTGCGCCTGGCGTGCCCATGCTGCCGCTCATCGAAACGCCTCCGGGTGGATGGCGCGCGCGATCTCTTCGGCGGCCGCCGCGATACGTGGTCCGGGCACCACCAGGTGATCGCCGACCAGCAAGTGAATTCTGCCGGACTTGACGGCCGGCAGGGACGGAAGCTGCTTCCAGGCATCGCCTTCCTTCGCCAGCTCCTCCGGCTTCAACTCGCGCGTGTAGTGCAGCTCGAGGATCACCTCGGGCGCGCGTGTGATGAGCATCTCGGTCGACGCGTGCACGGCCTGCCGCTTCACGTCACCGAACGCGTTCCGTCCCCCCGCCAGCTCCACGAGCTCGTGCAGGAACCCGACGCCACCGCTCGCGTTGACCTGTCGCATCGACTGCGGCTCGCGTGCCATCACGAGGAGGGTGTTCGGGCGCGGCCGGCCCGCGACGCGGGCGCGCACCGCGTCCAGGCGCTCGTCGATGCGGGCCGTCACGCGCGCGGCC
>JBOGIW010000164.1:0-3400 GCA_050748045.1 Vicinamibacterales bacterium | reverse complement strand
GGCGGTGTGCACACGACTCTCATCTCCACCGACGAGCTCGCCCTGCATCTCGACGATGCGGCGTGGACGATCGTTGACTGCCGCTATGATCTGAGCGACGAATCATGGGGCGACGCGCAGTATCGCCGCGCTCACATTCCCGGCGCGTCCTACGCGAGCCTCGGGCGCGATCTCGCCGGCCCGCGCGATGGACGCAACGGCCGTCATCCGCTGCCGACCCCCGAGGCGATGGTCGCAACCTTCGGCCGGCTGGGCGTGACGTCCGGGATCCAGGTGGTCGCCTACGACCACGACAACGGCATGTATGCCAGCCGGCTCTGGTGGATGCTCCGCTACATGGGACACGACGCCGTCGCCGTCCTCGACGGCGGCTTCGCCACGTGGCTGCGCGAGGGCCGGCCGACGCAGAGCGGCGTCGCCACACGAGAAACCGCGGCCTTCACCGGGACACCCCGCGCCGAGATGCGGCTCACCGCCAATCAGGTCTGGACGAAGCTCGGCGACCCGTCTCTGACGCTCGTCGATGCGCGCGCGCCGGCGCGTTACGAGGGGCGCGAGGAGCCGCTCGACCGGGTGGCGGGCCACATTCCCGGGGCGCGCAACCATTTTTACCAGTGGAACCTCCAGCCTGACGGCACGTTCCTGCCCTCCGACGCCCTCCGCGAGACGTTTGCGGGCGTCCTGGGCGCCACGCCTCCAGAGCAGGTCGCCGTCTATTGCGGCTCAGGCGTCACCGCCTGTCACAACCTGCTCGCCATGGAGCGCGCCGGGCTCACCGGCGTGAAGCTTTTCCCCGGCTCCTGGTCGGAATGGTCGGCCGATCCGGACAAGCCCGTGGAGACGGGGCCCAGTCAACCCCGCTGACCGTCTTCTCGTCCAAGCTGCCGGAGGACACGATGCATCGCACCTTCGGCTGTTCTGCCGTGCTCCTGGCTCTCGCCGTCGCTGCCGCCTCCGCACAACCGCGCTCCCTCCAGGCGCTGGACTGCGACGACAGCTCCGGCAGGCGGGCATCGCACTGCGAGATGCGTGAAGAGACGCTCGCCGGCGGGAATCCGCTCGACATCGATGCCAGCCCCAACGGCGGCATCCGCGTGCGCGGCTGGGACCGGCCGGATGTCCTTCTCCGCGCGCGAGTGGTCGGCTATGCCCGGACCGACGAGGAGGCGCGGCAGGTCGCCTCGCAGGTGCGGGTGGAGACGGGCGGCGGCCAGGTTCGCGCGCTCGGCCCGCAACGCCGCGATGACGGCCGGTGGACCGTGAGCTTCGAGCTGAGCGTGCCCCAGAGCTCGCAGCTCACGCTGCGAACCGTCAACGGCGGCATCAGCATCCGGGATCTGCGCGGCACCGTGCAGTTCAAGGCCACCAACGGGGGCGTCCGGCTCGAGAACGTCGGTGGAGAGCTCCGCGGGGAGACGAGCAACGGCGGGCTCCACATCGACTTGAGCGGCGATCGCTGGGACGGGAGCGGCCTTGACGTCGAGACGCACAACGGCGGCGTCAACCTGACGCTGCCGGCCACCTACTCCGCCGAGCTCGAGGCTGGCACGACGAACGGCCGGCTGCGCGTGGACTTTCCGATCACGGTGCAGGGGCGTATCGGCAAACAGATCAACACGATGCTCGGCGCCGGCGGCCCGAAGATCCGCGCGATGACGTACAACGGCGGCGTCAACATCCGCCGGCGTTGACCTCGGCGCCGCGGGGATGGCCTGGTCGAGCACGACGAGTGGTTCCGGAGGGAGGTCGAGAAAGGCCGCCGCTCGGCTCGCGAAGGCCGCCTGCTCGATCACGACGAGATCGCCTCTTGGATTGACCGGCGCTATCGCGGCTGATGCGCGTCCGGTGGACGGCGATTCGTCAACGCCACAGGTTCATGGGCACCAACCGTGACCGTTGCTCGAAGCGAGGTGGGTGCTCTGATGCTTCATCCTGCTTCCACACGGGTTCGAGTCCCACGGGAAATGTCGACAAGGTACCGGCCAATCCCGTGGCCCGTTGATGGCGGCGTAGAGGACCCGTTTTCGACCTCGCGTTGCGCCCTCAGGACCTCCATATCGACCTCAGTCGGTTGCTCAGCCATTGACCTTGGGTCTGAAACTACCGCGTCCCAGCCAGCAGCGCAAGAGCACGATCAGCTGCGTGGTTCGATTCGGGCCTCGATCGAACGGTGCTTTATGGCATGCGTAAGGGGGGACCGACGCCACGCCGCGCGTGCCACACGGCAAGCACCCTGACGTCATCAATCAGCGGGACGTAGTACACGTGATATCGACACTTCGCGAGCAGCACGCGGCGTGTACCTGGGACGGGAGAAAGCCGATGTAGGCGGCCTATGTTGGTGCGTGGCCGATCAGGTCGAACGCAGCCGCGAGCCCGTCGAGAAACAGATTCGGCGCGGCTGGCCGATTGTTCCTCCACCACTCGTCGATTTCACTGATCTGCGCGTCAGCTTCCGGTGTGGTCCGGACGAGCAGGCTCACCGACGCTGACGCAGTTCGTTCAGAATTGCTGATGCCGGCCGCAGGTTCCCGGCCCCTGCGGACTTCCAGGATGCGGAGAGCGCCTCGTGCAGCGCTCGACGTTCTTCGTCTGTGAGATCGTCGCCTTCATCGTCCGCGACAAGGTCCACGACTGTGCCCTCAGGGAGCGTCGTTGGCTCGTCAAGAACGAGACGTCCCTGTTCGACTCGCGCTCGTAAAGGACTCATACCGCTACTGTACGTTTTTACGCCGGGGCAAGGTGAGACGAGTGTAGCCCGGCGTGCGCGTGTGCCCGGCCATCACGCAAACTGGCGATAGCCAAGCGAGACTTGGCGCCGGCCTTTCTGGGTGAAACGCGAAGACACTGGGCTTCGACCGAAGGGCTGGCCGGGCACCCGCCGCCTGTGATATACGTCGGCGCACTATGCGTCGATCATCGACATATTCGGCCGGCGACGTCGCGGCCTACCTCCCGCTGACGCCCGGCGTCTTCCACATCCTCCTCGCCCTGGCCGACCAGGACCGGCACGGCTACGCCATCATCCTCGACGTCGCCGGGCGCACCGGGGACGCCGTGCGCCTCGGCACCGGCACCCTCTACACCGCCATCGCGCGCCTCCTCGAGCAGCGCCTCATCGAGGAATCGGACGAACGGCCCGTCGAGGACGAGGACGACGAGCGCCGCCGGTACTACCGTCTCACGGCCTTCGGCCGCGAGGTCGCCAACGCCGAGGCGCGCCGCCTGGCCGCGCTCGTGCGCATGGCGCGCGGCCGTGGCATCACCGGGGCCGTGGCGGACGGACGGGCGAGATGAACCTGCTCCTCGACGCGCTCCGCCGCCTCTACGAGGCGCTCCTCCTGCTGCTCCCCCGCGACGTGCGCCGCCGGCACGGCGCCGAGATGCGCGACACCTCGCG
>JBOGIW010000163.1:0-1650 GCA_050748045.1 Vicinamibacterales bacterium | reverse complement strand
GTATGGCACGTCCGATGCACCGTGACGCGACTCGACATGACGAAATCAGCCTTCATCGGGCTGTTGGAGGAGATTCTCGCGGCGCCGCCCGGGTCCCTGAAGGAATCGGATACGCGCGACTCCGTCGAGAACTGGTCGTCGCTGGCCGACGTGGAGATCCTCACGGTGATTTCCAGCGAGCTCGACATCGATGCCGAGTCCATCGAGTACGAGAGCATCGGAGATCTGGTGGCGGCGCTGGAGCGGCAGCAGGCGTTCGTGGCCTGCTGAGGGCAGAGCCCATGCACGCCGCAGCCCCTGCGCTCAAGCGCGCTGTCCTCACCGTCGCCAAGCACCTGGGCGGATACCGGGCCTTCACGCGCGGGCCGTGGCGCCGCCGGCGCCTCTTCATCCTCTGCTACCACGGCGTGTCGCAGCACGACGAGCACCTCTGGAATCCGGCGCTGTACGTCGCGCAGCAGCAGCTCGAGGCGCGGCTCCGCGTGCTGAAGGCGCTCGGCTGCCGCATCCTGCCGCTCGGCGAAGCCCTGCAGCGGCTGTACGCCGGGGATCTCCCCGATCGCAGCGTCGCGCTGACGTTCGACGACGGGTACTACGACTTTTACAGCTGCGCGTACCCGGTGCTGGCCACGCACCAGATGCCGGCCACGGTCTATCTCACGACGTATCGCTGTTTCTACAACAAGCCGATCTTCAGGCTGCTCTGCTCGTACCTGTTGTGGCAGCAGCGAGGACGCGGGCGCGTGACGATCCCCGACGTCTCCCCGCAGCCCTTCGATCTGAACGCTCCGGCGGGCAGA
The DNA here is from genome assembly GCA_050748045.1 of Vicinamibacterales bacterium. Taxonomy (GTDB): domain Bacteria; phylum Acidobacteriota; class Vicinamibacteria; order Vicinamibacterales; family UBA2999; genus CAVYVZ01. The sequence goes on along the minus strand of JBOGIW010000163.1, from coordinate 850 downwards.
CTGGCGGCGTTCTCGGCGATTGTGCGGCTGGCGGAACGGGAGCACCTCACGCCGGCCGATAGAGGCATCCTCGTCGAACGGATCGCGGATCGCATCGGCGCGTGTTACGCCGACATCGTGTCGCACCGCGTGCTCCATCTGATGAACGAAGGCGAGGTTCGCGAGCTCGCCCGAGCGGGCGTGGATTTCCAGCTTCACACGCATACCCATACGACGCGCCGGGAGGCGAGCGCCTTCGGCAAGGAGATCGTCACCAACCGGGAGCGCATTGAGCAGCTGACCGGCATGCGGCCGCAGCACTTCTGCTACCCGAGCGGCATTTATGCCCCGGAGTTCCTGCCGTGGCTCCGCGAGGCGGGTGTCGTGTCGGCGACGACGTGCGATCCCGGCCTGGCGTCGCAAGCCACCAATCCGCTGATGCTGCCTCGCCTCGTCGACTCGTCGACGCTCAGCCAGGTCGAGTTCGAGGGGTGGGTGGTGGGCGTGTCGCCCTTCATCAGCCGCCGCCGGGCCCATGCTGGATCGGCTCATTGATCAGACACGCGCCGCGTGCCGTGACGTGCTGGCGGGCTCCAGCCTGAGGCTGGTGGTCGACGCGGCCAGGCAGGCCGGCGTCGATGCGCGCGCCAGCGTCGCGCTCGTGCGGGACGTCACCGAGCCGATCGAATCGCGAGCGGCGATCCGGCATCTGCGCGAGCGGCTGTTCGGATCGTCATCCGACGGGGGCGAGCTGCTGGAACGCGCGTTGCTGCTGCAGGCGGCGCTCGCCAGCCTCGATCATCTGCCCCGCGCGCCGGTGAGCGATCGGGTCAAGGGCCTGTGCTGCGAGGAGTTCGCGTTCATGGCCGCG
>JBOGIW010000162.1:0-5256 GCA_050748045.1 Vicinamibacterales bacterium | reverse complement strand
CGTGCCCACGCCTCGGGAACTTCAGCGGGGGCGCGGCCGGCGCCGACCTGCGTGGCCAGTGCCCGCGCGAACGGCTCGATCTCCGACGCGCGGAGCGGAAGGCGATGGTCGGCTTTCGTGCCGGTGTTCGTCGGCGTGCTTTCCACCGCGTAGAGCCGGTTCATCCGCGAGGCATCACCCTCGATCCGGCGCCGCGACGCGAAGGCCCGCGCGTGCTTCACGCCGCCCGGACCGGCGCAGAGGAAGTCGGCGTCGAGCGACAGGAGGACGTCGGCCTTCTCGACGGCGTACTGCGCTTCGACGTACTCGCCGAACGCGAAGCGGCTCCCTTCGCGTGCGTTGTGACGGCCGGCGGGTTCCCACTGGTGCCATTTCGCCAGCGGCATCCGCGTCAGGATCTCCCGGATCTGCGCCGCCATCGTCGGCGAGGCCACGGTTTCCGTGAGGATGCGAAGACCGGCGCCCTGCTTCCCTTGCTGGGCCGTAACGACCGCGCGCATCGCGGCGACGAAGGATCCGAACGGCCGGATCTCGCCGAGGTGCGTGATCGTCTGGGCGCGGTCGGGATCGTAGAGGTCGAGGATGGCGGCCTGCGCGAAGATGTCGGTGGCGCCGCGGCTCGACGGATGGTCGGGGTTGCCTTCGACTTTCGTCGGGCGCCCCTCGTGGCTCTCGACGAGGAGGCCCAGGCCGGCGCCGGCGAGTGGCATGGCCGTCGCGAAGAAGAGCGGCTTGCCGGGCACGATCTCCTCGGGCTGCCGCACGTACGGCACGATGAGCTCGTCGGGCTGGCGGGTGCAGGCGCTGACGCCGGCCAGCGCGAGCGACGCACCCATCAGCTTGAGGAACCCGCGGCGGCCCACGGGGTCGAGCCACTCCGATGCGTTCTCGGGAAACTCGCGATGGAGGTACTCGTGGAACTCAGGCGTTCCCGCCAGCGCCTCGAGGCTCCGCCAGTACTCACGCCCGCGCGTACCCTCCACACGCGCGCGCAGGGCGCCGATGTCGCGGCCGCGTGCGGTGCTCATCGATGACACGCCGAGCAGGACGTTCTGCCGCTGATACCGTATTCCCGGACAAGCTGAGGGCCGATGATCGACTGGGCCACCGGCGGCCGGTAGCCCATCGTGTAGATCTCGCTCCGCGGGCGGACGAACCGCTCCGGGTTGCGATGGCACTCGAGGCACCACTCCATCTGCAGCGAGCTTTCCTGCAGCATCAGCGGCATCTCGTCGACGCGGCCGTGGCAGGTCTCGCAGCCGATCCCTTTCGTCACGTGGACGCTGTGGTTGAAATAGGCGAAGTCGGGCAGGTCGTGCACGCGGAGCCACTCGATGGAGCGGTCGTCGCGGAAGCTGGCGCGGACCGGCTCGAGAAACGGGCTCGTCGCCCAGATCTGCGTGTGGCAGTTCATGCAGGTCTCGGTCGGCGGAATGCCGGCGAAGGCCGCCGTCTCGACTGAGGTGTGGCAGTACCGGCAATCGATGCCGATTGTCTGCACGTGGTGCTGGTGGCTGAACTGTACCGGCTGCTCGCGGAACGTGTGCGCGCCGGTCGAGTACGAGGATCGGGAAATCACCATCGCGAGCCAGATGAGGCCGCCGATGATGAACAGCGCGCCGAAGATGCTGACTTTCGAGAACGTGTTGGCCGAGCGGTGAAAGATCTGCGACATCGGTCAGAAGCTGGCGGTATCCGCAAAGCGGGTGCCGTCCTTCGGCGCGGCTCGCAAGCCTCCCGGCCGTTATACCATCATTGTGAAAAATAGATCAAGCGCGGCAGAACTCTCCGCAAAACAAGCCAATTCGTGGTTTTTCTGGCGATCTCAGGGCTGCGTCGTCGTCCGGGCCGGGGCCCGCGCCGGGTCGCCCGGCGCGACCATCCACTCGTAAGCTCGGCCGGTGACGTGCCTCTCGAACCATTCGAGCTCCGCATTGATCTTGAACAACTGGTGACGCAGTTCGCCCCAGCCATGCGGCTCGCGTGGCGCCAGGTACAAATGGGTCGGCACCCCGTGGTGCTTGAGCGCCCGATACATCTCCACCGACTGCGGCGGCGGCACCCGGGGATCTTCTTCGCCCACCAGGAAGATCGTCGGCGTTTTCACGTTCGACACGTACTTCAGCGGCGAGTCGTTCCAGTACTTGTCGAGGGGCGCGTTCTTCTCCCAGGGGGTCCCGCCGAACCAGGACGTGCGCTGAGCCCGCGTGTCGCTCTGGGCGTACATCGACACCCAGTTCGCGGCGCCCGCACCGGAGCTGGCGGCCTTGAAGCGGTCGGTGAAAGTGATGATCCTGTTCGTCATGTGGCCGCCGGCGCTCCAGCCCATCTTTGCGAGCCGCCCGGGATCGGCGACGCCCATCGCGATCACGTGATCGACGCCCGCCATCACGTCGAGGTGCGCCTGGTTGAAGTAGTGCCCGACCATGTCGCGAAGAAAGGCGTTGCCGTAGCCGGTGCTGCCGCGGTAGTTCGGCTTGAGCACCGCGTATCCCTTGCCCGTCAGCACCGGCACGTAGCTGCCCCAGGTGCCCAGGCCGAACTTGTCCGATGACTGCGGCCCGCCATGGGTCTGCACGACGAGCGGATAACGCGTGCCGGGCCTGTAGTCAACCGGGTAGTAGAGCAGCCCCTCGACTCGGACGCCGTCGGCGCCCTTCCACTCGACGCGCTCCTGCCTCGGCAGCGCGAAGGCGGCGTTCGTGGCGTCGAAGACGCGCGTGACCTGTGTCGGGACCGCCGGCGCGCCGCCCGCCGCCGTGGCGGAGGCGGCCAGCGTCCAGGCGTCCGCGCGCGTCGGCTCGGACATCACGAAGACGTGCCGGTCCGCCGCGGCGATGAACTCCCAGTCCTGGAGCGCATGATCCCCTTTCGTCAACGTCTTGATTGCTTTCGAGGCGAGGTCGATCTCCACGAGCTGGCTGTGCACGCCGTAGTTGGCGACGAAGTAGATGGACCGGCCGCTCCTCGACCACGCCGCGCCTCCCTCGACGTGCGGCAGATCCGCCGCGAGCCGCCGCGCCTCTCCGCCGGCGGCGGGGACAATGAAGAGATTCCTGTTGTAGTACGGCTCGAACTTCTCGTTGGTCCCGGCGGTGAAGAGGACTTGGGCGTTGTCAGGCGACAGCCGGGCGTTCTCCTCGGACACGCTGTTGCGGGTGAGCTGCAGCGGGCGGCTGCCGTCGGCGTTCATCACCCACACGTCGCTCGTCGGCCCGTGCTCGAGAAGCGGCGAGACCGCGCGATGGAACGCAATCTTCTTCCCGTCGGTCGAGAGCGCGTAGCTCAGGATCGAGTAGTCGCCGTCGGTGACCCGCCTCGTGGCCCCGTCCTCGACAGTCACCGTCCACATGTGTCTGTGCTTGAAGTCTTCCTCGTAGGCGTACACGTCGTCGCGGAGCTTGTCGCGGTCCTTCTCATCCTCGGTCTTCGCCTCGGGGGCGAGGAAGAAGATCGTGCCGCCGTCCGGCGCCCACTGGATATTCGAGACGGCCGACGGGTGCTTCGTGAGCGGCCGCGCCTCGCCGCCGTCGTTCTCGAGGATGTAGACCTGGGGGTCTTCGTTGTCGCCGCGCCGCGTGAGGAACGCTATGCGCCTGCCGTCCGGCGACCATCGCGGGCTCGTCTCGCCGCGCTGGCCGAAGGTGAGCTGCACGGGCGCGCTGCCATCGGCGCTCGTCCGCCACAGGTGGCCAACGCGCCGATTCTCCTTCCAGTCCGGCCGCTCGAGCACGTAGATCACGTGATGGCCGTCGGGCGAGAGCTGTGGATCCAGGACGCGCGGCAGCTCGATCAGATCCACGGGCGACATCGGACGCTGGGTTTGCGCCGGTACGCGGGCGCTCGGCAGGGCCGCGACGAGAACAACGGCGAGCAACAGGCAGGGGGCAGAACGTCGCATGGTCACCCTCCGAGAAGACAGGCCAAGGGGGGGATGGCGATAAGCTCGACTGACACGAACGATAAGGAGCGCGGATGCCTCGTCCTCAAAACGTGGGCAATAATAGCCCCGGTTTGTCCCCTCGTCACCTTCTCCTTGACTTCGAAAGCCTTACATCGCCCAAATACACTGATTGACTGATTGGATCACTTAGCCTTTGGCATATCTCGGGCGCGTTCGGGTTCCGTCAGGAGGGCTTATGCATAGAATGGCAGCAGCCGCCGCGGTCACCATCGCGCTGCTTCTACCGAACCAGGTCTTAGCGCAGGCGGGCACACAGGGCAGCCTGCGCGGCTACGTCAAGGACGCGCAGGGGGGCGCACTGCCTGGCGTCACGGTCACGGCCACGAGCCCGGAGTTGCTTCGTCCGGCCACCGGCGTGACGAATGACGAGGGCTATTACCGGCTGCTGAACCTGCCGCCGGGCACCTACACCATCACGTCGGAGCTGGCAGGCTTCTCGACCTTCAAGCGGGAGGGCATCCTGCTGCGCGCCGGCGCGACGTTTGCCGTCGACGTCGTCATGCAGCTTGGCACGCTGCAGGAGACGATCACCGTCTCCGGCGACTCGCCGATGCTCGAAGTGTCCAAGCCGAGCAACGTGCTGAACATCGACGGGGAGTTCCAGCGGCAGATGCCGATCCAGGCGCGCCGGAACTGGAGCGACTTCCTCGAGCTGACCCCGGGGGTCATCTCGCGCGGCTTCGACGACGGCAGCGGGCGGCAGGTGTACTTCGGCCACGCCACCGAGCACTTCGCGCACGTCATCCAGCTCGAAGGGATGATCGCGTCGAACTACCACGACGCCCAGGTGACCTACGTCGGGATGGGCACGGACATGATCAGCGACGTGCAGGTGAAGACCGGCGGCGTGGACGCGTCGGCGCCGATGGGCGTCGGGATGGTCATGAACGTGATCACCAAGAGCGGCGGCAACCGCTTCAGCGGGTCGGGCGCGGTCCAGTACCAGCCGTTCAACTGGAACGGCGACAACGTCGACAACTGCACGACGTTCATCACCTGCCGGCCTGGCGGCGGCGGTACGCCGACGACGGCCTACGTGCGGCAGTTCGACGCCTCGTTCGGCGGTCCGATCAGGAAAGACAGCGTGTGGTTCTTCGGGTCGATCCGCCGGGCCGTCTCGGCGAGCGGCATCAGCCGCACGGCGCTCGAGGTCCAGCGGATCCAGCAGTTCTTTCCCGAGAAGACGCTGTTCAACAACGAGAGCGAGAGCTGGCAGCCGTACATGAAGCTGAGCGCCAAGCCGTCGAACAACCACGAGATCTACGGCTACTTCCAGAACGACCGCCTGAATC
>JBOGIW010000161.1:0-3465 GCA_050748045.1 Vicinamibacterales bacterium | reverse complement strand
GTGTTCGACAGCCTGTCGTGGACGGTCCCTACGCTCGTGGGCAGCAAGGTCTATCTCAGGAACAAGAAGACGATCATGGCGCTGGACCTGGAGGACCGTCCGTCTCGCGCGCAGCCGTTCGTGCGGCGGTTTGGAAGGATGTTCTTCGGAGCACGTGCCCCATGCTGAGGAAGGTCGTCTTCGACGCGGCTCGTCGCCTGGTGCCGATGTTCGGTGTGCGCGCGCTGGTCGCCTGGGCGCTCGCCGTGACGTTCGCGGCGCCGCTCGTCTCCGCCGGGCACGGGGCGCAGCGCACACAGCCGCCGCCGACGTTCAGGGCCGAGGTGAACCACGTCGAAGTGGACGTCACGGTCACCGGCGCCGGGGACGAGTTCGTGCGCAACCTCGGTCGCGACGATTTCGAGGTGCTGGAAGACGGCAAGGCGCAGGACGTGTCCACGTTCGGATTGGTCGACCTGCCGTACGAGGTGCGATCGGCCGCGCCCGCGTTGTCCTCGACTCGCATCGAGCCGGATGTGCGATCGAACGCCGCCGTGCCGGAGGGTCGCGTGTTCGTGATCGTCCTCGACGACTTGCACACCAGCCCGCTCCGTTCGGCGCGGGTGAAGGAAGCCGCCCGCCAGTTCACCGAACGATACGTCGGCGCTCACGACCTCGTGTCGATCATCTACACGAGCGGGCGATCCGGCGCGAGCCAGGAGTTCACGCCGAGCTCGACGCTCCTGCTGGCGTCGATCGACAAGTTCATGGGGCGCAAGGTGCGGTCGGCCCTGCTCGAACGGCTCGACCAGTACCGCCGCCAGGATGACCGGAAAACCCAAGCCGACATCCGACTGCAGCACATCGCCGATCCGCTCGAGGCTGAGCGGGCACGCCAGGCGGAGAGCCTCCTGGAGACGCTGGAGCGCCTCGGCGATCTGCTCGGCAGCACACGCGGGCGACGAAAGTCGGTCGTGCTCATCAGCGAAGGCATCGACTACGACATCCACAATGCCGTGAGGCAGACGACGAGCGGCCTGTCGACCTTTACCTCCAGCTACGCGCAGGCCATCGTGGACCGGCTCCGGCGGGCGATTGGCGCGATGACCCGGGCCAACGTCATCGTCTACGGGATCGATCCCCGTGGCATCGCTACTACCGGCGACGACATGATCGAGGTCGGGTCGTTTCCGGAGAACCCGCTGATGGGGCTCACCGCGAGCGCCTTGCAGGACGAGCTGCGCCGCGCGCAGGAGAGCCTCCGCGTGCTCTCCGAGGAGACCGGCGGGTTCGCTGCGACGAGCTCCAACGATTTCTCCAGCGCCTTCGAGCGGATTGTCCGGCAGAACAGCACGTACTATGTGCTCGGTTACCGCTCGAACAATACGCGCGCCGACGGTCGCTTCCGGCAGATCGACGTGCGGGTGAAGCGGCCGGGCGTCCGCGTGCGCGCGCGCAAGGGCTACCTGGCGCCTTCCTCCCGCGAGACCAGGAGCGCCACCATGTCACCGCGCGCGGAACCGGCGGACGTGCTGCGGCAGACGCTCAACAACCCGCTCCCACTCGGCGGCGTGCCCTTGCGGGCCTTTGCGGCGCCATTCAAAGGTCCAGGAGTGACTGGCTCCGTGCTGCTGGGACTGGAGATGGACGCGCGGAACTTCAGGTTCGGGCAGGAGGGTGGGTTCTACACGGATACCGTGGACGCCGCTGTCGTGGCGGTCGATGCCGAGGGCAGGTTTCTCGATGGCGACCGGCATTCCGTCGCGTTGCGGCTCAAGCCCGAGACCTACGAGGCGGTGCGCGCGAAAGGGCTGCGGCTGATGTTTCGGCTGAACCTGGCCCCCGGCCGCTATCAGCTCCGTGCCGGGGCGCATGAGACCGGATCGGCCGCCGTCGGCAGCGTGCACTACGACATCGAGGTGCCGGACTTCAATCAGGCGCCACTCTCGCTGAGCGGCGTCGTGCTGACCTCCACGAGCGCCGCCGCAACGCCGACGCCGCGCCCGGATCCCGAGCTGGACGCGCTGCTGCGCGCGCCGCCGGCCGTCACGCGCGACTTCGCGCGGACGGACACGCTGGCGGCGCTCTTCGCCCTCTATCACGACGCGAAGGAGCCGGTCGGGACCGTCGACGTCGCGATTACCGTCGCGGCTGACGATGGGCAGGTGCGGTTCAGCAGTGACCTGCAGATCACCGAGGACAACCTGCGAAAGGCGCCGCACGGCTACGGATCGATCGTGCAGGTACCGCTCGCCGGGCTGGTCCCAGGCGAATACGTGCTGCGCGTGCAGGCCAGATCCAGAACAGCAGACGGTCTCATCGTCGTGCGGAACCTGCCGTTTCAGGTCCAGTCGGCGGAAGCCGCGGCCCGGTAGGCGGCGGTCCGCGCGCCTCCACCGGAGCCGCGACTGGAGTTCGCATGGAGAGCTCGGGAACGCACGTCTTTGCGCATCGCAGGACGCTCATTGTGACCATGGCCGAGATCCGGCAGATCCTGTCCATGGATGCGTGCATCGCGATCCAGAAGAGGGCGTTCGAGTGTTTGTCCGCCGGAGACGCCCTCAATGCTCCCAACACGTGGCTGAAGCCGGGCGGCAAGCGGCGCTGGATGAAGCTCCTGGCCGGCTATGTGGGCGACGGCGTGAATGCCATGGGCATGAAGGTGCTCGCGCGATTTCCCGACAACCCGTCGGGCATGAACGTCGGGAGTCTCGTCACCTTGTTCGACCCGGACGATGGGTTTCCCCTCGCCCTCATGGACGGCGTGTACATCACGGGGATTCGTACGGGCGCGGGTGGAGGCCTCTCCGCTCGGTACTGCGCGCGAGAGGGCTCCCGTCGCGTCGCTGTGGTGGGCGCGGGCGTGCAGGCGAGGTTCAATCTCGTTGCCGTCGCACGACTGATGCCAGGCGTGACCGAAGGCACCGTGTTCAGCCGCTCGACGGATCACCGCGAGCAGTTCGCGAGCAGATTGCGGGACGAGACCGGGATCCACCTGAAACCTGTCGCAACCGTTGAAGCAGCCGTGCGTGGCGCCGACATCGTGATTACGGCCACCAACTCGCCGGACCCGGTCCTGCTCCCTGCGCACGTCGAGCCCGGTCAGCACATCGTCGGGGCAGGCATCAATACGGAGATCGATCCCTCCGTCGTGCGGCTCTCCCGCGTGATCGCCGACGGTAAGAGCAACGCCAGGGAGGAAGGGAAGTTTGCCGTGGCCGTGCGGGCCGGCGCCGTCGGCGAGTCCGACCTGGAGGTGGAGCTCGGAGAGGTGATACTCGGGAAGGCTCCAGGGCGCCGCAGCCCGGATGAGATCACGCTCTTCGACAGTTCAGGATTGGCGATTCAGGACGTGGCCTGCGCGCAGCACGTCTACGACAGGGCACGGGAGCGAGGCATGGGCACGTGGGTGGATCTGGGCCTCGGAGAGCTTCCGTGAGGGTCAGAACGGGGTCAGAGTGACGATGCGGGGCGACTCAACTTCCA
>JBOGIW010000160.1:0-13121 GCA_050748045.1 Vicinamibacterales bacterium | reverse complement strand
GTCGAAGAGATGCGCACGCGGCCGATCGCGCGCGAGGCGGCGGTGCCGATGGCGTCCGTGGCCCGGTGGCTGCTCGCGCGGCTCGCGTCAGGGCGCGACGTGGTGCGGTTCGAGCGATGGACGTACTCGGAGCGCGAGCTCGAGGGCATCGAGCGCCTCCGAGAGGCGCGCGCAGGGAAGGAAAAGCGACTGGCCGAACGGGTCGCGGCGCGCGAGGCCGATCGTCGCGCGCGCATCGCCGGGCGTGAGGCGCGCGAAGCGGAGAAGCGCGCTCGGGCGGAGGCGGCTCGCGTGGCCAGGGCCGCGCGACTCGTGGCCAAGCAACGGTACCGTGAGGCGAAGCAGGCCGCCAGGCCGGGGCGCCCGCGCCGGAGCCGTTCCACGCGCCTCAAGAACCTGATCAAGCAGAAGCTCGGATGGGCGTAGTCGGCGTCGAGGCATCCACGCGACCCGCCGCCGGCGGCCACCGCTGGCGCGGGGCGGCCTACGGCGTCGCGATTGTCCTCGCGCTCGGGCTTGGCTACTTCGTTGTCCGCATCCCGGTGCAGCTCAGCGATTGTCTCAACAACCTGATTCAGGTGCAGGAGCAGACCTGGGCGCAGGCGGTGACGGCCGGCATCGGCGGCGGCTACATGCGACCCTTCCTGTGGGCGCAGATCAAGGCAGTGTACGAGCTTGCGAACGGCCACTACACGACGGTCTTCCGCGGCGTCCACCTCGCCCAGGTGCTCGCCTGCGCGGCACTGGCCGTGGGCGCCTTGCGCGTCCGCGACGCGTCTGCCGCGCTCGTCGTCCCGTTTGCCGTGGCCCTGCTCTTCGGCGCGCACACCTTCGACGGCACGATCCGCGAGGCGTTTCCTGTCAACACGTTCATGACCGTGGTGCTGGCATGCCTCGCCGCCGTCAATCTCTCGCTCGGCTCCCCCTCCCGCTGGCGGGACGGCGCGGCCGTCGCGCTCTTCGTGGCAATGCTCCTCACCGTCGAATCGGGCGTGCTCGTCTGGGTCTCGCTGGCCGCCTGCTGGGCGGCCGGCGCCCGTGGCGTCTCGCGCAGGGCGCTCGTCGTCACCACCGCCTGCCTGGCGGCATACCTGCTCGCGCGCTTCGTGCTCTTCGACGTCGGCACGCCCGGCCTCGTCGAGCGTGCGTCGGGATTCGGCTTCGAGACGCTCGAGCCGCGGGAGCTGACGGCGCGCTTCGGCGACTGGCCGTACGCGTTCTACGCCTACAACGTGGCCTCGCAGATCAGTACCGTGCTCTCCTCGGAGCCGCGGACGGGCGTCTGGGTCTTCGTGCGAAGCGCAATGGAGGACCGGGTCACGCTGGGACAGGTGATCTCGGTGCTCACCACGACGGTCTCGACGCTCCTCATCGCCTGGTTCGTCGCGGACCGTGCACGTGGCTGGCGTCGCCGCGACTTCGACGACGCCGACCGCGTGGTCATCACGTTCCTGGCGGTGCTCGTCGTCAACGCGGTCGTCAGCTTTCCGTACACGAAAGACGTGATCGTCAGCCCTGCGGGCGCGTTCCACGCGCTGGCCGCGGCGGTGGCACTCAGGCACCTCATCGTGAGCCTTGGTGCGGCGCCCGCGCCGCGGCTTGCCGCGGGCACCGTGGTCGTGGCGCTCCTGGCGGCAGGCGCGGCGGTTCGCCTCGTCGGCGCCGGATACACGCTGCGTGATGCGAGCTTCGTCACGCGCAACGACTGGACCGAGGTGGACGCCTGGGCCGGGCGCAACGACATCGACCTGACGCCTCCGGGTCGCGCCGCGCTCGCGCGGCGCGCGCCGTCGCCGACCTTCGCGGACCCGGAGTGGGCGCGCTACTTCTACTGATGTCCGACACCGCGACCTCCGGCCGCATCCACACCGCACTCGCGGCAGCCGCTGTCGGGCCGCTGCTCGTGCCGATGGCGGCCGCGCTCTGGGTGATCGTGGGATGGATGGCCGGCGCCGATCCGTTCTGGCGCACGCCGGAGCTGAACGTCGCCGAGGCGGCGTCTGTCCGCGACCACGCCGAGGTCGTGCGCCTCATCGAGACCGGGCAGGATCCGAACCGGACCTGGCCGGTACGTCCGGGCCTCATCGACGGCGAGGGTCACGAGATGACGCCGCTCGACGCCGCCGTGGCGATCGGGCGCCTGGATCTCGTGAAGCTGCTCGTCAGGCACGGCGCCGCCATCACGGCCGAAAACCGGCCGGCGCTCGTGGCGCGCGCCGAGGCGAGAGACGCACGCGACATCACCGCCTATCTCACGCAGCCGTTGCCCTGATTCCGGGAACAACCGTGCGAAAGATCTGTGTCGTCGTCGGCTCGAGGGCCAACTACAGCAGCATCAAGTCGGTCATGCGCGCGGTCAAGGCGCATCCCGGCCTGACGCTGCAGCTCGTCGTCGCCGCCTCGGCGCTCCTCGACCGCTTCGGATCGGTCGTGGACGTGATCGAAAGCGACGGCTTCGAGCCCGACGCCAGGGTCACCATGATCGTCGAGGGCGAGACCCCCGCCACGATGGCGAAGTCCACCGGTCTCGGGCTCCTCGAGCTGCCGACGATGTACGAGCTCCTGAAGCCCGACGTGGTGGTCAGCGTCGGCGACCGCTTCGAGACGATGTCCACGGCGATTGCCGCGGCCTACATGAACATTCCCGTCGCACACACGATGGGCGGCGAGATCAGCGGCACGATCGACGAGAGCATTCGCCACGCCGTGACGAAGCTCTCGCACCTGCACTTCCCGGCGAACGAGGCCGCCGCCGAGCGCATCATCCGCATGGGCGAGCCCCCCGACACGGTGCATGCCGTCGGCTGCCCGCGCATCGACCTCGTCTCCGAGATCGCGCACGCGTCGGGCGGCATTCCGCACGCCGAGTGGCTCACGCGCGAGGGCGTCGGCGCCGACATCGACCCGTCGAAACCGTTCCTGCTCGTCAACCAGCACCCGGTGACGACGGAGTACGGGCAGGGCAAGGCGCAGATCCGGGAAACGCTCGAGGCGCTCGACGAGCTTCGGATGCCGACGATGATGCTGTGGCCGAACGTGGATGCCGGCTCGGAGGACATCGCGAGCGGGATGCGCACGTTCCGGGAGAAGCGCAAGCCCGAGTACATCCGCTTCTACAAGAACTTCCCGATCGAGACCTACATCCGGCTGATGCTCGCGTGCTCGTGCGCCGTGGGCAACTCGAGCGCGCCGATCCGCGAGGGGGCGTTCCTGGGCGTGCCGGCGGTCAACATCGGCACGCGCCAGATGGGCCGCGATCGGGGCCCGAACGTCGTCGACGTCGGCTACGACCGGCGGGAGATCGCCGCCGCCATCCGGACGCAGCTCGCCCACGGCCGCTTCCCGCCGGATCACCTGTACGGCGACGGCAAGGCGGGCGGCCGCATCGCCGACCTGCTGGCGCGGGTACCGCTGCGCATCCAGAAGCGGCTCGTGTTCACGCAGCCGGCGAAACTGTGAGAGTTCCCGGAACCAGGAACTGCTTTGAGCTCCTGAGATGCGTGTCCTCGGCGTAATCCCGGCACGTGGCGGCTCGAAGGGCATCCCTGGCAAGAACCTGCGGCCGCTCGCCGGACGGCCGCTGCTGGCGTATACCGCGGACGCGGCGCGGGAGAGCCGCCGCCTCTCGCGCGTGATCGTGAGCACCGACGACACGGCGATCCGGGACGCGGCACGGGGCCTGCAGCTCGAGGTGCCGTTCATGCGGCCGAAGGAGCTCGCCCAGGATGACACGCCGATGCTGCCAGTCCTTCAGCATGCCGTCCGCGTGATGGCGGGGTTGGGGTTCACGGCAGACGCTGTGGTGCTGCTCCAGCCGACGTCGCCTCTGCGCCGAGGGGAGCACATCGACCGCGCCGTGGACCTCCTCGTGTCGTCTGCCGCCGAATCCGTGGTCACGGTGGTCGAGGTGCCGCACCAGTTCAACCCGGTGTCGGTCCTGCGGCTCGAGGGGGAGCGCCTGGTGCCCTTCCTGGACGGCCCGTCGATCCTGCGCCGGCAGGACAAGCCGCACGTCTTCGCCCGGAACGGGCCGGCGGTGCTGGCGGTGCGGGCCGCGGTGCTGGCGCGTGAGTCACTCTACGGCGACGATTGCCGCCCGCTGGTGATGTCGCTGGAGGATTCCGTGGACGTCGACACCCTCGCCGACTTCGAGGCCCTGGAGCGGCTGCTGGGGCGCTCCCCGAGATAACCGTGCAGATTCCGTATCGGCAGCTCTCGGAGTACCAGGCCGTCGACGTCGCGAAGCTCCGGCCGGGCGGCTCCTACCAGCAGCTCATCGAGAAGCGGACCCATTCGATCGACGAGCTGGTGCGGACGCACGGCCGGATTCCCGCAGACCTGCTGACGCCGCGCGCGTGCCCGACCTGCGGGAGCGCCGAGGCGCGCCACGAGCTCGATAAGGATCACATGCAGCTCGTACGCTGCGCGGCGTGCGATCTCGTGTACGTGAGTCCGACCTTCGACGAGTCGCACTACAAGAAGGTGTACGCGTCGCAGGAATACCAGGACATCGTCCGGGACCTCGGGATCAGGAGCCACGAGTACCGCGTGCAGCGCTTCGGGCGCGAGCGCGTGGCGCTCATGGCGGCCCACCTTTCGCCGGCGGCGCCGCGGTATCTGGACGTCGGCTGCAGCACGGGCTTCGTCGTCGAGGCGGCTCGCGACGCCGGCTGGCAGGCGATCGGCGTGGACCTCAACCCGTCGGCCATCGAGTTCGGACGGGGCCGCGGCCTCGACCTGCGGACCGCCGATCTCGAGGACGCCGGCTTCGAGCCGGCGAGCTTCGACGCGATGTCGCTCTTCGACGTGCTCGAGCACCTGATCGATCCCGTGCGCACGCTGCGCGCCTGCACGCGGCTGCTGCGGCCGGGCGGCATCGTCTTTCTGTACGTGCCGAACTACGACTCGGCGTCGCGCCTGCTCATGGGGAAGGACGCCCACTTCATCTGGCCCACGCACCACTTGAACTACTACACGCCGGCCACGATCCGCGACCTGATGGCGCGCGAGGGGCTCGACCCGGTCTACCTCGCGACCGAAGGGCTCGACATCGTGGACTACCTCTGGTACCGACGCGAGGTGCACGGGAAAGCCGACGCGGCCGTCGAGGAGATCGCCGACGTGCTGCAGTTCTTCGTGAACGCCGGCGCCTACGGGAAGAACTTGCGGGTGATGGGGCGGCGCGCATGAAGGTGCTGTTCGCCGCGCTGCACCTCGCATACTTCCGGAACTTCGAGTCGGTCGTCCGGGAGCTTGCCGCGCGCGGCCATGACGTGCATCTGACGGGCGACGAGCCCGAGGGACTGGGCGGCCAGGAGCTTGCCGAGCGCCTGGCCGCGGAGCACCGAGGCATCACGTGGGATTTGCTCCCGTCGCTCGAGCACGAGCCGTGGTTCGACGCGGCGCGACGCATGCGCGTCGCGCTCGACTACGCCCGGGTGCTGGAGCCGCGCTATCCCGCGAAGCTGCGGCTGCGGGCCGAGGAACGCGCCGCACGCGTGGTCCGCTGGGCGGCGCGCGTTCCGGGCGTGGGGCCGCGTGCGACGGTCGGCGCGCTCACGCGGTTCGAGCGGCTGATGCCGCGAAGCGAGGCGATGGTCGAGTACCTCCGCCGGCACGCCCCCGACGTCGTCGTACTGGCATCGTTGACGTACTCCCGCTCGCAGCAGATCGACGTGCTCAAGGCGGCACGCGCGCTCGACATCCCGGTCGCCGCGGCAATCATGAGCTGGGATCACCTTTCCAGCAAGGCGCTCCTCCACGTCGTGCCCGACTGCGTGATCGTCTGGAACGACGTGCAGAAGCGCGAGGCCGTGGAGATGCACGGCCTTCCGGCGGAGCGCGTGGTGCTCACCGGCGCGCAGTGCTACGACCAGTGGTTCACACGGACGCCGGAGCGGACGAAAGAGCAGTTCTGCCGCGCCATGGGCCTCGACCCCGCGCGGCCGTTCGTCCTCTGGGTCCACTCGGCCCTCAGCCCGATGCCCGATCCTCCGGAGCCGGCGCTCGTGCGCCGGTGGATCGACGCCCTGCGGCGCAGCTCCGATGCGCGCGTGAGGAACCTGGGCGTGCTCGTGCGTCCGCACCCGGAGCGCCTCAAGGAGTGGGCCGGCGTCAGCCTCGATGGCCTCGAGAACGTCGCCTTCCATGGCCGCAACCCGATCGACCCGGCGTCGAAGCACGATTACTTCGATTCGCTGTACTACTCGAGCGCGGTCGTCGGCCTCGTGACGAGCGCGTTCCTCGAGGCGGCGATCGTCGGACGGCCGGTGCTCACCTTCACGCTGCCCGAGTACCGGATGCACCAGGAGGAGATGATCCACTTCCAGTACCTGATGAACGTGGAAGGCGGCCTCCTGCACCTGGCGCCCGACCTCGAGACGCATCTCCGCCAGCTTGCCGAGGCCGTCGCGCTCGACGGCGCCCGCGACGAGCGCAACCGGCGGTTCCTCTCCGCCTTCGTCCGTCCGGCCGGCCTCGACGTGCCCGCCACGCCGGCGTTTGCCGACGCGCTCGAGCGGCTGCGAGACGAGGGAGCCAGGCCCGATCCGTCGCTCGAGCGGGGCGCATGGCTTCGACCCCTGGTCGTGACGGCCGCATCGTGGTCGCGAACGGGCCTCGGCCGCTGGCTCATGAACGACATGCGGGCCGACGCGTGGGACGAGCATGCCGAGCGGACCGGGCGCTCGCTCGAGGCGCGTCGCGAGGCGAAAGCGGCGCGCATCCGCGAGAAGACGCGCCGCCGGGAGAAGCGCCAGCGCCGCGACGCCCTCATGCGGAAAGGCAAGGAAGTGAAGAGCGCGCTGCGCCGCTTCCGCCATCGCACCGCCGTGACGATCTATCGCGGCCTCTACATCGCCGGCATCTGGCGCGGCGAATTGCCGGGTGCCGGCAAGGACTGACGAGCGTCGTTCGATGCGCGCCATCGTTCTCACCAGCACCATGCGGCGTCATCAGTTCGTGGCGAACACGCTGGCCGCGCAGATGGACGTCGCCGGCGTGTGGCAGGAGGAGAAGTCGTTCCAACCCCTGAAGTACGCCGCGTCGCCGGACGACGAGGCGGTGATTGCACGTCACTTCGAGGCGCGGGAGGCGTCCGAGGAGGCCTGCTTCGCCGGTCATGCCCGCCTGCACGCGCGCGCGTGGAGGCTCGCGCCCGGGGGCTGCAACGATCCGGCGGCGATCGAGGCCATGCGGCGCGCGGCGCCCGACGCAGTGCTCGTGTTCGGCACGGGGCTCCTGAAGCAGCCGCTCATCGATACGTTTCCGGGCCGCATCCTCAACATGCACCTCGGCCTCTCCCCGTACTACCGGGGCGCGGGGACCAACTTCTGGCCGCTCGTGAACGGGGAGCCGGAGTACTGCGGCGCGACGATCCACTTCCTCGACATCGGCGTGGACACTGGGCCCATCATCGCGCACGTGCGGCCCGACATCCGGAGCGGCGACGGTCCCCACGACATCGGCAACAAGACGATCGTCGTTGCGTCGGCCGCGCTTGGAGCCGCAGCCCTGGCGCACGCACGAGCGCCGCTGCGAGGCGTCGAGCAGACGGGCGGCGGCCGCGTCTACAAGCGCGCCGATTTCTCCGCTGCGGCGGTCAACAGGCTCTACGCCAACTTCGCGGCGGGCATGGTGGACGAGTACCTCCGCGCTCGTGCCACGCGCGACGCGCGGCTGTCGCTCGTCACGATGGAGGCGCAAGCGCGGTGAGCGGCACGTGCCTCGTCGTCATGTACCACTACCTGCGCGACAGCGCGTCCACGGAGTACCCGGGGATCCGGTCGCTCCCGCCGGCGCTCTTCGAGCAGCAGCTCGGCTGGCTGGAGCGCAAGTACGACGTCATCGATCTCGCGCGCCTCGAGGCGGCCATCGACGGCCGCGCGGCGCTTCCCGGCCGCGCGGCCCTGCTGACGTTCGACGATGGGTTCGTCGATCACTATGAGGTGGCGTTCCCGGCCCTGCGCCGGCACGGGCTGACGGGCGTGTTCTTCCTCGCCGAGAATGCGTGCGGCGCCACGCCACGCGTGCTCGGCGTCCACAAGACGCACTTCCTGCTCGCGCGGCTCGGCGCCGATGGCTTCGCGAGAGCCGTCCTCGACGAGTGCGCCGCCGTGCCCGGATGCGCCCATGCCACGGTCTTCGGCGCGGACCGATGGGAGCACGCCGGCGAGCGCGCGGTGAAGGACCTCTTGAACTACGACCTGCCGTTCGAGGACGCCGAGCGCGTTCTCGACGCGCTCTTCGCGCGCCACATCGGCCCGGAGGACCTCTTCGCGCGGCGCCTCTACCTGAGTCACTCCATGATCGCGGAGATGGCAGCGGCGGGCATGGTATTCGGCCACCACACGCGCTCGCACCGGATGCTCTCGCGCCTGACGGTTGCGGAGCAGGAGCAG
The DNA here is from genome assembly GCA_050748045.1 of Vicinamibacterales bacterium. Classification (GTDB taxonomy): domain Bacteria; phylum Acidobacteriota; class Vicinamibacteria; order Vicinamibacterales; family UBA2999; genus CAVYVZ01. Next base: position 4,722 of record JBOGIW010000160.1, on the reverse strand, counting down.
GAGCTCGGCGGCGGCGTCGCGTGGATCCGCGCGCGGACCGGCCAGGCGCGCGTGCCGTTCTGCTACCCGTGGGGCGGCCCGGAGACCTACACACGCGACACGCTGCGCATCCTCGGGGCGGCCGGATACTCGCTGGCATTCAACACCGTGCGTCGCCGCGTGAACCTCGCCATGGACGGCCGGTTCGAGCTGCCGCGCGTGGACACCCGGGACCTGCCGCCGTACACCGCCGGCGAACCCGAGGCGATGGCCGCGGCCGCGCCGGCTGAAGAGGCATGACGCCGGAGCTCCAGGCATACGAACGCGCCCGCGAGGCCGTCCTGCAGATGAAGGCCGCGGCAGGGCAGGCCCCAGGTCCTGCCGGCCAGGCGGATCCAAGCGGGTACTGGGCCGAGGAGCTCGAGAACATCGACTACATGGCCGAGGCCACGCCGCTCATCCTCCGGAAGCTCCGGCACCACGCGTTTCACCTCACCGGCATCAGGCCCTACGATTACCGGTCGAAGGGCGACGGCCGTCGCGAGCGCTTCGAGGCCCGGCTCCGCGCGTTGCGCCAGATCGCCGGCGGAGAGGCGCTCCTCGTGCCCGAGTCGCCCGCGCTCGGCGGGTTCGGCTACGAGATCGACGGGCGACTCTTCAACGTCGACACGCTCAAGTTCTTCGAGGTGCTGATTGGCATGGAGCGCGGAGGCGTCCTCGCCGCGATCCGCGGCGCCGAGCGTCCCCTCGTCTGCGAGATCGGCGCCGGCTGGGCCGGCTTCGCCTACCAGTTCAAGACGCTCGTGCCCCGCACGACCTACGTCATCGTCGACTTCCCGGAGCTGTTCCTGTTCTCGGCCACCTACCTTGCGGTCCTGTTTCCGCGGGCGCGCACGCTTTTCTGCGGAACCGTCGAGTCGCCCGGCGTCGAGGGGTGGCGCGACGCCGACTTCGTCTTCGTGCCGAACACGCGCGCCCAGCTCCTCTCCTCGATGCCGCTCGACCTGACATTGAACATGGTCTCGTTCCAGGAGATGACGGGCGCGCAGGTGCGCCAATACGCGAGCACGGCCGCCGAGGCGGGCTGCCCGCTGCTCTACAGCCTCAACCGCGAGCGGTCGCCGTACAACACCGAGCTCGTGAGCGTCAGCGAAGCGCTGGCCGACTGGTACCGGCTTACCGAGGTCCCCGTTCTCGACGACGACTACACGAGCGCGATGAAGAAGCCGCCGAAGCCGGGGAAGATGGCGGAACGCTCGGAGCTGGGGTACCGGCACCTGGTGGGGCGTCTCGATCGCGCGGCTCGCTCCGTGTCTCCACGGGCGGCGCCGGTACGGCGATCGACAGACGACGGGCCGAGAGTCGTCCTCGGGATGACGCTTTACAACAACGCGCGGCACCTGCGTGAGTCGATGGACTCGCTCGTCGCGCAAACCTTCGACGACTTCCGCCTCGTGCTCCTGGACGATGGATCGAGCGACGAGACGGAGACGATCGCGCGCGAGTACGAGGGCAGGGATCCGCGAGTCCGGTGTTACCGTCACGCGTCGCGCCAGGGCATGATTGCGACCTGGCGGGAGGTGGCCGGGATCGCCGCGCGCGACTGGCCGGCGGCGCCCTACTTCGCCTGGGTGAGCGACCACGATCGATGGCACGCGCGATGGCTCGAGCGCATGGTCGGCGAGCTCGATGCCGACCCGGGCGCCGTGCTCGCCTATCCGATCACCCGTCGCATGACCCAGGCGGGGGAGGAGCTCGACAAGGGGCCGCGGCTCTTCGACACGGCCGGCCTTGGCGACGTGCGGGCGCGCTGGACGCATTTCTGCTTCGAGGGTGTTGGTGCAGGCGACATGGTGTACGGCCTGGTGCGCGCTGACGCGCTCCGGAAGGCCGGCATCTTCCGCACGGTGCTCCGGCCCGATCGGCTGCTCGTGGCGGAGCTCACGCTCCACGGGCGCATCCTCCAGGTGCCGGAGGTGCTGTGGTATCGGCGCCAGTCGAGCGGCACGAGCGTCGAGCGGCAGCGGCACACGCTCGTCCTGCCGGGGCAGGAGCCGCCGGGATTCTCGCTGCCGCCGTGGCTGCAGCACACGCGCACGCTGTGGCGCGAGTACGCGGTGAAGCAGCCGCCGCCGCTGCCGATTGCGAAGGCGGAATGGCGGCGCATGCTGCTGCGCTACCAGCTCACGTACGGCTGGCGTCACTTCAGGAAGTCGGACACCTCGCACGCCGTGAACCGAGGCATCAACACCGCCATCAAGGCGAAGAAGCTCACGAAGCACCACTACCATCACGCCGTGTACGACACGCTCGTCGGTGCGCGGGCGCTCGTGGGCCGTACACGACGCCTCGGCCGCCGCGCGCTGTACGAGGTGCTGATGTTCGCGCACCGCGTGGGGCTGCGCGGCCGCGGGGAGACGCCGTCCCGATGAGCGGCCGTGCGGAAGGCCCGGGCGGTTCGGGTTCGAGACACGCGGGGAGGCTCGTGTCCCGCATCGGCGCGGCGCTGCACGCGCTGCTGCACCCGGGCCATGCCGAGGAGCGGGAGCGCCTGGAGGCGATTGCCCGCGCCGCACGCGTCGTCGAGTCCGGCCAGCGCGAGCAGCTCGAGGCGCTGCGGCGCGAGATGGACAAGCTCCACACGCGCCTCGATCGCATCGCCACCGAGAAGAAACTGCACGCCGTCGATCGCCGCGTGGAGCAGCTCTCCGAGGCGGCCGGCCGGCAGTACCGGGTCACCGCCCAGGCACTGAAGCATGCGAAGTGGAACGAGGAGCATCGCGTCCACGAGCGTCGCATCCTGGCGCGGCTGGCGAAGCTGGCCGCGAGCGACCATCCGGTGCTCGTCGGCCCCTGGTCGGGAGAGGTCGGCTTCGAGCTGCTCTACTGGATCCCGTTCGTGACGTGGGCGCTCCGGCAGGCCCGCGTCGCGCCCGAGCGGGTCCTCGTCGTGTCGCGCGGCGGCGCCGCGCCCTGGTACGCGCACCTCGGCGGGCGCTACGTCGACGTGCTGTCGTACGTCACGGCCGAGGAATTCCGCGCGCACACCGAGGAGGCGAAGAAGCAGCGCTCGATGGGCCCCTTCGACCGGCGCGTCGCCCGGCAGGTGCTCAAGGCCGAGGGGCTCACGCGCGCGCACCTGCTGCACCCCGGCCTGATGTACCGCCTGTTCAATCCGTTCTGGAAGCAGCAGATGACCGTCCGCCGCGTCGAGGCGTTCGCCGAGCACGCGCCGATCGCGCGGCCCGACGCCACGCGCCTGGCCGGACGCCTCCCGGCGGACTATGTCGCGGTCCGCTTCTACTTCAGCGCTTCGTTCCCGGACACCCCCGAGAATCGCGCGTTTGTCGACTCGGTGATCCGCAGCCTTGCGGAGACGACCGACGTCGTGCTCCTCAACACCGCGTTCAACCTCGACGATCACCGCGACTACGTGCCTGGCGACCGCCTCCGGATTCATTCCGTCGACGACCTCATGACGCCGGACAGGAACCTCGACGTGCAGACGTCGGTCATCGCGGGCGCGCGCGCGTTCGTCGGCACATACGGCGGATATGCGTACCTCGCACCGCTCTGCGGCGTGAGCTCGCTGGCCTTCTACTCCGAGCGCGACGCGTTCTTCGCGCACCACCTCGAGCTGGCCGACCGGGTGTTCCGCCGGCTGAACGTCGGCGCGCTCGTGCCGATCGACGTGCGCACCGCCGACCTCCTGCGGTCGGTGCTTGCCCCGCGCATCGTGGCTGCGGACGTGCAAGCCGGCGGGCCGGGCCGATGACGAGGATCAGGGCAGGGTGGCTGGGCCGATGGCTCGGTCACGGCGCGGCGGCCGACGCGGCGATGGCGGAGCTGGCCGCCTCCGTGCGCGAGCTGGCCGCCTTGCAGCGCAAGCAGGCCGAGCAGCTCAAGAAGATCCGCGAGTCGCAGGCCGAGATGGACGCGCGCTGGCAGTCGGCCGTCGACCGGTGGCAGGCGCTCGCCGGCGAGGCGGAGCTCCGTCAGGCACGGGAAACGAGGAAGTCACAGGAGAAGACCGTCGAGCGGCTCGACGAGATCCGGCGCGACGCCGACGACCACCACAAGGCGCAGCAGAAGTGGCGCGTCATCTTCTCCAGGCAGGTCGACGCCATGATGCGGGCGCTGCAGCTCGGGCGGCTGGATCTGCCGCACCCGTTCGACCTGACCGCGCGGCGTTTCCGCCTGCGGTCGCAGAACGAGGAGGACGGCATCATCCTGGCGCTCCTCGAGGCCGCGGGCGTTCGCGATCGGCGCTTCGTCGAGATCGGCTGCGGCCGGACCGGCGGCAATGCGGCGCTGCTGGCGTACGAATGTGGATGGACGGGCCTGATGGTCGACGCCAACGCCCCGGCGATCGACATCATCAGGCGCCGCTTCCATCACAACCCCGGCGTCGTCGCCGTCGCCTCGGAGGTGTCGGCGGCCAACGTCAACGACCTCCTGGCGGCGCACGGCTTCACCGGCGACGTGGACCTCTTCTCTCTCGACATCGACAGCCACGACTACTGGGTGCTCGAGGCGCTCGAGGCGTGTTCGCCGCGGGTGCTCGTCCTCGAGTACAACGCCGCGTTCGGGCCCGACCGGGCGCTCACCGTGCCCCGCGGCCAGTCGCTCCTGGGCGCCCCGTCGTGGTACCGCGGCGCCTCGCTCGCGGCGCTCGAGCGGCTCGCGCGGCGCAAGGGCTATCGGCTCGTCGCGTGCGAGAACTCCGGCGTGAACGCCTTCTTC
>JBOGIW010000159.1:0-6873 GCA_050748045.1 Vicinamibacterales bacterium | reverse complement strand
GTGCAGCAGAATGCCTCGTCCGCGCCGCGGCACGAGTGGTATCTCCGCCATTCTGTTTCTGCTCAGGGAGTGGGGCGCGCGATGCGCCCCACTCGACTGATTGGCCTGCGTCGTTTCCCGATCGGCGGAAACCGCGCCGCCATCATGCCCGCTGGAGCCGCCACGCCAGGCGGGTGGCCGCCAGCAGCAGCCCCGAGAGGATCACAAGGCCCCAGACCGGCATCGCCGGCACCGCCGTCGCCGACGCCCCCGCGCCGCCCGGATCGCTGATCCGGCCGTTCGCCGTCAGGTCGTCGTCGCCGGCCCCGCCGTCGGTGAGCTGGAACGTCACCGTGTTGCCCTGCACCGTCGCCGGCACCGTGTACCAGTGCGGCGTCGGGTCCGCCGGCGTCTTGCCGTACTTCCAGTACTGCGTGCCCTCCGGCAACGCCGTCGGGTACCGAACCGTGATCGTGACGGTCCCGCCCGGGGTGCACGTGTCGAACCCGAGCGCCAGCAGCCCATGCGGGAACATGATGTCCTCCGGGCCGCCGCCCGCCTCCGCCTCGGCCGTCGTCGTCACCGCGCGGTCGATCCTGCAGGTGCTGCCGCCGCCGATCTCGACGTCGATCGAGCCCGTCCCTGTCGGCGAGGTGATGTCCTCGACGCTCGTCCCCTCGGACGGCGGTTCTTCTTCTTCCTCCTCCGGAGGCGGCGGCGCCGCCGGCGAGTTGACCGTCAGCGTGGCGGACGCCATGCCGCTCGTGCCGGACGACGAGGTCAGCGCGCTCGACGTGTTGACGTGGCTGCCGACCGTGCTGCTCGTCACGTCGACGGCCACGGTGCAGGTGCTGGTCGCCCCGACCTGGCCGCCGCTGTAGGTGATCGTGGTGGCGCCGTCCGCCGCCGTGAGCGTCCCGCCCGTGCAGGTCGCCGCCCCGTTCGCCGGCGTGGCGACCGTCACGCCCGCCGGCAGGGTGTCGGTGAACGCCAGCGCCGTGGCGGCCAGCCCGCTGCCGGTGTTGTTGATGGTGAACGTCAGCGTGCTCACGCCGCCGGGCACCATCGAGGCGGGCGCGAAGCTCTTGGTGAACGTGGGCGGCGGGCTGACCGTCAGCGTGTCGGATGCCGTGCCGCTGTCGCCCCCCGACGAGGTCAGCGCGCCGGACGTGTTGACGTGCGCCCCCGGGGTGCTGCTCGTCACATCGGCCGTGACCGTGCAGCTCGCGCCGACCCCCACCTGGCCGCCGCTGTAGCTGATCGTGCCCGCGCCCGCCGTCGCCGTCACCGTCCCGGCCGTGCAGGTGCTCGCCCCGTTCGCCGGGTTCGCGACGACGACGCCCGCCGGCAGCGTGTCGGTGAACCCGAGACCGGTGACGGCCAGCGAGCCGCCGCTGTTGTCGATCGTGAAGGTCAGCGTGCTCACGCCGCCGCCCACGATCGGGTCGGGGGCGAAGCTCTTGCTGAACGTGGGCGCCGGGCTGACGGTCAGCGTGTCGCTGGCCGTGCCGCTGCTGCCCGCCGACGAGGTCAGCGCGCCGGACGTGTTGGCGTGCGCCCCCGCGGTGCTGCTGGTGACGTCCGCCGTGACCGTGCAGCTCGCGCCGACCCCCACCTGGCCGCCGCTGTAGCCGATCGTGCCCGCGCCCGCCGTCGCCGTCACCGTCCCGCCCGTGCAGGTGCTCGCCCCGTTCGCCGGGTTCGCGACGACGACGCCCGCCGGCAGCGTGTCGGTGAACGCGAGGCTCGTCGCCGCCAGCGAGCCGCCGCTGTTGTCGATCGTGAACGTCAGCGTGCTCACGCCGCCGCCGGCGATCGTGTCGGGGGCGAAGCTCTTGCTGAAGCCTGGCGCGGCACTGACCGTCAACGTGTCAGAGGCCGTCCCGCTGGTGCCGGCCGACGAGGTCAGCGCGCCGGACGTGTTGACGTGCGAGCCCGCGGTGCTGCTCGTCACATCGGCCGTCGCCGTGCAACTGCCGCCGGCCGCCACCTCGCCGCCGCTCAAGCTGATCGACGTCGCGCCCGCCGTCGCGGTGAGCGTGCCGTTCGTGCAGGTGGTCGAGGCGTTCGCCGGGTTCGCGACCGTCACGCCCGCCGGCAGGGTGTCGGTGAACGCGAGGCTCGTCGCGGCCACGAGACTCGTGGTGTTGCTGATCGTGAACGTCAGCGTGCTCGTGCCGCCGCTCGCGATCGTGTCCGGCGCGAAGCTCTTGCTGAACGTCGGCACCGGCGGCGGATTGACCGTCAGCGTGTCCGAGGCGGTGCCGCTGTTGCCCGACGACGAGGTCAGGTCGCCGGAGGTGTTGGTATGCATGCCCGCGGTCGTGCTCGTGACGTCGGCCGTCACCGTGCAGCTCGCCCCGGCCGCCACCTGCCCGCCGCTCAGGCTGATCGTCCCCGCCCCCGCGGTCGCCGCCACCGTGCCGCTCGTGCACGTGGTCGCCGCGTTCGGCGTCCCGGCCACCGTCACCCCCGCCGGCAGGGTGTCCGTGAACGCGAGGGCCGTCGCCACGTCCGCGCTGGCGGTGTTGTCGATCGTGAACGTCAGCGTGCTCGTGGCGCCGGCCGCGATGGTCGCGGGCGCGAAGCTCTTGTCGAATGTGGGCGGAGTGGTGACCCCTGGCTGATAGATGTACTTGGTAGTGCCGGCACTATTCGTCTGGGTCGTACCACATTGCCAGCCCGCCCGTGTTTGATCGGGAGTCGGGCTCATGTGAAAGCACAAACGGTTTGTCGCGCTGACAACGTCGCAAGTGCTCTTGGTCACGGATTCGCCGGAGGGGGCAAACCCCCAGCTCCGGTTTCCATTGAAGTACCACTCCGAGCCGTTGGCCGCGTGAGTAGTGGTGTTGTTATTACCGGTATCGAAGAGCACGTCGGCTCGGAGAGCCTGCGCAAGCACCGTCAGCGTGCCGCTTCCATTCGGAGCGCAGGCCAGCATGAGTCTGTCGCCCGTACAACTCGCGGTGATTGTCGACATGGCCGTGCCAGCGTCCTCCCATGCTGCGGTGAAACACTGCGTCCAGCCGCCGCCGGTCACGGTCGTGATGGCGACGCTGGTCTGCGGACCCACCGGATTGTAGGTTTGCGCAAACACGGACGTGCTGGTGACGGACGCCAGCACGCACAACACGGCGACGCGCAACACTCGCATGGCTACTCCCTCCAGATGTCGGTTCACGCAAGCGCAACGTCCCCGGCCGCGAACGGGCCGACTGCGCGCGCGTGAGGACCGATTCGGGAATCCCTTCAAAAGGCGTTGACAACCCATTTCGGTATAACCCATGAGCGACTAACCTATTCTAGGTTTTCACGCCGGTCAAGGCATCCAGCGACGCTCGGCCGGGCTTTTTTCGTCCGCGGATCGATCTCTGTGCCGCTCTGGGAAACAGCGTCACCCGCGCGGACGCGCCGGCGGGTCGAGGCCACACCCGGCGGAAGCGTGCCCAGCCGACGGGAGCGTGCCCGGCTGACGGGAGCGTCCCCAGGTGACGGGACGCAGGCAGGCGGGGCCTGGCGGCTCGAGGCGCCACCGTGGGGACAGCACACACCGCGCCGGCGAGCGGATCCGCGACCGCGAGATGCACTCTCCGATACGGCACCGGCACCTTCGCTGCCCGGCGACGGAGCAGCCGTGCCCTCGGTGATCACCACGTCGATCGTGCCCGTTCCCGTCGGCGAGGTGATGTCCTCGATGCCCGTCTTGCCGGGCTCCTCCTCGTCTTCTTCCGGCTCCGGGTCGGGCGGCGCTGCCGGCGGGCTGACCGCCAGCGTGGCGGACGCCATCCCGCTCGTGCCCGACGACGAGGTCAGCGTGCTCGACGTGTTGACGTGGCTGCCGACCGTGCTGCTCGTGACGTTGACGGTCACCGTGCAGCTCGCCCCGGCGCCGACCTGGCCGCCGCTGTAGGTGATCGTGGTGGCGCCGTCCGCCGCCGTGAGCGTCCCGCCCGTGCAGGTCGCCGCCCGTGGGTCGGCGGACCGCGTCGAGACGTGCAGATCGCGACGGGAGGGCGCTGCGGGACGTCGCTTCGAGCCGGCGGCTTCGCGCGAGTCGAGGGCCCGCGCGAGGCGCGGCGGAGCGTCGATGGATTACGGGACCGTGGAGACGTGGCCGTTCGAGCGCCGGCTGCGGTGTGTGGCGGAATGGAACACTCGGCGCCGGCGATCGCAACTCGCCGGTGCCGATGCCGGCATCCGTAATATCATTGGCTTGACTTGAAGCGTCTCTTCATGACTCTATGTTCCACGCTGGCAGGAGCAGTGGTGCATCTGTGCGAAGACAGCGACTCGGCACGAAGTACACGCGCCTTCGGTTGGGCCTGATCGATGCCCGGCGCCAGTCCGGCCTGACACAGGCCGAGCTCGCCGGACGACTGCACCGGCCGCAGTCGTTCGTCTCCAAGTACGAGCGAAACGAGCGGCGCCTGGATGTCGTCGAGTTCCTCGAGGTCGCCGCGGCGATCGGGATCGATCCGCTGGCGCTGCTGAAGGATCTGGTGGACGAGCCGCAGGCCGGGATCGACGACGAGGGGTTCCGCGAGCGCCGCGTCACGTGAGCGGGCGCCGGACCACGTCCGTCTCGCCCCTGCCAGACACTCGGCGACCACACCGTCGCCGCACGCAGCGATAAGCCGTACGCGTCGAGCGCCGCGGCTCGGCCGCCGGCCGTCACCGCCGCCGGTGCGCGCCGCATCCCGAGAGCAGCGGGCAGACGTGGCACGCGGCACGGGCCTGCAGACTTCGCGGGCGAGATCGATCAGTCCCCACACGACCGGCTGCGCGGCGGGACCGCTCGTCAGTCGTGACGCGGCCTGCCACACGTGGCTGTCGATCTCGCGCAGTCGATCGCTGCCATCCTCCAGGCCGAGATATCGCCGGAGCAGCCGGCCGACGCCGGCGGGCGACGCGGAAACCGTCCGCGAGCCGTTCTCGGGCCGCGCGCCCACCGGGCGCCGCGGCGCCTGCGATCTCGACGCGAGAACCGGCCACGTCTCGAACTGTACCGACTGCGACGCACTCGTGTGGAGGATCTCGGCGGCGATCACGCGATACGGTGACGTGCGCTCGCGCCACGCATACGCCCGGAGGGTCTTGCGGCCGATCTGCGCGGCCACGCGCTGCAACCGCACCATACCCATTCATATCGACGCAGTCGGTGCCGCTCTTTACGAAGCGACTGTCGATTCTCGTGGCCGCACCGAACGATTTCGTAATCCTCCGCGCGTGCGCATCCACGCGAGGCCGAATCTCGCGATCCGCGCACCGGAAGTGATCACACACAAGTCGCTGCGCGTGAACAGTTTCAGCGCTCGCGATCACATTTCTTGTACTGACGGAAACGTCTCATCCAGCGACTGACGAAATCGTGAGCGCGCCGGGCCCGTGGCATACTCATGCTCGGGCCTGAACGAGACGCGCGAGCCGAGCTGAACGGCAGGCTCGGAAGGAGGGATGAACGCGTGGGCCCAGCGAGGATTAGGCGAGAGCCCGCCCCCTCCGCGAACCGTGACTTCGGACAGGGACGCCGAGACCATGACAACGCACAACGCCAGCAACGAACGGATCAAGCGGCAGTACTTCGCCTACCTCAAAGAGGCGAAGCGTCAGAGCGAGGCCACGATCGACGCCGTCGCCGAGAGCCTGGCGCGGTTCGAGGCAAACACCCGGCACCGCGACTTCAAGACCTTCCGCGTCGAGCTGGCCGTTGCCTTCAAGACCTCTCAGCCATCGGCGTCGCGACACCGCCCGCCTCGGCTATGTCCGATTTCACCCTGATCGTAGAACTCCCTTTCCGGCCCGAGGCTCTTCTTCACGAAGTCGCTGAAAGCGTCCGGATCGTCCTTCTTCAGCAGGAAGAGGATATTAATGGCGGATTCCATCTGGCACCGGTTGAGAGCCTGAATCACCTCCCCGATGCGTGGGTGCATGGCCATCAGGCTGCCCACGCCGACCATGAACTTCGTGATCCTGGCCAAGAGACCGCAGCAGATGGCACGGTCCATCTCCTTCAGTCGTGCGGGCTCGCGATGCTGCGCCACGACGCGGATCACTCGCGCGGTCTCCCGGTATAACTCGAGGGATACTCCAGTGAACTCTCGCCGCCTCTTCAGCGATGCCAGCCGTTCATCGCTCACGTTCACGGCCTTCGGCAAGTTCTCTGACACAGAGCGCCGTGTCGGGGCGTCAGGATCAAAGATCGTCACGCCCGAATTCTACCGCGTGAACCTATGATTCGGCGACGAGCGTCAGTGCGGCGTGCGCGCATGGGGTGCGGACCGCAATAGCGCCCAGCCGGCGTGCACGCGGTGAATCCGGCTGGTGAGACGGCGAGCCGCCTGGGCCGCAGCGCGGACGCACATGCCGGGCGTGCGTTCGACTTCGCAAGGCCGGATGTAGACGCGGCCACGTCGGCCATTGTCGCATGTCAGCGCGCTGGCCCCCCCACGCCTTCCGTTGGGGAACAATGGTGAACAATTCGCCGCCGACACAGTGTTGATATAGCACTCGAAGACCGCATATCCGTCTTCGGTCTTCTCGACGCCCCCTGACTAGGTATTCGTTTCGAGCGCCGTAGTCGCCTGGTGGTCGATACGTCAGAACGCGGACGGCGCGAGATCCGCCGTGCCCTGCACCGCAAGGAGCATCCGCTCCCGCCAGAACTTCTCGTCGAACATCAGCCCTTGGCAGCCGCCGGCTTCTGCTTCGTCTTGCGGCGCTCCGCCCAGTACTTCTTCATGCGCAACGAAACCGCCTTCTTCTGCGCCGCGGACATCTTCGGTCTGCGTCGCCGTGCGGTCTTGGTTCCTCCGGCTCCCAGCCCGCCTTGAGGTTCTGCACCACGCCTGCGACCTCCTCGAGGCTTAATCCCGCCGTTTCCCCGCAGGTCGGGGA
>JBOGIW010000158.1:0-6563 GCA_050748045.1 Vicinamibacterales bacterium | reverse complement strand
GCTCACCCCTGGGCCCCTGCGGGCCCGCCGGTCCAACGTCACCGGCCGGCCCTTGCGGCCCCTCGGGTCCCGCAGGTCCGGCCGGTCCTGGCGGTCCAGGAGGTCCCTGGAGCTCATTGCTCGAGGTCACGGTGACCACCAGCGCGGCGTTGTGCTTGGGGGCCGGTCCTCGGGATACGTGCAGCAAGTGCGTGCCCGGCTCCGACACGGGCATGCTGCCCGTCAGCATCGTGCCCGTCGCGTTGACCTGCACGTCGACGACCGGCTGGTCTCCGACGGTCACTTCCGGCGCGGGGCCGAAGTTCCGCCCGGTGGCGAATAGCGTGGAGCCGTCAGCCGAAACCGTGGCGGTCGTGATCACGAGCTGCTCGGTCGCCGTGGTGGACGTGGCGTTTTTCGAGTACACCCGATCTGCGAATGCGATCCCGACGAGGGCAACGACACTCAAGATCAATCGATGTCGCATGACAGTCCTCACTCGCCTTGCCCCGTGCAGTCGGCCACATGCCGGTTGCGACGGCTCGGCTGGGGTTCACTCCGATTGTGGCCACCGGCTGAGCTTCAGATCAACGACAGGTGTTGTGAGTTTTCTTACGGTTTGGTGCGTGCGAAGCCGTGTGCAGGCAGGAGACGGCACGGCACGGCGCGAGAACACGATCCCGCGCCGGATTGACAGGGTTCGTAGGTGAGATCGTCGCCCGGAAAACTTTAGGGATGACCCGTCGCTGGCGTGGTCGTCGTCGTTGCCTCCGGGAGCGTCGCGGGGAAGTCGTTGTAGAAGAGCAACGCGTTGAACACGAGGTTGTGCTCGCCGAAATTCTGCCACCGGTAGATGGGGTTGATCGAGTACAAGACCACGCGTCCCCTGCCGGTGGGCGCATCCACGATGGCCGGCCTGTTGCGGATCTGGTTGGCTTCTCGCATGAGGCCGCTCAGCACCCCGCTTTCGCCGCCGGTGAATCGAAGGAGCGTGTTCGGCCTGGGCGCGCCCGTGCCGGCCAACGCCGCGGCCTGGCTGTTCGGCTCCGGGAGCTGCAGGAGCGGCCCATCACCCCATCGAACGGGCAGCGTCTTGCCTTCGTACCCGTAGAACACCGGGTGCGCGGCCTGGATGATTTCAGCCTGGACGATGGGGCCCGGCGCGTAGAACTGCCCCTGGGGTCGCTGCGCCTCGACGCCGCGGGCCACGCCGAACTCCGCGGGGAAATAGCTCGCCACGCCAAAGGTCATGAGCACGCCGCCGTCCTCGACGAACGTCTGGAGCTCCGCCGCGCCGAGGAGCCCCATCCCCCCGCGCACATCGTCGGTCTCGCCGTACATCCCGAACGTCTTGAACCGGTCGTTCTTCCTGTAGGCGAGCGGGCGGGTCGTCCTCGGCAGCTCGTAGACGATGCTCTTGCCGCCGTTGGCCTGGTGCGGCATCACGATCACGTCGTACTTGCGGCGGAGGTTCCCCTGCCTGGCCTGGTCCTTGTAGATGAGATCGTAGGGGACCTCGAAGCGATCGAAAGCCAGACGCACCCAGCCCACTTTCTCGGTGTTCATCCAGGTGCTGTAGACGGCGATGCGCGGCAGATCGACATCCAGCATTTCCACCGAAGGTGACGCCGTCATGGCAGCCGCATCGAGGCCGAGCGCTTCGACCTCCCTGCGCACGCGGCCGGCGTCCCCGTCGATGATGAACGATCCGGCCGGGTACTCCCTGTCACCCACCTTGAAGGCAGCTTTCGCGGCCTTGACGCTTACGTCCTTCAGCCGGTAACGAAGCGTGACGAGGCCGATCGACCCGTTGTGGGCCACAGCGGTGATCGAACCGGTGCCCGCGACGGTCCCGGGGATCTTCACGTCCGCGGTCAGGATCTCCGCCGGGGCATTCAGGATTGCCTTGTCCTCGATGGTCGTGACCTCCGTGTGGTTCATCAGCCCCATCGTCCAGCCGCTGTCGTCGTAGGTCCGGAGGCTCGGGTCGGGATAGTTCTGCTTTTCGAGCAGCGTCTTCGCAAGCCGGCCGTACGGTTGATCGAGCTTGACGACAAAGGAGCCGGCAGGGAACGTGCCCTCCTTGACCTTCACCTCGGAGGCGGCACGGCCGACCTCGATCGCCTGGACACGGAGCAGGTTCACGAGGCGCGCGACGCGCGTCATGTCGCGCTGGCCCGCGGGGATGACGAATGCATGCGGCGTCTTCGTCCTGCCGGCTTCGATCGAGTTCAGCGACTTGCGGTAGAAGTTCTCGACGATCATCTGCGGGAACTTCGACGCCAGCTCGAGGCCGGTGAGCACACCGGTCTGCGCGTAGTTCACGGCGTTTCGAATCGACCAGTCGACCTCGGCGTAGGGGGGCGAGGGGCGGAACCACTCTCGCTTCGTCTGGTTGCCGACACGCACCTTCTTCGTCGTGGCGCCGTTGCCGTTGAAGATCTCGTACATCCGCACCATGCCGTTGTGGTTCGCCGCGGCGAAGCCGAGATAGCCCGGCGACCACATGTCGACGAACCCGAAATGCCAGACCCCCGGCATGCCGTAGGCCGTGAGCTTGTTCACCTCGTAGTTGGCGAAGAACGGCAGCTCGGTGTAGAGGATGGGATCGAGATTCGGGTTCTGTGGCGGCTGACCGCTGAAGATGTAGAGGAACGGGATCGACTCGTGCAGGTCGTGCCAGATCGGCGGGACGTAGCGCAGGTACCAGTTCAAGTGGACGCGGAGCGAATCGATCCCGTAGTTGATGTCGCGATTGTTGTCGTGAAAGATGTACTTCCCCCAGTACGGAGGCCCCCCGAAGTTCACGCTGCCGTCGTACGGCTCGTCGATCTTGTAGGCGTTGTACCAGTCCACCGCGCGATCGCGACCGTCGACATCGGTTGACGGCGAGATGCTGACGATCACGTGCTCGCGAATCTGCCTGATGTAGGGTTCCTCCGACACGGCCAGCCGGTAGGCGAGCTCCATCACCATCTCGGGCGGGCTGTACTCCGTGCTGTGGAGCCCCGCGGAGATGTGATAGTGCGGCTTCGTGGCCGCGACGACCTGCCTGGCCTGGGCCTCGGTGAGCGGTCGCGGGTCCGCCAGCTTTTTCAGGTTCTGGCGATTCATGTCGAGGTTCCTGATGTTCACCTCGGATGACACGAACGCGATCAGGATGTCGCGGCCCTCCTCCGTCTTTCCGGCGACCATCGTCGTGACGCGCGGCGTCGCTTTTTCCAGCGCCCGGAAATAACGCTGCTGATCGGCCACGTTCGTGAGCCGCTTCGGCATCCCGATGTGGTAGCCGAGCACGTCTTTCGGCTGCGGCACGCCCTTCTTCACCGGCAGCCTGTCGACGAGGGGCGACATGAACTCGGGCTTCGTCGTCCATTCCCTGACGAGGCGGGCGTACTCGGCGTCGTACTGCTCAGGCTGAGTCTGCTGCGCAGACAGGACCGCGCCGAGGGCAAGGGCCGTGGCGAAGGCCATCGCCGCCGCGCCGGGGCGCCTCTCGTTGCGAACCATGAATAACTCCTTCAGGACACGGAGGATACAGACGGGCTACACGACCCGGCCGGGCTCGAAATGCGCAAAAAAGGGCCAAAAAACGGTTGAGATTCCGGTTCGGGGCTCGTTACAATCCGCCTTTTGGACTCTACAATCAGGACCCTATGATCAACGTCGCCGCGATTCGGATGCAGCAGTTCGGCGTGCAATTCTATCAGGCGTCTCTGACGGCCAGCGACATCGACAAGCTGGTGCGCTTCGAGGTTTTGAGCTACGGCGATACCGGCCAGCCCCCGGTGCGCGGTGGCAAGAAGAAGGTGCCGTCGAAAGTGAACTGGGACCTGCTGGAGCGGCGAATCGCGTCGAGCGAAAAGGCATATCAGCGTCAGATCATCAGGCGAAAGATCGACGAACTCGTCCAGTATTACGAGCAGTGCCGGCAGGCCCGCGACCTGCCGTCGATTCCCGGCGCTGTCATCATCTCCTGCGACGAGAAGCTGTCGTTCGAGCCTGTCGAGGCGGGTTCCGCCGTGGGGCGTCTGAAGGTGCCCGAGCGCGAGGGCATCCTTCGCGCCATTGACGGCCAACACCGCCTGCTCGCGCTCCACGCCGACATCGAGAAGTTCGGGGACGAGCCCTTCACGGTGCCGGCCATCATCTTCGACCGCGTGCCCGAGGACCACATCGTGCAGATGTTCGTCACGATCAACGCGAAGCACACGCGGCTCAACCCGTCGCACCTGGTGAGCCTCTCGGGCCGGCAGCTCTATCGCGACGACGCGCTGGCGGCCGCCCACGACGTGGTGCGCGCGCTGAGCGATCGCGAGGACTCGCCCCTGCACGGCGAGATCAAGCTGCTCGGCGACGGCCGCGGCCGCGTCGCGCAGGCACCGCTTGCGCAGGAGCTGAAACGGCTCTTCGGGAGCGAGGCGTTCGGCGGTCCGCGGAAGTCGGCTGACTTCAGAGAGGATGCGAAGAAGTTCTTTGTGAACTACTTCAAGCAGGTCTCGGTGGTCTTCGGCGCGGCCTGGCAGGGTCGCAAGTACAGCATCAAGTCGGCGACGGCGCTCCGGGCGTTCATTCGCGTGGCCCCCGACGTCGTGCGGCGGCTCGACCAGGAACACGCGGACCGCACGGATTTCCGCGCCATCGGCCGCGTCATCGCGCCGTGGGGACGTCGCATCGGCGATCTCCGCTTCGAAACGGAAGGCGCCTGGAAGCGCGCAGGCACGACCGTGGACACTCTGGCGCGAGAGCTGAAGCTCGCCCTCGAGTACCCCGAAGGGGCCGGTGTCTGACCCCGTGCCGGGCACCCAGGCGCTCCAGTGACCGGGGCCTCGTCTCCGAGAGGGCTTCGAGCCGACGCGGCGCCGCTCGAAGGGATGTACCGAATGTATCGAATGTATCTGGAGTATCGGCGGGTGGGAAAGTGGATGGGGCGTCTTTCGACGCCCCGTCCCACAATGCCGGCCTGGCTCCCCCCAGCATTTACGGCGCCCTGCCGTAAACCACAGGCCGACGCGCCCTCCAAGGGCAACCACCGTGCCGAGCAGGATCCTTAGAAAACGTGCGGGTTCCCGCTCGGAAGGAACCCAGATTCGTGGCAAAAATTACAGGGCTGTCCGTCGACGATGCGATATAGCCGATGCGAGTCGATCTGAATTCCGATGTCGGCGAGTCCTTCGGCGCGTACACGATAGGGCAGGATCCGCTCCTCCTGCCGCACGTCACGTCGGCAAACGTGGCGTGCGGGTTTCACGCTGGAGACCCCGGCGTGATGCGCGCCACCGTGGCGATGGCCAGGCAGCACGGCGTGGCGGTCGGCGCGCATCCGGGGTTCCCCGATCTCGTGGGATTCGGCCGTCGCGATCTGCACGCGACACCGCGCGAAGTCGAAGACTTCGTCGTGTACCAGGTCGGAGCGCTGATGGCCATCGCGGCAGCGCAAGGCGTCGGGCTGCAGCACGTAAAGCCCCACGGCGCGCTGTTCAACATGGCCGTGCGGGACGCCCCGCTCGCCGACGCCATCGCGCGCGCAACGGCTGCCGTGGATCGTTCGCTGATCCTGTTCGGTCTGCCCGGCTCGGAGCTCATTCGCGCCGGCGACCGCGCAGGCCTGCGCACGGCGTCCGAGGTGTTCGCCGACCGCGCCTACGAGCCCGACGGCACGCTGGTCTCCCGTCGGCAGGCCGGCGCGGTCATCCACGATCCCGACGCCGTCGTGGCGCGCGTGGTGCGCATGGCCACGGAGCGCACCGTGGTGGCCGTGGACGGGTCGGTCGTCGCGCTGGACCTCGATACGATCTGTGTACACGGGGACACGCCCGGCGCCGCGGATCTGGCCGCCCGCATCCGCAGGGCGCTGGAGGCCTCCGGCGTGCAGGTGCGGCCGGTGGGCTCGAGCCTGGCGCCATGAACAGGCGTTTCGACGGCCTCGGCGAGCCACGAGCCGCCCTGCGTCTCCGCGATCCTGAGGAGGACCCGTGAAGGTGCTCGTGCTCCTGTCAGCGCTTGTGTCAGCGGCCTCGGCGGGCCAGGAATCACGCCCCGCGCTCTCCGCGCCCCAAGCGGAAGAAGACGACTACACCCGGTACGAGCTGCTCGCCCCCGGCACACAGCAGTTCGCCATCGTCTACGATGTGACGGCGACGACGGCAGGCGCACGCTACTACTACAACCCGATCCGCCGGGGCAGCGAGGCGACCGACGAGCGCGTGATCGATCTGATGACGGGCCAGCCGCTCGCCTTCGACATCGTGAGCGGCGCCGACGCGAAGCGGGGAGGCCACCCGGCGGCGGATGTCGAGACGGGCTACATTCGCATCCACCTGCCGCGACCGGTGCCCAAGAACGGCGAGGTGCGGCTTCGGATCTGGAAGACTTACAAGGACCCCAAGAGCTATTACCGGCACGACGACCTCATCGTCTTCGATCGATCGCTGGGAATCCGGCGGAATGCCGTCGTGCTGCCCAGGCGGTACGAGCTCGTCTCGTGCAACGTGCCGGCGCAGATCCTGAGCGAAGAGGACGGCCGCATCAAGGTGAGCTTCATGAATACGGGCGCCGCGGCCGCGCCGTTGGTGGTGCGTGCC
>JBOGIW010000157.1:0-9775 GCA_050748045.1 Vicinamibacterales bacterium | reverse complement strand
CTCGCGCTCGCCATGACGTGGCCGCTCGCGCGAGGGCTGGCGCGGGACGTCCCGGGCGACCTCGGCGATCCGCTGTTCGTGATGTGGATCCTGTCGTGGGGCACGGCGCAGCTCCGCGCGATCGCCGGCGGCAGTCTCGACCGTATCGCGTCGTTCTTCGACGCCAACATCTTCCACCCCGCGCCCCTCACGCTGGCGTACTCCGAGCACCTCTTCGCACAGGTGCTGCAGGTGCTCCCGATCCACCTGGCCAGCGGGAATCCGATCCTCGGCTACAACCTGCTCTTCCTCTCGACGTTCGTGTTGTCGGGCCTGGGCGCCTTTCTGCTCGTGCGCGCGCTCAGCGGCAGCGCGCGCGCGGCGTTCGTCGCCGGCCTGCTCTTCGCCTTCGCGCAGTACCGCTGGACGCACGTGTCGCACCTGCAGGTGCTGTCGGCCCAGTGGATGCCGTTCGTGCTGTACGGATGCCGCCGGTACTTCGATACCGGGCGCCGCCGAGCCCTCGCGGGAGCCGCGGCAGCCCTCACGCTGCAGAACCTCTCGAGCGGGTACTACCTGCTCTATTTCGCTCCGATGGCGGCGCTGTACGTGGTGTGGGAGATGGCCGCGCGCCATCGCTGGAGCAGCCGGCGCACGTGGGCCGACCTGGCGATGGCGGCGCTCCTCGCAGCGCTCGCGACGCTGCCGTTCCTCATCCCCTACACGCGTGTGCGCGACACCGTGCAGGCCTCGCGTGAGGTCGGCGAGGTCGTCCGCTACTCGGCCGACGTGTACTCGTATCTCACCGCGTTCGGCGCCAACCGCATCTGGGGTGAGGCGCTCCGCCCGTACCCCAAGCCCGAAGGTGACCTGTTTCCGGGAGCCGTGCCCCTCATCCTGTCGGGTGTCGCTCTGAGTGTCTGGGCGGCGCGCGCGGCACGCACGCCTCCGCCGGAGTCGCGCGACCGCCGTGATCTCGGGACGTGGCGGTGGATCGCCGTCGGTATCGGGGCGATTGGCGCCGTGTACGCCACGCTGGCCGCGATGGCGATCTTCGCCAGGCGTCTCGATTTCGATCTCGTCGTCTTCTCGATACGCGCCACGAACGTGACGCGCCTGCTGGTTCCTCCCGCCATCGCGACCGCGGCGGTTCTGTGGCTCTCGCCCTCCACGCGCATGAAGGTGCGGGCGGCGGCTCGACGGCCGGAGGCGATCTTCCTCGCGATCCTGGTGCTCGCGTGGTGGCTGTCGCTCGGGCCGGCGCCGCGCGTGATGGGTCGCCCGCTGGAGCTCTGGTCGCCGTACCGCGTGCTGTACGACTACATCCCCGGGTTCGATGGCGTGCGTGCGCCGGCGCGGTTCGCCATGATCGTCACGCTCGCGCTCTCCGTCCTCGGAGGCCTGGCCGTGGCGCATCTCGATCGCATCCGGGCCGGTGCCGTCGTCGCGGGGCTCGTGTGCGCGGCGTTCCTCGTCGAGACGCGCGTGATGCCCCTTCCAGTCAACGCCGTCTCGCCGCTCCGTGATCTTGCGACCCCCGAGGCCCGCGTGTATCGCCCCGCGAGGGCGCCCGCCGTGTACCATGAGCTGGCGCGCGCACCCGCCGATGCCGTCGTGCTCGAGATGCCGTTCGGCCAGCCCGACTACGACGTCCGCTCTGTGTACTACAGCACGGTCCACTGGCGGCGGCTGGCCAACGGCTACAGCGGCTTCTTCCCCCCGCACTACAGCCGCGTGATGGCGATGCTGTCGGCAGGAGCACGCGGCGACGACATCGCGTGGCAGGCACTGCAGCGGCTGGGCGTCACCCACGTCGTCGTCCACGAGGGGGCGTACCTCGACGACGAAGGCGCGCGCTTCTCGGCGTGGCTGCGCGGCCATGGCGCGGCCGAGGTGCTGCGCGCGGGACAGGATCTGCTGTTCGCCTTGCCAGAGTGATCCAACGGACAGGGGATGAGGGAATCAGGGATCAGGAAATCACTGGACTGGAGATCAGGGCTCAGAGATTAGGGATCAGGGTCACGATCGGCGGATCGAAGATCGAGAATCAGGAGTCAGCATCAGAAAAAGAGGATCGCGGCCCAGGGCACGATCGCCGCGGCGAAGTAGAAGCCCGCGAGCCACGCGACGGCGCTGTGGACCTGCCGAAGGTGAAGGCAGATGCCGAGCACGCCCGCCACAATCTTCGCGCCCGTCAGCGCGGCGCCGTGGCCGAAGGTGGTCATCAGCAGCGCGACGATCGGGTTCGCTTCGATCCCGATGCCGAACGACACGACGCCGACGTAGGTGAATACCCCGTCGAAGCACTGCGCGAGCAGGAAGAGCACGAGCGCCACGTCGCCGAAGGCAGAACCCCGGGCAGGCCGGCTGCACATCCTCGGCACCGCGCGGCCGGCCAACTGTCCCGGTACTGCGTACGCCTCAGCCGCCATTGCTCCTGCCATGGAGAGCGCAACCGGCGTACCAGCTCCCGGGCCCTGAATCCTTCAACGTATACTGACGGGTTATGCGTCAGGATCCGCTGAGGTATCTTTCAGACGAGCTACGCTCCCTCAAGGAGCAGGGGCTCTACCGCCGCCTCCGCGTGCTCGACGGGGAGCAGACGGCGAAAACCTCGATCGACCACCGGACGGTCGTCAATCTTTCGTCGAACAACTACCTTGGTCTCACGACGCATCCGAAGCTTCGCCAACGCGCCATGCAGGCGACAAAGGATCTGGGGGTCGGCTCCGGATCGGTCCGGACGATTGCCGGCACGATGGCGATCCACATGGAGCTCGAGGCGAAGCTCGCCGCGTTCAAGCACACCGAGGCCGCCGTCGTCTTCCAGAGCGGCTTCACCGCCAACGCCGGCACGGTCTCGTCGATCCTGACGAAAGACGACGCCATCGTCTCGGACGAGCTCAACCACGCGAGCATCATCGACGGCGCGCGTCTCAGCCGCGCCACCATCAAGGTCTTCCCGCACAAGGACGTCGACGCGGCGCGCCGCATTCTCGCCGAGCTGCCAAAGGACCAGCGCAGGCTCCTCATCACCGACGGCGTCTTCAGCATGGATGGCGACATCGGCGCGCTGCCGGGCCTGTGCGACGTGGCCGACGAGTTCGGCTGCATCATGATGGTGGACGATGCGCACGCGAGCGGGGTGTTCGGGAGGAACGGCCGGGGAACCGTCGATCATTTCGGCCTGCACGGCCGCGTGGACATCCAGGTGGGAACGCTCTCGAAGGCCATCGGCGCGCTCGGCGGATATATCGCCGGCAGCAGGGCGCTGATAGAATTCCTGTATCACCGGGCCCGGCCGTTCCTCTTCTCGACCTCGCACCCGCCGGCGGTGGCCGCCGCCTGTCTCGCGGCCGTCGAGGTGCTCGAAACGGAGCCGCAGTGGATCGAGCGTCTCTGGGACAACACGCGGTTCTTCAAAGCCGGCCTGCAGTCGCTCGGCTTCGACACGGGCCTCAGCGAAAGCCCGATCACACCGGTGATCGCGGGCGACGGCGCGCTGGCCATGACGCTCTCGGACCGCCTCTTCGAGGAGGGCGTCTTCGCGCAGGGTCTCGCCTTCCCGACCGTTCCGCGGGGCAGGGCGCGGGTCAGGACCATCGTCACGGCCACCCACACCCGCGACGAGCTGCAGTTCGCCCTCGACTGCTTCGAGAAGGTCGGCAGGGAACTCCGCATCATCTGAGGGCGTAAGGCAGATCGATGAGCATTCCGCCGCCACTCCCCCGCACGCCCGGCGGCGCCCGGCGCTTCTTCGACGCCTATGTCCACGGGCTCACGAAGCAGGATCTCGAGCGGCTGTTCACGCGCGACACGCCCGACGCCTACCGGTTCTTCGCGCGCCAGATCGATCTGAGGGCGCTCGAACGCCTCCCCTGGCACACGCGCATCTTCGCGCACGGCCGGCTGCTGTTCCTGGCCTTCACGCTGAAGCTGACGCCCGCGCGACGCGCCATCTACGGAATGGCGCTCGTCTGCACGTTCATCGGACTCATCGAGCTGTGGCGCGACTTCCACTGGCTGCTGCTGCCCCACCCGGTGTTCGTCGAAGGCACGCTCTGGTTGCTCACGGGCTTCCTCATGGTGAACCTGCTGGTGCTGCTCGAGGTCGCCGACCGTCTCTCGCTCAAGAACGACCTCGAGATCGCCCGCGAGATCCAGCAGGCCATGCTGCCGAAGGCCGTCTACCAGGCCGAAGGCATCGACGCGTTCGGGATGACGCGCCCCGCCAACACCGTCGGGGGCGACTTCTACGACGTCATCCCGCTCGGCGGCGGCCGCGTGCTCGTCGCGCTCGGCGACGTCGCGGGCAAGGGCAGCCCGGCCGCGTTGCTGATGGCGCTGCTCCTCGCGATGCTGCGGACGCTCGTCGACGAAGGGCTCGATCCCGCTGAGCTCGTCACGCGCCTGAACGTGCAGGTCATGAAACAGGCCCCGAGCACGCGCTTCATCACGCTGTTTCTCGGCGTCTTCGATCCGGCGACCGGGCAGCTCACGTACGTGAACGCCGGGCAGAACCCCCCACTGCTGCGCCGGGCCGCCGGGTCGCCGGCATCGACGGGCTCTGCCTACGAGTGGCTGCGCGAGGGAGGCGTCGCGCTCGGCATGTTCGACCGCGCGCAGTACGTCGTGGGACGAACGACGCTCAACCCGGCGGACGTGCTGGTGATGTACAGCGACGGCATCACCGAGGCGGAGAACGCGCGCGGACAGCCGTTCGACGAGCAGGGTTTGCAGCGCGTCATCGAGACGAAGTCGTGGGCCACGGCCAGGGAGCTGGGATGGGCGACGTTCGAGGCTGTCGAGCGGTACACCGACGAGCGGCGGCTGCTGGATGACCTGACCGTGCTGGTCGTACGGCGACTCCATCCTCTGCCGTCGGCCGCCATGGCCCAAACGCACACGGTTGGCGTCTAATACCCACTGACCA
This sequence comes from Vicinamibacterales bacterium, assembly GCA_050748045.1. Taxonomy (GTDB): domain Bacteria; phylum Acidobacteriota; class Vicinamibacteria; order Vicinamibacterales; family UBA2999; genus CAVYVZ01. Next base: position 4,863 of record JBOGIW010000157.1, on the reverse strand, counting down.
GTCGTGCGCGACGGCTGCCCGCGCGACGACACTTGCCCGCGATACCCATGCCACGCTGGCTGTTGACTCCGCTCGTGTGCGTCCTCGTCGTGGTCTCCGTTGGGGATTCGCGCGCGCAGACCCCTGCCGCTCCGGCCGACGGCATCGCCAGGCTGCTGAACGACATCGAGAAGGTCCTGCTGGCGGGCGACGCCGCCGCGTTCACGCCGCTCTTCTCGCCGTCCGCGGTGCTCGAGCCGCTTCACCTCTTCGCCCAGGACCTCTCGAGCCCCGGGATGACGCGCGCCGTCGTGCGCGAGCGCGATCGGCTGCCGCTCGATGGCACGCTTCCCGGCGACGGGTATCGCCTCGTCGTCGACCTCTTTACCGAGAGTGCGAAGCGCGGCCGCATCGTCACCGCGCGCGTCGACGTCCGCCGTGCGCATCGCGCCACCGACGAGGAGTGGCGCATCGCGGCCGCGGAACGACTGACCTCCGTCGAGGGCCTCCATCGCCTCTCGGTGAACACGGAGACGCAGTTCACGGCCCGCAACCTCACGATCACGGCCGAGGACCTCGATTTCGTGCTGCACCAGGGGAACGTCTTCCTCGTCGAGAGCGCCGACGGCGTGACCGGTCTCGTGCTGCTCGGCCGGGGCGAGATGCGCTTCTCGCCGGGCCCCGAAGCCGAGCGCGGGCAGGTGCGCATCTTCGCCGGCGCCGAGACGCTGACCGCACAGTTCGACGCCGCCTTCGTACGCGTCATGCCGGCCGAGTACGAGTCGCGCGTGTCGACGGCCAGCCTGACGAAGGTGGCGGTGCAGCCGCGGCAGCTTCGCCGCGCGCAGGCGGTCTTCGCCGAGGAGGCGCCGAAGTCGTTCAGCCTCGACCTGAGCGATCTCAGCCGTGAAACGTGGTACCTGTTGCCAGGGTTCGGCGACGTCCTCGCCGAGGTCCGCACCAGGCGACACGGCACGCTCACGTACGCGCGATCGAGCGGCGAGGCCGAGGATGTGACGTTCTTCGACCGGACCAGGCGCCGGAACATCGCGCTGTACGCGTCGGCTCAGAAGCTCAGCTCGAGGGGCCGCTTCTACAACGAGGACGACCTTAGGGACTACGACGTCATCGATTATCAGATCGAGGCGACGATCTCGCCCGAGCGCGAGTTCATCGAGGGGCGCGCGCGCATGCGCCTTCGCGTGCGGGCCTACGCGCTCGCGACGCTGACGATCCGGCTGGCGGATCCGCTGGCCGTGACCGGCCTCGCCAGCACGGAGCACGGGCGGCTTCTCTATCTGCGCGTGAAGGGCCAGAACAGCATCGTGGTCAACCTGCCGACGACGATGGCGCGCGACAGCGAGATGACGCTCGTGATGGCATACTCGGGACGTCTGCCCTCGCAGGGCGTGGACCGCGAGGCGCTGCAGCCCTCGCCGCAGCGCGCGGAAGACCAGCCGTACGTGCCGGCCGAGCGGCACTACCTGCTCAGCAACCGCGCCTACTGGCATCCGCAGGGACCGGTCACGGACTTCGCCACGGCGACGCTGCGCATCACCGTGCCCGAGGGCTACGGCTGCGTGGCCAGCGGCGAGCTCGCCGAAGGCTCGCCCGTCTCGCTGGAGGAGTCCACGCTGCCGCAGGGCGGCGGGAAGCTGTACGTGTTCACCGCCGCGGACCCGCTGCGCTACCTGGCGCTCGTCGTGAGCCGCTTCGTCCGGGTGGCCGACACGACGGTGCCTCTCGTCGACGGCGCGAGCGCGGAGCGTGCCGCGCCCGCCGTCAACGCCGACGGCAGCCGCGTCGCGGGCTTCCGCGTGCGGGATAGTATCGCCCTCAGCGTCGAGGCCAACCCGCGGCAGCAGGGTCGAGGCCGCGAGATGACCGCGTGGGCCTCCGACATCCTGCGCTACTACACGGACCTCGTGGGCGAATCGCCGTACCCGGCGATCTCGCTGGCGCTCGTGGAAGACGACCTGCCGGGCGGGCACAGCCCGGGATACGTCGCGGTGCTCAACAACCCCCGGCCGTCCACGCCGTTTGTGTGGCGCAACGATCCGGCTGCGTTCAACGGGTTCCCGGAGTTCTTCCTGGCCCACGAGCTGGCGCACCAGTGGTGGGGGCAGGCGGTGGGCTGGAAGAACTATCACGAGCAGTGGATCAGCGAGGGATTCGCGCAGTACTTTGCCGCGCTCTACGCGCAGAAAGCGCACGGTGACGCCACGTTCGCCGACATGCTGCGGCAGTTCCGGCGGTGGGCGCTCGCCGAATCGGACCAGGGCCCGGTGTCCCTCGGCTACCGGCTCGGCCACATCCGGGGCGAGCAGAAAGTCTTTCGCGCACTGCTCTACAACAAAGGCGCCGCGGTGCTGCACATGCTCCGGCGGCTGGTCGGCGACGACATGTTCTTCAGCGCGCTCCGCCGGTTCTACTACGAGCAGAAGTTCCAGAAGGCGGGGACCGACGACCTGCAACGGGCCTTCGAGGCCGAGACCGGCCGCTCGCTGCAGCGCTTCTTCGAGCGCTGGATCTACGGCGCCGCGCTCCCGCGCCTCCGATACGCCACCGCCATCCGCGAGGGCGACCTGACCGTGCGGTTCGAGCAGATGGGAAGCCTCGTCTTCGACCTCCCCGTCACCGTGACGATCGTCTACGCGGATGGCCGCTCAACCGACGTCGTCGTGCCGGTGACGGAACAGGAAGTCGTGCAGAAGATCGCGCTGGACGGCGCCGTTCGAAGCGTGCACGTCAACCGCGACTCCGCGGCGATCGCGCACTTCGATCAGAGCTGAGATTCTGGATTCTGATTCTCCATTCTCACGACAGATTCCAATTCTCGATTCTCATTGCGGATTCTGATTCTCGTATTCGGCATTCATAGTCGGAATCCCGGATCGGAATCCAGAATTCACTGCAGGTAGATGGCCGCGACCTTGGGCTCGCCTCCGGCCTCGAAGGGCTCGAAGACGAGGACGAAGCGCGTGCCGTGGTGCTCGTAGAAGCGTGTGAGGCGCTCGCCGTAGCGGGCGCGCTCGACCGCCTGCGAGCCGACCTCGGCCTCGCGGCCCAGGCGGGAGGCGACAACCGACGCGCTGTCGCCGACGCGGACCGTCTTCTCACCCGGAAGCAACAGCACCGGAACCGATACGGCACGGGCGGGAACACCGGCCGGGACCGCCGGCGCAGACGGCGCCGCGCGCGCGATGACCGGCATGGTGGCGGTGGCCGTCCGGAGCTCGCGCACGGCAAGGGATCCGATGGCGAGCACGGCCATAATGATCGCCGCGGCCAGCACCCATTCGATCGCGGACCCGAACCGAGCGCGCGTCGCCTGCATACCAGCCTCCCGTCCAAGCGCGGTGCCGTCTTCGGAGTACGAGGACTCTAGGCCCGCGGGTCGGAAAAGATCAAGCAGAACTATTCACTGATGAGTCATGCAAGGCGCCGACCAGGCCTCATCGCGAAAATCGCACACAGCCGCCTCGTGCACTAGAATTGGAAGGTTATGGCGGACACGGTCACGCTGACCATCGACGGCGAGCCGATCACGGTCCAGAAGGGCAAAACCGTCCTGCAGGCGGCCGTCGAGCACGGCATTTCTGTCCCGTACTACTGCTACCACCCGGGTCTCGGCATCGACGGCTCGTGCCGCGTGTGCGTGGTGAAAATCGAGAAGATGCCGAAGCTGCAGACGTCGTGCTCGACGACCTGCACCGACGGCATGGTGGTGTCGACGCGCGATCCCGAAGTCGTCACCGCTCGGGCGGGCGTCTTCGAGTTCCTCCTCCTCAACCACCCGCTCGACTGTCCGGTGTGCGACAAGGGCGGCGAGTGCCCCCTGCAGGATTTCTCGTACACCTTCGGCCCGGCCGAGAGCCGGATGGATTTCCCGCGCCGTGTCTTCGACGGCGAGGGCGTGAAGGCCGACGTCGACTTCGGTCCAACGCTGATGCTGAACCGGAACCGCTGCATTCTCTGCACGCGGTGCGTACGCTTCATGCGCGAGATCGACACCGACGCCCAGATCAATATCATCGATCGCGCCGGCAACAGCGAGATTGCGACGTTCGAGGAGGAGGGCGTTCACTCCCTGCTCTCGGGCAACCTGATGGACGTCTGCCCCGTCGGCGCGATCACGACGCGCGATTACCGGTTCAAAAGCCGACCGTGGGACAACCCGGGCGTTGTGGACACGATCTGTACGCTCTGCTCGAAAGGGTGCAACACGAGCGCCTGGCTCAAGGCCAAACCGGAGTGGGCCAAAGGCAATCGATTGATTCGCATGACGCCGCGGTTCAACCCCGATGTCAACAGCTACTGGATGTGCGACATCGGCCGGTTCGACTACCACTGGGTCGAGAGCGATGAGCGCCTTCGCCGCCCGATGGTCCGCCGCGGCGAAGCGCTGCAGGCGGTCGCATGGCACGACATCGAGCCGATGGTGCGCGACCGTATCCAGGCGGCAGGCGCCTCGGATCCGTCGTCAGTTCGCTTCCTCGTATCTGCCCATGCCGCCTCGGAAGAGCTGTACGTCCTGAAGCAGATGCTCGAGGGGCTGCTGGGGTCGGACGCGTTGTCAGCGGTCAGCATCGCCTGGACACGTCGCGAGAAGCCACAGCCGCCAGGTGTGAAATTCGTCGTGCCTCCCACCGACGCGCCCAATGTAAACGGAGCTCGCGACCTCGGCTTCCGCGTCGGTGCCGGTAACGCAGGGCTGCCCGACCTGTCGGCGTTACGTAACGCGGTCGCGTCCGGCAGCGTCCAAGCCGTATATGTCCTCGACCCCGGCCCCAACGGATCCCTGGGCGACATCTCGTGGCTGATCGAGGCGCGGCGTTCCGGGCGCCTGCCGCTGCTGATCGTCCAGGGCGTGCTCATGACGCC
>JBOGIW010000156.1:0-3128 GCA_050748045.1 Vicinamibacterales bacterium | reverse complement strand
CGGTCTGACCATGCCTTGGTTCCAGGCCGTGCCCGCGCGGCGCAACCCGCGTGCGCTGGCCTCGCGCCTCCCCTATCCGTGCGTCGTGAAGCCCCTGACCATGTCGGGCAGCCGCGGGGTGATCAGGGCGAACGACCCGGACGAGTTCGTCGCGGCATTCACGCGCCTGACGACGCTGCTTCGGCAGCCCGACGTGCGGAGCGAGCGTGACGCGGCGTCCGACACGGTGATGATCGAGGCGTTCATCCCCGGCCGCGAGTTCGCGCTCGAGGGGCTGCTCGATCGGGGAACGCTGCGCACGCTCGCGATCTTCGACAAACCGGACCCGCTGGACGGCCCATACTTCGAGGAGACGATTTACGTGACCGCGTCGGAGCTCGGGGCCGCCGACCTTGTCCGCATCAGCGCGACAGTGGCCCGGGCGGCGGCCGCGCTTGGCCTGCGGCATGGCCCGGTCCACGCCGAGGTCCGGGTGAACGATCTCGGCGTGTTCGTGCTCGAAGTGGCCGCGCGGCCCATCGGCGGCCTCTGCGCGCGCGCGCTGCGCTTCGAGGGCGACGTATCGCTGGAGGAGCTGCTCCTGCGCCACGCGCTCGGCGAGGACGTGCGGCACCTCACGCGCGAGCCGAGCGCCTCGGGCGTGATGATGATCCCCATCCCCGCCGCCGGCATCTACCGCCGCGTCTCCGGTCTGGACGAGGCGCGGGGCATCCGCGGCATCGACGACGTGCGTATCACGGCGAAACCGGACCAGGCCCTCGTGCCGCTGCCCGAGGGCAAGAGCTATCTCGGCTTCATCTTTGCCCGCGCCGATCGGCCGGCCGCGGTCGTCGACGCCCTCCGCGCCGCGCACACCAGACTCCGATTCACGATCGAACCAGGTGTACGTGTCCTGACGATGCTGGATTCCGATTGTAATGCTGACTAGAAATACTGCTGCCGGTAGGGATGCCGACGTTGACGCGAATCCGAATCCAACTTCAGGATCGCGTTACTTGGACTGTTCCGGCACATAGCCTGGCGGAAGGGCGGCGCCTTCGCCGAAGAAGAAGTCTTCCATCTGCCGGGCGATGAGTTCCTGTGCCTCCTTCTGCCAGGGCATCAGGCGGTACTCGTTGAGGATCATCTTCATCCGCTCTTCCCAGAGCTTCCACGCCTGCGCCGACACGGTCTCGTAGATCCGCTGGCCAAGCTCGCCAGGCCACGGCGCCGCGTCAAGTCCGGGCAACTCCTTCTGGAACTTCACACAGGTCACCATCCTGCCGCTCATGTTGCCGGCCGGTGCCTGCTGCTGGGTGGGCGCGCATTCGTCTGCCATGTCGCCATGGTACTCGTCTTCGGTCTTCGGTCTCCAGTCTCTCGTCTGGGCAAGACACGAAAAACCAAAAGACCGCGACCAGAGACCAGCGACTCGAGACCCGAGACCGTACAGAATTCCCACGTCCGCGAAGCTCAACTGTAGGGTTTCGCTTCAGGGCATTGAATGACGGACTTTTTGCGAATGAGCTAATTGTCCGGAATGGAAGAAGTTATAGCTGTGCACATTTCCGCTCGAGGCGGCACGCCGATTGAAGCCCGACCGCTCGCGTCGTGATGCTCACGGGGAGCATCGAGGGCGCGGGGAGCGAAACGGTGCGCGAGTTACAGACCCCAACGCCCGGCGAACCGGACCGGGAGCCCGATCGCGGGCCCGACCGTGGTCCCGATGAGACGCCGGAGACGCCGCCCACTGAACCGCCGCCCGTGCCGGTCGAGGAACCACCCGCGGAACCTGGACCCGTCGGTCCATACGTCGTGGGGAGCCTGGAGCTGCTGGCCGCGATCGCAGCGAGGAGGAGAGCCGTGGAGGGAGTACGAAAAGAACGTCGTGGGTTTGCGTCGATGTCGCCGGAAAAGCAGCGCGAGATCGCCAGCAAGGGCGGGCGTGCCGCGCACGAAAAAGGCACCGCGCACGAGTGGACCCCTGAAGAAGCGCGCAGTGCCGGCCGAAAAGGTGGTCAGATCAGCCGCGGCGGTCGCGGCCGCCTCCTGACGCCGCCAGCCGCAGGTGTGAATAATGGAGAGTCGGCTCCCGCTTCCGGTTCGGAGCCAGGCCGGAGCGGCTGACGGGAGCCGGTCGCGGCCCTTGTCGAACACGACCGGAAAAGCGAGGTATTCGTGTTTTTGCGTACCGTGAAATGCGGGGTGCTGCTGGCTGTCCTGGCCGCAGTCCCCGCGGCGGCGCAGGATGCGCCAGACACCGCAACTGACACACGCCCGGCGCTGCCAACGTTTTACGGCGACTCCGGGCTGTGGTTCGTGCCCACTGCAGAAACCCTTCCTGCCCGGCGCTGGTCCTTCAGCCTTTACCGTGCCAACTCCGATCACCGGCAGGGCCTGACCGATGTGTCCCAGGTCGGCATCACCGGCGCCGTCGGACTGTCCGACCGCTTCGAGCTGTTCGGCTCCTGGCGGACGGTCAACATCGATCGCGACGTGAGGCCCACCTTCGTCCCGGGCGACGCGGACTACGGGGGCGTGTCCCACGAGTATCCATACATGCGCCGCGGCTGGTCGAAGACGCTCGGCGGGCCGATCTACCTCGGGGGCAAGTTCAACCTGCTCTCGCAGGGGCGTGAAGACGCGCTGGCGCTCGCCATTCGCGGCATGGTCAAGTTTCCCACGGGCTCCTCGTGGTCGAGCACGAACGATCTCGACGGGCACCTCGACTTCATCGTCAGCGGCGAAGCGAATGACGCCGTGGAGGTCACGGGCGCCGGTGGCTGGGTGTTTCGCGGCGACTCGGACGAGTTCCGCGTATCCGACGCGTTCAAGTGGGGCGTGGGCGCCGCCTTCCCGAGCCGCTCGCCGCTGCGCGCGCTCGTGGAGCTCGAAGGCGAGCTGGTCCACGACGACGAGCTGACGCTCCTGGCGCCGCTCGTGGCCGAGGACGGGAGCCTGGCGCCGCCGATCAGCACGATCCACGACCCCACCAGCGTCAAGGCCGGCTTGGTGTGGCAGGCGCCTCGCGGCTGGTTCATCCACGGGGGCGTGAACTACAGCGTTGGCACCGGCGACCGCACCGTCGGCGGCCGCAACGTGCAGCACAGCGCCCTCGGCTGGGATCTCCGCATCGGGTACCATCCGGG
>JBOGIW010000155.1:0-8177 GCA_050748045.1 Vicinamibacterales bacterium | reverse complement strand
CATTCGCGGCGCGCGGAAGCCGGTCATCCTCGCCGGCCAGGGAGTGCTGCAGAGCCGCGCGTGCTCGGAGCTGCGCGCGTTCGCGGAGCGCACCGGCACGCCCGTCGCGCTGACGCTCCTCGGCCTGGGCGCGTTCCCGGCGAGCCACGCGCTGAGCCTCGGCATGATGGGCATGCACGGGGAAGCCTGGGTCAATCATGCCATCCAGGAAGCGGACCTCCTGCTGGCGTTCGGCATGCGCTTCGACGACCGCGTCACCGGCAACACCCGGACCTACGCGCCCCAGGCCCGGAAAGTGCACATCGATATCGACCCCTCGGAGATCGGCAAGAACGTGCCGGTGGACGTGGGCATCATCGGCGACCTGCGCGAAACGCTGCGCGAGCTCGTCGAGATCGTCGGGCGGACCGACCATGCGGAGTGGCTGGCCTACATCCGCGCCATGAAGGGCGATACGGCCGTGCGCGACATCCAGCGCATGCCGGACGACGGGCATCTCTACGCCGCGCACGTGATTCACGACATCTGGCGGGCCACCGGCGGGCGCGCCCTCGTCGTCACCGACGTGGGGCAGCACCAGATGTGGGAAGCGCAGTACTACCACCACGAGTCGCCGCGATCGCTCATCACGTCGGGCGGGCTCGGCACGATGGGCTTCGGCCTGCCGGCCGCGATCGGCGCGAAGATGGCGCGCCCGGACGCGGAGGTCTGGGCCATCGTCGGCGACGGCGGCTTCCAGATGACGCAGGCGGAGCTGACCACCGCCGCCCAGGAGGGCGTGAAGGTCAACGTCGCCATCATCAATAACGGCTACCTGGGCATGGTGCGGCAGTGGCAGGAGTTCTTCTACGAACGGCGCTACGCCGCCACGCCGCTGCGCAGCCCCGACTTCGTGAAGATCGCCGAAGCGCACGGGCTGCAGGGATTCCGCGTCGAGACGCGCGGCCAGGTGCTCGACGCCGTGGAACAGGCGCGCGCCGCGGACGGCACGGCCCTCATCGACTTCCGCGTCGAGCAGGAAGACAGCGTGTACCCGATGGTGCCGGCAGGCGCGGACCTGCACGCCATGATCCGCCGCCCGGTATCGGCCATCGCCGAGACGGCGTCAGACCTGGTATGAATCACACGCTCGTGGCGCTCGTCGAGGACAAGCCGGGCGTGCTGAACCGCGTCGCCTCGCTCTTTCGCCGCCGCGCCTTCAACATCGAGTCGCTGACGGTGGGGCGCACGGCGGAGCCCGGGATCTCCCGGATGACCATTGTCATCGACAGCGATCAGGCGAGGGCGGAGCGCGTGATCGCCTATCTCGACAAGCTCGTGAACGTGCTGCACGTCGAGGACCTCGGCAACACGCCGGCCGTCGCCCGGGATCTCGCCCTCGTGAAGGTGTCGGCGGGCGCCGACGGACACGCGGCCCTGCTCCGCGTTGTCGATGAAACCCGTGCGCACATCGTCGATTCCAGCGAGCGGACGATGACTGTCGAGATCACAGGCGAGCCGCCGCACGTCGACGCCGTCATCGGCCGGCTGGAACCGCTCGGGATCGTCGAGATGGTGAGGACCGGGCAGGTGGCGATGCGCAGAGGGGATCCTGTGGTGATGTAGTCTCTGGCCTCTGATCTCTGGCCTCTGGTCTCTGGTCCTGGGTCTCTGGCCTTGGATGTCGGTCTCTGGTTCCCGGTCTCTGGTCGTCGGGGAAACAGGACAAGAACGAGAGTCAGGAAGGCGGGAGACCGGACCAGAGACGATCGCGACCAAAGACAGGAAAGACCAAAGGACCAAAAGACCAAAGAGTGACCCGAGACCCGAGACCAGAGAGAGAGCGAGACGATGGCAACGATGTACTACGACAAGGACGCGGACCTCGAGTTGATCCGGCAGCGCAAGGTGGCCGTCATCGGATATGGGTCGCAGGGGCATGCGCATGCGCTCAACTTGAAGGACAGCGGCGTCGACGTGTGCGTCGGGCTGTCGAGCGGCAGCGCATCGGCCGACCGGGCGCGTGCGGCGGGGCTGCGCGTGACCAGCGTCGCCGAGGCGGCGGCGTGGGCGGACACGATCGTGGTGCTCGTGCCCGACACGCGCCAGCCGGCGGTCTACGACGCGTCGATCCGGCCGCACCTGCAGGCAGGGAAGACGCTCATGTTCGCGCACGGCTTCAACATCCGGTTCGGCTCCATCGTGCCGCCGGCCGACGTGGACGTGACGATGATTGCGCCGAAGGCGCCCGGACATCGCGTCCGCGAGGTGTTCCGCGAAGGGGGCGGGACGCCGGGGTTGCTGGCCGTGCACCAGGACGCGAGCGGCCGCGCCAGGGCCGAGGCCCTGTCCTACGCCCGCGCCCTCGGCTGCACGCGCGCGGGCGTCATCGAGACGACGTTCGCCGAGGAGACCGAAACCGACCTCTTCGGCGAGCAGGCGGTGCTCTGCGGCGGCGTGAGCGCGCTCATCAAGGCAGGGTTCGAGACCCTCGTCGAGGCCGGTTACCAGCCCGAGATCGCCTACTTCGAGTGCCTCCACGAGCTGAAGCTCATCGTCGATCTGATCTACCGTGGCGGCCTCGGCTACATGCGCTACTCGGTCAGCGATACCGCCGAGCACGGCGACTACACCGGCGGCCCGCGCATCGTCACCGAGGCGACGCGCGAGACGATGCGCCGGATGCTCGCCGAGATCCGGTCCGGCGCGTACGCCAGCGGCTGGATCGCCGAGAACGACGCGGGGCTGCCCTGGTTCACCGCGGCACGCGAGCGGGAGCGCCATCACGAGATCGAGCAGGTCGGCACGCGCCTCCGCGCGATGATGCCGTTCCTCGATCCGGTCCAGCCGCCGGAGGCGGTGAGTGTATAAAGGCGCTGAGGCTCCAGTCGGACGTCCCTGAGCCCTGAACCGTGGCCCCGCTGAATCGGTACAGCGCGCGCGTGACACAGCCCCGCAGCCAGGGGGGCTCGCAGGCGATGCTCTACGGCGTCGGGTTGACCGATGCCGATTTGCAGAAGGCCCAGGTCGGGATCTGCAGCATGTGGTACGAGGGCAACACGTGCAACATGCACCTCGACCGCCTGGCGGCGCGAGTGAAGGAGGGCGTCCAGGGCTCGGGGCTCGTGGGCCTGCGTTTCAACACGATCGGCGTGAGCGACGGCCTTTCGATGGGCACGGAAGGGATGAGCTGCTCGCTGCCGTCGAGAGATCTCATCGCCGATTCCATCGAGACGGTGATGCGCGCGCAGTGGTACGACGCGATCGTCGCCGTGCCCGGCTGCGACAAGAACATGCCGGGATGCGTCATGGCGATGGCGCGCCTGAACCGGCCCGCGCTCATGGTCTACGGCGGGACGATTCGCGCCGGGCACGCGCTGGGGCAGCCGCGTGACATCGCCTCGGCCCTGGAATCGTACGGCCAGTTCCTGGCCGGCGTGATCACCGACGACGAGCGCGCGACGATCGTGCGCCACGCCTGTCCCGGCGCGGGGGCATGCGGCGGCATGTACACCGCCAACACGATGGCCGTCGCGATCGAAGCGCTCGGGCTGTCCCTCCCGTACAGCTCGTCGCTTCCGGCGGACGAGCCCGCGAAAGCCGAGGAGTGCCTGCGCGCGGGCGCCGCGATCCGCGTGCTCCTCGAGCGCGATCTCAAGCCGCTCGACATCCTGACGCGGCGTGCGTTCGAGAACGCCATGGTGATGGTGATGGCGCTCGGCGGATCCACGAACGCCGTGCTCCATCTGCTCGCGATCGCGCGCGCGGCGGGCGTGCCGCTGGCGCTCGGCGATTTTCAGACGGTCAGCGACCGCGTGCCGCTCCTGGGCAACCTCAAGCCGAGCGGGCGATTCGTGCAGGAAGACCTCCACGCCGCCGGCGGCACGCCGGCGGTCATGAAGTACCTGCTCGAACGCGGTCTGCTCGATGGGGATTGCCTCACCTGCACGGGACGCACGCTCGGCGAGAACGTCTCGGCCGTTCCGAGCCTCGCGCCCGGGCAGGACGTTATCCGGCCGTTCGAGGCGCCCGTGCTGCCGCGCGGACACGTCCAGATCCTGTACGGCAACCTCGCGCCGGATGGAGCGGTCGCGAAGATCACGGGGAAGGAGGGCGCGCGGTTCACAGGCCTTGCGCGCGTCTACGATTCGGAAGAAGCGATGCTGTCCGGCCTCGAGCGCGGCGAGATCGGCAAGGGCGCCGTCGTCGTCATCCGCTACGAGGGACCCAGAGGCGGACCCGGCATGCCGGAGATGCTCACGCCGACCTCCGCGATCGTGGGGGCGGGGCTCGGCCGCGAGGTCGCGCTCATCACGGACGGACGCTTCTCCGGAGCGTCGCACGGCTTCATCGTCGGGCACATCACGCCCGAAGCCCAGGACGGCGGGGCCATCGCGCTCGTGCGCGACGGAGACCGGATCACCATCGATGCCACGACACGCGAGCTCACGCTCGAGATCGACGACGCGGAGCTCGTGGCGCGCCGGGGAGCCTGGAGCGCGCCACCGCTGAAGGCGACCACCGGCGTCCTGGGAAAGTACATCAGGCTCGTGCGGCCGGCGTCCGAGGGCTGCGTCACGGACTAGCCCCGGCGGTTTTGCTCGTCGCGCGCCCGCTCACCTCGACGCCCGTCCGCAGCGGCCGGACATGGGCCCCGTCGATGAGCTTCGCAATCGCTAGCGGACGGCGACCCGAATCGTGAGAGGCGCGGCGAGGCTTGCGGCAAGGTCGGTTCCGGTCGGGAGCTCCACCTCCTTGCCGCGCGTAGCCAGCACGACGCCTGTCCCGGCGGCGCCGCCAATGGCCGCGCCCTTGGCTGCCCCCCCTCCGCCACCGAGAATTCCGCCGACGATCGCCGTCATGTAGCGGTTCATTGTTCGCTCCGTGTCATCCGCGATCCGCCATCCGGGGTTCGCGATCCTTCATGCCGTCCGCAATCCGCTCTCCGCTTTCCGCGGTCCCCTGTTGCGCAATCTTGCGATCTTTATACCCGATTCGCGATCCGCACGGCTCGACGACAATGGCCGCGGTCAAACGGGGCGAACTGTGTAATGAAGCAAAACTTACTTCCCGGTTCCACCTGGTGCGGTGCTCATCCATTATCGGCACTCGGCGAAAACAGAGGTAATCCGCACGGCTGGGTCTTGCCGCCAATTGGCAACGCCGTTGCCCACGGTGCGCCGCGGCAGGTCTTCCCCCGCCCTGCGCGAACCAACACACGGAGAAGGCACTGCCCATGAGCCATTACGCTGGCCGAGCCATGCGACAGGTGCGGTCTGTCGCGGGCCGGTTGTTCCCGCTGTCGATCGCCTTGCTCGTCGTTTCAGTCTTTGCCCCGCGGGTCGTCGAGGCCCAATCCCTTCCGTCGGGATGGTCCGCCTCGAACGTCGGCTCACCCGCGATCGCGGGGAGTGTCACCTACAGTAACTCGACCTTCACGGTCAGGGGCGCCGGCACCCAGGTCTACGGGACCTCCGACCAGTTCTACTACGTCTACCGGCGGCTGACTGGCAACGCGACGATCGTGGCCCGCGTGGGCTCGATCGAGAACACGAGCTCGTGGGCCAAGGCCGGCGTGATGATCCGCGAGTCGCTCGCGGCGACTTCGCGTCACGCCTTCGCGCTGGTCACGCCCGGCCAGGGCATCGCGTTTCATCGCCGGACCTCGGCGGGCGGCAGCACCTCGCACACCGGCAGGTCGGGTGTCGCGCCGGTCTGGCTGCGTCTCGTGCGATCGGGATCGACGATCACCGCGTCGCGCTCCACGAATGGCACGTCCTGGAGCACGATCGGCAGCGCGAGCATTTCGATGTCGAGCACCGTGTACGTCGGGCTCGCCGTCAGCAGCTACAACGCCGGCCGAAGGGCCACGGCGACTTTCAGCAGCGCCAGCGTCAGCGTGCCCACCGTGGGCGGCCTGCCTGCCGGCTGGTCGGGCACCGACGTTGGAAACCCCTCGGCGGATGGCAACGTCCGCTACTCGAGCGGCACCTTCACGGTGTGGGGCGGCGGCACCGATATCTGGGGGACGCGCGACCAGTTCGGATTCGTCTATCGACAGGTCTCCGGCGACGTGGACATCGTGGCGCGCGTGGCGTCATTCGACGGCCCCGACGAGTGGAGCAAGGCCGGCGTCATGATCCGCTCGTCCTTGAGCGCCAGTTCCGCGCACGCCTTCATGCTCGTCTCGATCGCGAAGGGGCTGGCGTTCCAGCGCCGGCCTGCGAACGGCTTGTCGAGCCTGCACACGTCGGCCGGTTCCGGCCGGGCGCCGGCGTGGGTCAAGCTGGAGCGCCGCGGCTCCGCCGTGACGGCCTTCCGCTCGAGCAACGGATCGTCCTGGACGATGGTTGGCAGCGAGACGCTGACGCTGCCGTCGACTTTCTACGTCGGGCTGGCCGTGACGAGCCACTATCCGAGCCGGACGGCGACGGCGGCCTTCACCAACGTGACGGTCCAGAGCCCCTCGTCCTCGCCCTCTCCAACGCCGCCGGCCGTGTCGCTGACGAGCCCGGCCAGCGGCGCCACATTCACGGCCCCGGCCACCGTGAGCATCGCGGCCAACGCGACCGGCTCCGACGACGGCGTCGCGAGGGTCGAGTTCTACGCGAACGGCACGCTCCTCGGCACGGACTCGAGCAGCCCGTACACGTTCACGTGGTCGGGCGTACCGGCCGGCGGCTATACCCTGACAGCGGCGGCGCGTGACACGCGGGGCGCTGTCGCGACGTCGTCGCCGCGCAGCATCACGGTCAACACTGGAGGCGGCGGGTCGAACAGGCCGCCGACGGTCTCGCTGTCGGCGCCGGCGTCAGGGGCCACCTACCTCGCTCCGGCGTCGGTGACCATCGCCGCGAATGCCGCCGACGCCGACGGCAGCGTCGCGCGCGTCGACTTCTACGCTGGCTCGACGCTCGTCGGCTCCGACACGACGAACCCGTACAGCGTGACCTGGAGCAGTGTGCCGGCGGGTTCGTACTCGTTGACCGCCGTCGCACGCGACAACGCCGGGGCCACGACCCGTTCCGCCGCGCGGACCATCACCGTGAACGGCGGAGCGATCCTGACGCGCGCCGTCTTCGGGCCGTCTCCCGATCATTCGAGCGTGACCTACAGACTCCACATCTTCACGGCGGGAGTCAACCCGGCAACGGCGACGCCGATGGCCGCGCAGAACCTGGGCAGGCCGGCGGTGGTGAACGGGGAATGCACCGTGGACATCGCGGCGACGATCTCCGGGCTGCCCGGAGGCAGCTACTTCGCCACGGTCCTGGCGGTCGGGTCCAGCGGCAGTTCCTCGAGGACCACGTCGGCGGTGTTCAGCCGGTAGTCGTCGGTTGGCAGCGGGGCGGCGTCGCGCACGTCGCCCCGCGCTCGCTCGGGGCCGGCCGTCTCACGGATCGACCCGCGGCAGCGGGACGTTGTCCACGTGGTCGTGCTTCGCCGGAGGCAGGCCGAGCAGCCGCCGCAACTCCTCGCCTTCCATCACCTCGACCTCCAGGAGGCGGCGTGTCACGGTCTCGAGCATCTCGCGCTGCCCGGTGAGGATCCGGCGCGCTTCGGCGTGCACGCTGGTCATGATCCCCTTCACTTCGGCGTCGATGAGGCGCGCCGTCTCCTCGGCGTAGTTGCCGCGCTCGGGGCCAATCGGGATGTCGAGGAACTTGTGTCGCTTGTGCCCGTTGTAGTTGACGGCGCCCAGCGCGTCCGACATCCCCCACTCGGTGACCATCGCCCGCGCGATGTCGGTGGCGCGCTGCAGGTCGTTCTGCGCGCCGGTCGAGATCTCGCCGAGCGCGATTTCCTCGGCCGTCCGGCCGCCCAGGAGCACCGCGAGCTGATTGAGCAGATCGCGGCGCTGCAGCAGGTACCGATCCTCGAGCGGCAGCTGCATCGTGTAGCCGAGGGCACCGAATCCGCGCTGCACGATCGAGATCTTGTGCACCGGATCCATGCCCTCGATCGACGTCGCGACGATGGCGTGGCCCGATTCGTGATAGGCGACGATTTCACGCTCGTGAAAGCTCATCACTCGCTTTTTCTCGAGTCCGGCGATCAACCGGTCGATCGCCTCGTCGAAGTCGGCCATCTCCACCGCGGTCTTGTCGTTCCGCGCCGCCAGGAGCGCCGCCTCGTTGACCAGGTTCGCCAGATCGGCGCCCGCAAAGCCGGCCGTCCGCGCCGCCACCACCTTGAGG
>JBOGIW010000154.1:0-2298 GCA_050748045.1 Vicinamibacterales bacterium | reverse complement strand
GTACACGCTCAGGCTCCACACGCATAGCCTGGCCTTCCGGCTGTCGCCGCCGCTCGGCCTGTTCAAGTCCACCGCGGGCGGACCGTTCGAGGAAATCACCCGCTCTGCCGGCGCCGGCAGCTACCGGGTGGACGGCTCCGGTGGAGACTTCTCGGAATTTCTCATCGCCGTCGCATCGCGGCCGATCGACGTGGTCATCGCGGAGAAGTTCGAAGCGCTCGATCGCGCGCTCACCACGTACGGCGCGCTGATCGCGCCTGAGACGCTGAGCGCGTTGGGCGCTGGTTTCGGGCACGCGCGGACTCTCTACGAGGTCGGCATGCTCAGTGACGCGATGGAATCTCTCGAGAGCTTCCTGAGCCTTGTCCGCGCACAGAGCGGAATCACGATTCCGGACGTCTGGCGGGCGCACGACGACCTGGTGAACGTTGCAGGGCTGCTCCGCGCCGGTGCGGAGACGCTGCGATACAGCCTGCAGCTCAAGGCGAATGGGCTCCCGTAGCGCGCACGCATGCCTGCCACCGTCGTCTTTCATCCGCCCGAACGCGCCTCGCGATACGTCCTCCTGCAGGACAACGCGCGGGTAGTCATCGGCCGCGATCCTGGCGTCGATCTGGTCATCGAGGATCGGCGCGTGTCCAAGCGCCACGCGTACCTGGCGGTGGATCGCAGCAGTGGCACGTGGACGCTCGGAGATCTTGGCAGCAAGAACGGAACGACGGTGAACGGCGTCCGGATCAGCACGGTGGAGCTGGCGGACACGCACTGGATAAGCTTCGGGGGCGTCGTCGCGCAGTTCGGCGTCCTGTCGGCCGAAGCGGCCTCCCGCCTGCAGCACGATCGCGTTCGCCGGCTGCTCACCTGGTTCGACCTGCGCCGGCGCCTCGCGGCTGCGCCTGATCATGTCGATCTGCTGCTTGGATACCTCCGGGGGGCCATCGAGCTGACGGGCACCCGGCGGGGATTCATCGTGCTGGTCTCGCCGACCGGCACGCTCGACGTGGCTGCGACGATCGGCTACAGCGACGAGCAGATTGCAAGCTCCCGCTTCGCCGGCAGCGTGAGCGCGGTCGAACGCGTGCTGCGAACGGGCGAGACGCTCGTCATCTCCGACCTTCAGAGCGATCGCGATCTGGGCGGGCGAAAGAGCGTGGTGGAGCAGAGCCTCGCGGCGCTCGCCTGCGTGCCGCTGGGGGATGCGGGCCGGCGTGATGGCGTGCTGTACGTCGACGGCCGCATGCGCGGGCACGGGCTCACCTCCCTGGACATCGAGATCCTCGAGGGTCTGGCGGAGCAGGCGGCGCTCGCGCTGGCGGGCCACCACGTGGAGAGGCGGCTTCACGACCTGCTGCGCCCCTCTGCCGGTCAGAACGATGACAGCATCTCACGGCGACTGCTCGAAGCGTTGCAGGGCCAGATGCGGAGCGCCGCGGCTGGCGAGCAGGGACCCGCAACCGCGGTGTGACCATGGCCGCACCAGATCCTCCAGCCGTCATCACGCCGCCTCCGGTAAGAGAGGTCGAACCCGCAGCGGCGCCGCCCTCTTCGGACACACTCACCTACGTCGATCGGGCGGGATGGCTCGAGCCTGGAACGGTCGTGGCGGGACGCTATCGCATCCTGGCGATGCGCGGCCAGGGCGGCATGGGCGTCGTGTACAAGGCGCGCGACGAGGAGCTGTCGCTCGACGTCGGCCTGAAGGTGCTGCAGCCCGAGCTGGCGGCCGACGCCGA
Source organism: Vicinamibacterales bacterium (assembly GCA_050748045.1). Lineage (GTDB taxonomy): Bacteria > Acidobacteriota > Vicinamibacteria > Vicinamibacterales > UBA2999 > CAVYVZ01. The sequence continues at coordinate 565 of JBOGIW010000154.1, read as the reverse complement.
GGGCGTGCAGCGCTTCAGGCGCGAGCTCATTCTGGCCCGCCAGGTCACGCATCCCAACGTCGTGCGCATCCACGACATCGGCGAAAGCGACGGCGTCCGATTCCTGACGATGGATTTCGTGGAGGGCCGGTCGCTCCTCGAGATCCTGCAGGTCGAGGGGACGCTGCCCGCCGAGCGGGCGGTGCAGATTGCGTGTCAGCTCGGCGAGGCGCTTCAGCGCGCGCACGACGCCGGCATCATCCACCGCGATCTCAAGCCGGGCAACGTGCTGGTTGCCGACGACGGCACGGCCTGCATCACCGACTTCGGCGTCGCACGGTCGCTGAGCGGAGAGCGGCTCACGCGCGCCGGCGCCGTCGTCGGGACGCTCGACTACGTGTCGCCCGAGCAGATCGGCGGGGGCGCCGTCGACGGCCGGAGCGACCTGTACTCGCTCGGGCTGCTGTTGTGCGAAATGGTCACCGGACGCCTGCCGCACCAGGGCGGCACGCCCGTCGAGTCGGCGGCCAGGCGGCTGGCTGGACGTGCCCACGTGCCCGCGGCGCCCGACGTGCCGCGCCGCGTG
>JBOGIW010000153.1:0-5751 GCA_050748045.1 Vicinamibacterales bacterium | reverse complement strand
GAGTTGAGCAGCTCGCCCGACGACGCCAGCACGTCGAGCGTGCGGCCCGACACCTCGCGCAGCACCCCGAGCGCGCGCACCACGGCGTCGAGCTCGTCGAAATGCGCGTCGAGGAGCGACGAGAGGTCCGCGGCGCGCCCGCCGGTGACGAGCGCCGCGGCGGCCGCCTGATGCCGTTCCCGGAGCTGGCTCAGCCGCGCGAGCGCCAGGTCGGTGGCGGCCGCGCCCGCGCTCTCGGCGACGGCGAGGAGCGCGTCGGTCACGCCGCTCATCGCCGACACGACGACGACGGGACCGCGCCCTTCGCGGGCCCGCGTGTCGCGAACGATGTCGATCAGCCGCCGGATCGCCTCGGGATCGGCGACGGAGGTGCCACCGAACTTCTGGACGATCATCGATCAGCGATTCTCCGAGCCGCTACGAGCCCGCGATCCGCAATCCGCTGTCCGCCATCCGCGATCATCGATCCGCGATCCGCGATCCGCCGTCCGCGATCCGCGGTCCGCGGTTCGCCATGCGCGATCCGTCGTCACAGACGTCCCTCGGCGTGCATCAGTTCGGCATTGAGGACGGCGGCGCCGGCCGCGCCGCGCACGGTGTTGTGCCCCAGCGCGACGAGCTTGTAGTCGAGCACACGGCAGGGACGCAGGCGTCCGACGCTCACCGTCATCCCGGCGCCCCGCTCGACGTCGAGCCGAGGCTGCGGCCGGTTCTGCTCGTCGAGGTACTCGATGACCCGCGCGGGCGCGCTCGGCAGGCCGAGCGCCTGCGGCCGGCCGGCGAAGCGCTCCAGCGCGGCCCGGACGGCCTCCTGCGGCGGCCGCACGCTGAACCCGACCGAGATCGTCTCGGTGTGCCCGTGCACGACCGGCACGCGGTTCGTGTGCGCGCTGATGGCCACGGGGTGCGACTCCACGCCGTCGGCGCCCACCCGCCCCAGGATCTTCTTCGTCTCGCTCTCCATCTTCTCTTCTTCCCCGCCGATGAACGGCACGACGTTGCCGAGGATGTCGAGCGACGCAACGCCCGGATAGCCGGCGCCGGACACGGCCTGCATCGTCGACACGACGACGGCCCGCGGCTCGAACGGCCGCAGCGCCCCGAGCACAATCGCGAGGAAGACCGTGGAGCAGTTCGGGTTCGTGACGATGGCGCCCTTCCAGCCATGCACCGCGCACTGCCGCGCGGTCAATGCGAGGTGATCGGCGTTGACCTCGGGCACCAGGAGCGGCACCACCGCGTCCATGCGATGGTTTCGCGCGTTGCTGACGACGATGTGGCCCGCGTGGGCGAACGCCTGTTCGATATCGCCCGCCACAGAGGCGTCGAGCGCGGAGAATACGACCTTGGGGCCTTTGCCTGGCACACACGCCTCGACCTGACGGTCGGCGAGGCCGGCCGGAATCGGCGCCGGAAGCCGCCACGGCGCGGCGTCGCGATACTTGCGCCCTTCGGAACGCTCGCTCGCGGCGAGCCAGGTCAGCGAGAACCAGGGGTGACGGGCGAGCTGCAGGGCGAACTGCTGGCCCACCATCCCGGTGGCGCCGAGGACACCGACGTCAAGAGGTTGCATCCCAAGGTTATACCTCAGGCTTGGAGCGGCGGGGCGATCACTTCGCGGACCGTGCGCGTCAGGTCTTCAGGAAAACAAGGCTTGAGCAGGTGCGCGGCGCAGCCCGCGGCGATCGATTGCTGCGCCAGCGTCGCCGTCGCTGCCGCCGTCAGGATGATCACCGGGATGTGCTCCGTGCGCCGGTCCTTCTTGAGCGCCGCGCACACGTCCCACCCCGTCATGTCGGGCAGACGCACGTCGAGCACGATGGCCGAGGGCAGAGACGCGCGCGCACGGGCGACCGCGTCACCGCCGTTGTAGGCGACCACCACGTCGAATCCCGAGAACTCCAGGGCGAGTTGATACATCTCGACCTGGTCGGGCTCATCGTCGACGAGGAGCACGAGCGGTGAAGACGAATGGCCAGCCACGACACCCTGCTATGCGAAGTGAGCGCACACAGTATGTCCCGCAACGGGCTCGAGAACAATCGATTGGCGGGCGACCGGCACACGAATAGTGCAATTTCCCTCCACGATGCCCACTGTCTCGATTCGTGATGGAACTATTGGGGGGTTCGCGCCGCCGCGTCACTTCCGAACGCGGAAGCCTGGCGGGCGCGGGCCATCGTCAGCGCGATCGCGGCCAGACGCCGCGGACGAGGGCTCCGGCACCAGCTCGGCGGCCTGCTTGGCCAGGAGATACGTGCCGAAGGCGGCGCTGACATCGTAAACCTCTCCGGGCACGAAGTGGACCAACTGTATGCCGTCGATACTGCCGCGGAGCTCCCGCGTAATCTTTAAACGCACTGATGCCTGCCTGAAAAGCCGTAAGAGCGGAAAAGCAAAATTCATTCCCCAAATGATTGCGAGGCCCAGGCACCAGACGAGCCTCGAGGCCGGCGCCAGTCACCACCAGGTCAGAACCGTTTCAGGTAGGCCAGCAGATCGGCGCGATCCGCGTCGGAGAGGCCCGTGCCGTACTCGTGGCCGCTGTTGCGGTTTCCAGGTTTCCGCGTGTCGAACTCGAACCGGCCCGGGCCCGCCGTCGACACGTATCCCATTCGCTCGACGTCGTACTCCCGACCGCCGACGAAAAACGTCACTGGCCGCTCGGACGCCGGGAGGAGCAGGTCGTGGAGCGTCGGGACGGAATTGTTATGCAAATACGGGGCACTGGCCCAGACGGCGATGAGCGGCCGTGCGGCGTACATCGACGTCACCCGCCAGACGATCGGCCGATCGCCGTCGAGGACCTTCTGCTGCTCCGGCGTCAGCCCCTTGTCCGCATACGCCCGCTGCTTGACGCGCGTGATGAGGTCGGCGATTGCGCGGTCGTTGGGCGTGGAGCCGATGGGCGCGGCGAAGTTGAGGGCGCGGTTTGGATCGGTGCCAATCTCCTCCAGCTTCAGCAGCGGCTCTCCGTTACCCCGGGTCACGTGGCATGACGCACATTGCCGCTCGAAGAGCTCGGAGCCGCGGTCGGCGGCGGCCGCGTCGATCGGCCCGAAGGCATCCTCCCATCGCGGCGGCGCGATCTTTCTGGCCAGTTGTTCGAGGCGATACAGGTTCACCACCGACAGCGTGGACGCCATCGAGGTGCGATCGAGCACGGCGCCGAGGCCGAGGGCCTGGCCCATGTTGCGCTCGAGCACCGACGTGGTGTTGCCGTCCCAGTGGACCCACGCGAGGCGCTCGAAGTTCCAGAGATGCGGGTAGCTCACCGGGGCCGTCGTCGGGCGGGGGTCGAACCCCCAGAGGATGTTCCGCGCGCCGCCGAAGGCGTCGACCCGGCCGAAGCCGGGCACCGTCGCCTCGACATCCATCCGCTGCGCGAGCTGGGCGAGAAACGCCACGCGCGCCTTGAGGAGGCGCAGCGTCACCAGCGCGTCCCGGAAGAAGGCGGGGACGAGCGATCGGCGGATCTCGGCCGCGGACGCCTCCTTCGCCAGGACGCTGTCTGCCGACGATTCCGACGGCACGCGCGATGCCATCGCCTGCGGCGTGGCGTGCTCGTGGAGGCGCGCGCGCAGCGTCTCGGTGGCGGCTTCGACATGCTCGCCGCTCGCGATCACGATGCCGTCGGCCAGGTCGATGGCCGGCCGATCGATCTCCTGCTGCACGAGCGTCGTGAGCTCGTCGCGCAGCTCCTTGTCGAACGCGGAGCGCGCCCCGAGCTCGTCGACGTTCGGGGTGGCCCGGAACACGCGCGCCGAACGCTCGGCGTCGCTGGCCGTCAACAGCGGATTCGGCGCGCGGTCGCGGAGCCGATCGATGAACCGGAGGAAGCGCGCCGGGTCCCGCACGGTGGCGACCGTCGTGTTGGCCAGGGCGCCGTAGAACGCCGAGACGTCGGTGTGCCCGCCCGCGCCGTCCAGGCGGACGCGTGTGCCGGCGTGCACGAGCTCCGCCACGTGGCAGGCGGCGCAGTTCAGGCCGAGCATCTTGACGCCGCCAAGCCGAAGGTCGCGCGTCTCGCCGGCCGTCAGGCCCACCGGCAGCCCGTGGGGATTGGCCGGGCTCGGCGGGTCGGGAATGAGCCCGAAGCGTTCCAGGTTCTGCGCGAAGAGGCCCGACCCCGTTTCCGATTCGAGCGCCAGGAACCAGTCGAGCGGGAAGACCTCGCTCCCCTCTTCGAGGTGATAGAACTCCTGGCGCTCCTCGGGCGTGAGGCCGACGCGCTCCGCCGTGGCTGCCGAAATCGCCGGCGGCGGAACATTCGAGCGGTCGCCGTCGCACCCGCCGGCCGCGACGAGCATAGAGAGCAGGCTTCCGGCGAGGATGGCGCGCCGAAGAGCCCCGCGGGTGAACTGTCGATCCATGCGATCTCCTTCGATGAGACGGGAGCGCGTCAAACGCTCGCTGCAGATGTAGACGGGCAGGGCGGGATTCTTCGCCTGGAGCCGGCGGAGATGATACCTCGTGCTCCCGCCTGGCGAGCCACACGGATATCGAAACCTAATGATAGCGCACGGCACGTGGCGGGGCGACGATCGGCATCGATGCGACACGCGCTCGTGGGATTCGGGGCAACGCTCCTCCTCGTGCTGGCGTCGCCGCGCTCGCCCAGAGCGCCGCGTCGGCGTTCAGGGCGTCGCCGGTCCTCGAGATCCGCTCGTACAACTTGAAGCCGGGCACGCGCGACCGGTTCCATCAGCTCGTCCTGCGCGAGGCGCTTCCGATGCTTCGGCGCTGGAAGATCGAGGTCGTGGCCTACGGGCCGTCGCTTCACGACGGCGACTCCTACTTCCTCATGCGCGCGTTCAGGAGCGTCGGCGATCGTCAACGGGCGGAAGACGCGTTCTACGCCAGCGACGAATGGCGCACGGGACCGCGCGACGCCGTGCTGTCGTACATCGTCAGCTACACCACCGTCGTCGTCGGCCTAGATGAGGAAACACTCGGAGGCCTCAGCAGGACCATGCCTGACCGGAACACCGCCGCTTCGGACCTGGATGCCCTCGTCGCGCTGAATGCAGACTACGTCCGGGCCGTCCAGATGTCCGACGTGAAGCGTTTCGAGGAGATCCTGGCCGACGACTTCCTCTGCTCTCTGCCGGACGGCACGCTCCTCGATCGGCCACAGTTCCTGGCACACACGGCCAAGCCGGTCACCATCTCGGATCTTGCCGTCCACGACGTGCAGGTCCGGCTGATGGGCGATGTCGCCATCGTTCATGCGCGGACCACGTTCACGCTGCCGGACCGGCGGAGTGGGGAAGGCCGCTACACGGACGTGTGGGCGCGCCGCGACGGGCGATGGCTGGCGGTGGCCGCGCACGTCACGCGGAAGTAAGGGGACGCTTCCCGAACGTCGCAGCAAGCCCGATCGGCGTGCAATCGGTCTGGAGCGGGCTCGATTGCGCCCACGGTGGCCGGTGCCGGTCGGCCTTGGGATTTTCCTCAGCACACACGCGGGTATGATGGATGCGTGAAGAGTCGCCGTGCACGCCGCGTCGTCGCGGCGTGCCTGCTGGCGCTGTCGACCGCAGGCGGCGTGCGTGCGTTCATGGCGCAGACGCCCGCTCCCGTCGTGTACGTCATCCCGATCGAGGGCATGATTGACCTCGGCCTGGCGCCGTTTCTGTCGCGCACGATCCGAGAGGCCGAGGCGGCGCGCGCTGCCGCCGAGATGCTCGACATCAATACCTTCGGCGGTCAGGTGGATGCGGCGGTCGCGATGCGCGACACGCTGATCAC
>JBOGIW010000152.1:0-17516 GCA_050748045.1 Vicinamibacterales bacterium | reverse complement strand
GCCGAAGGCGGCCTGCGTGGGGATGCGACCGGCAGAAACAAGCCGGTCATGATCAATCCGCCCATGATCGAGTGCGGCTTGTTACTGCCGGTCGTATCCCCACGCAGGGTCGGCCGCGTCGCGGCCGACCGTCGAACGGCGCTTCGTGGTCTTCGTGACCTTCGTGGCCAGGTTCCCACATCTCCCGTTCTCTCTCTGAATCTACGCCTGCACCACCATTTGAAATGAGCGTCGGTCTAGAACCTGTAGAGGAACCCGAAGCGGACCACTCGCGGCGCCAGGATGGCCGTCGGCGAGAGGAACTGCTGTTGATTGATGAGCGCGCCGGTGGGCTCGCCGCCCTGGCGCACGTTGACCCGGCCGGTGAGCGTGCGAACGGTCCACGCCGTGCTGGCATTCGCCAGGTTGTACGCGTCGACCAGCAGCTCCAGGCTCCGCTCGCCACCGAGGGAGAACGACTTGGAGAGTCTGGCCTCGACGGTCGTCATCGGGTCGAGGCGCGCGGCGCCCCGCGGCTCCACGTTCACGGTGACGTTGCCCTGGGACAGGCGATAGGTCGCCGTCCGCGCCTGGGCGGCGCCGCTCTGCGTCCGGAAGTTCCCGCTGACCGTGACGTCGCCCGGCAGCAGATAGCTCCCCGTCAGCTTGAAGATGTGCGGGCGATCGAAGTCGGTCACGCCGCGGCTGTTGACGAGGGAGTTCGGGCTCGTCACGGCGAGGGCGTTCGCGACGGCACGAGAAAGCGTGTAGCCGCCGACCATCTGCCAGCGATCGCTGAAGCGCTTGGTCGCCGTGATCTCGAGTCCCCGGTAGTTCCGGTTGAGCGCCTCGCTGTTGGCGATGACGAACGCGCTCTGGCCGAGCGTCGCCGGATTCTGATCCCAGAGGCCGATCGTGCCCTCGTCGCCGGTTCCCGGCCGCCCGTCGCGACCGAGGTCGGCGAGGCTCACGAGCCTGTAGGCGCTGGCGGGGACGCCCACGTCCTGCTCGGCGTACAAGTCGCGCTCCTGGCGGTACGTGAAGTTGGCGCTCAGCCTGAGCCCCGGGATGAGCTCGTGATCGACGCCGGCGCTCAGCTCGTCGGTGTGCGGCTGCCTGAGATCGGGATCCATGTCGGTGAAGGAGCCGCCGCTGCGCGACAGCAGGGCACCGAGCTCGCCCGGCTGGAAAATCAGGTCGCCGTTGAGGTCGTTCCACGCATACGACTCGCTGGCCTGGAAGTTCCGGTTCACGCTGTTGGAGCTGCCGGTGTAGAGCGAGTAGAGATAGCGTCCCGCGGACGCCTTGAGGGCGGTCCGGTCGCTGAACGCATAGATCGCGCTCACGCGGGGCGCCACGCCCCACCAGAGCGGGATGTTCCGCACCTCCTCGAAGCTCCGCTGCGCGTTCGGAAACCACCGGCTCGGCGGGCTCTCCTGGCGAGGCAGGAATCCTTCGGCGCGCTCGAAGCGGGCCCCGCCGACCAGCGTGAGATCGCCGACCGAGTACCGGTCCTGCAGGTAGAACGCCGTCACGTCCACCCGCTGCCGCGAGTTCACCGGTGAGTTCCACAGCCTGACCGTGGACGCCGTCGGCACCGGCTGGCTCCGGTACGTGAGGTCCAGGTCGTCGATCCGCACCTGGTTCCGTTGCACGGGTCCGCTGCGCTCGTAATCGACACCCATGCGGAGCTCGTGGCGGCCGCCGAGCGCCTCGTCGAGGTAGTAGTGAAGGTTCGCGTTGACGTGCAGCTTCGGCATGATCGTCGTCTGATCGACGGCCCTGGCGCGCGTTCTCATGCCGGTCGACGCGTCGAGCAGGCTCTGCTCGGTGCCCTTCTGCGCGAAGTAGGAGTTCATGTCGTTGAAGCTCCCCCGGAGGTCCATGAACGCCCGGTTGGTGAAGACCGAGTTCCAGACGGCCTGATACAACCCGAGGTAGAAGGTTTCATCGGCGGTCGTGTCCGGGGTCTCGAGCGGGCTCGCGCCGCGATTGGGCTTCGCGTACCACTGCTGGTTCACGTACCCCGTGAAAGTATTCTTCGGGGTGACCTGCCATCCCACACTGCCATCGGCGGTCCTGATGCTGGTCTTCTCGATCTCCGGGAACCCGGGGACGTTGACGTTCGCCCTCCAGTCGCGCAGCGAGGCAAAGAACCGCAGCTTGTTCCGGATGATCGGCCCGCCAAGCTGCACGTTGCCATCGAGCAGCATCTCGGTCGCGCCGGCGTCCTCGCGGAAGCCGAAGTTCGCGAGCTCGTCCGTCACGTTGGTCGTCTGGCTCGCGTCGCCTTGCCAGTTGAGCGACGCCCGCCCCCGGTACTGATCGGTCCCGGACTTGGTCACCATGTTCAGGACCACGCCCGACGATCGGACCGACAGGTCGTGGGATCCGACGGAGATCTGCACCTCCTGGAGCGCCTCGAAGTCGTAGTAGAACGGCGACGCGCCGCCCGAGGTCGGTGAGCCGACGTTGAGGCCGTTGACGAAGTGCGAATTCTCGCTGCTCGGCGTGCCGCGCGCCGACGCGCTCGCCTGCAGCCCGGCGGCCGCGCCGCCGACATCCGGACGGCTCGTCACGAGGCCCGGCACCTTGGACTCGACGAGCGACCAGATGTCACGCCCGCCGGGCGTGCGCTGCATCACGTCCTCGCTGAGCGTGGTGGCGACGTTGGCGCTGGAGGTATCGACGACGGCCGACTCGCCGGTGACGGTCACCGTCTCCTGAAGGGTCGCCACTCGCATGACGAGCTCGACCGGCGTCGTCTGGCCGACGTTCACGGTCGTGTTCTCCCGGATCACCGTCTGGAATCCCGGCAGCTCGAACGTCACGGAGTAGACGCCCGGCGAGAGCGGCGTGAAGCGGTACGTGCCGCGCGAGTCGGTGACGGCGACGACCTGTCCCGCGACGATCACGGGGCTCTTGATCGTCACGGTCACGCCCGGGACGACCGACCCCTGCTCGTCGATCGCCCTCACGAGAATGCTTCCCGCATCCACCTGCGCCTGAGCGGGCCGTGATGCAGCGACAATCAGCGCCACCGCCGCCATCATCAACGTGAGGCTGCGTGTCATGTCAAAGCCTCCTGAGCGAGTGACGTGGCCCGACAAACCGGACGTGGGCGCTCAATGTGGAAGGCCGGCAGCCTACTAAATTCCATTGTCACTGTTGTAAAAGTATTGTCTTCAAGGCAACGCGTACACCGCCGGGATGACGCGCGCCGGCCGCGCACGGCAGACGAAGAGCGAATCGGGAACGGAGGGGACGGAGAGAACGGTATTCACACGGAGGCGCCGAGAAACGGAGACGACTTTGGATCCTCCTGTCTCCGTTCCTCCTGTTCCGTCCGTTCCCTCCGTCCCCTCCGTTGCCTCCGGGGCTAGAAGCGGTAGGCCACGCTCAGCTTGAAGATGCGCGGCGCCAGAATCGACGTCGGCGAGAGGAACTGCGGCTGGTTGAAGAGCGCCCCCGTCGGCGAGCCGCCCTCCCGCACGTTCAGGCGGCCCGTCAGCGAGCGCACGCCCCATGCCGTGTTCGCATTGGTCAGGTTGTAGGCGTCGAGCAGCAGATCGATGCCGTGCGACCCCCGCATCCTGAAGGATTTCGACACGCGGGCGTCGATCGTCGTGAGCGGATCGAGCCGGGTGTTCTCGGCAGGCTCCATGTTGATGGCCACGTTCCCCTGGTTGAGCCGCAGCGTCGCCGTGCGCGCAACAGCGAGACCGCTCTGGCTGCGGAAGTTCCCGCTGACGGAAATCTCGTACGGCAGCTCGTAGCTCCCCGACAGCTTGAAGATGTGGGTCCGGTCGAACGCGCCGGGTCCCCGGCTGTTGATCAGATGGTTGGGCGTCGTCACGTTCGTCGCGTTCACGATCCCCTTCGACAGGGTGTAGCCGGCGACCATCTGCCAGTTGCTGCTGAAGCGCTTCGACACGCTGGTTTCGAGGCCGCGGTACGTCTGGTCGAGATCGCTGCTGTTGCCGATGACGAAGCGGTTCTGTCCGAGCGTGGCGAGGCTCTGGTTCCACACCTGGATGATCGCGTCGTCGGGCGTCCCCGCCAGACCGTCGGGCCCGAGGTCCGGCATCGGCACGAGCGTATACGCGCTGAGCGGCACGCCCACGTCCGTCGACCCGTACAGATTGCGCTCGCGGCGATACGTGAAGACCGCCGACACCTTCACGGTCGGGAAAAGCTCGTGATCGACGCCGCCGGACACCTCGTCGGTGTACGGCCGCTCCAGCCCCGGGGCGTACGACGTGATCGTCGTCCCGGATCGCGAGAGGAACGCGCCGCGCTCGCCCTCCTGGAACTTGAGGTCGCCGTTCAGATCGTTCCAGGCGTACGTCTCGCTGAACCGGAAGTTCGGGCTCACGTTGGTCGGCTCGCCGGTGGCGACCGTGTAGAGATAGCGGCCCCCGGCCACCTTCAGCGCCGTCTTCCCGTCGCCGAACAAGTCATAGACCGCGCTGACGCGGGGAGCGATGCCTTTCCAGTGCAGCACGTTCCGGATCGCGTCGAACGACCGGGGCGCAGTCGGAAACCAGCGGCTCGGCGGGCTCGACTGCTCCGGCAGGTAGCCCTCGACGCGTTCCCAGCGAAGTCCACCGGTCAGCGTCAGCCGCTTGACCGTGTACGCATCCTGCACGAAGAGCGCGGTGATATCGAGTGCCTGCCTCGAGTGGAGCGGCGTGTTGTAGAGCGTCACCGTCGAGGCCGTCGGCGCCGGCAGGCTCCGGTAGGCCAGATCCAGATCGTCGATCCGCGTCTCGATGGCCTCGGCGGGAGATTGGGAGTGATCGATGCCGGCCCGCAGCTCGTGCCGGCCGCCGAGCGCCTGATCCACGAAGTACTGGAACACGGCGTTCGTCTGGTATCGATAGCGCGGGAACAACGACTGGCTCGCCGTGGAGCGCGACCTCAGGTTCGTCGAGAGGTCGAGGAGCGTCTGGTCCACGCCCTTCTGGAACAGGCGGAACAGCAGATCGTTCTGGCTGAACCGCACGTCGAAGAACGCGCGGTCGCTCAGCACGGAGTTCCACCACGCTTGCCGCAGCCAGAACACGTCGTTCTGATTCGAGGTCGAATCCGGCGTTCTCAACGCGCTCGCATCCCGCTGGGGCTTCGCCGCCGTCTGCCGCGTCAGGTACCCAACGACCCGGTTGCTGTCGTTGATCTGCCAGCTTCCATTGGCGTGCGCCGTCCGGTACGTGACCGACTCGGGCACCGGAAAGCCCGGGATGTTCCGCTCGACCTGCCAGTCCCGGTACGACCCGAAGAACCGCACCCGGTTCCTGACGACCGGCCCGCCGATCTGCAGGTTGACGTCGGTGAGCGCCTCCACCGCGCCCGCGTCCGGACGCAGCCCGAACTGCTGCAGACCGTCGTCCACGTTCGAGCCCTGCACCTGCTCCCCCTGCCACGACACGAAGGCCCGGCCCCTGTACTGATCGCTGCCGGTCTTGTTCACCATGTTCAGGAACACTCCGGCCGACGGCACCGACAGGTCGGTCGCCCCAGTGGACACCTGGACTTCCTCGAGCGAGTCGTAGTCGTAGTACAGGTTGGTTCCGCCGATCGCGGATGGCGACGTGATGTTGACGCCGTTGAGGAAGTGCACGTTCTGGCCGTGCTGCGTGCCGCGTGCGCTGTAGCTTCCCTGCTGCCCCCCTCGGCGCCACCGACATCCGGCCGGCTCATGACCAGCCCCGGCACCTTGTATTCCAGCAGGGACCAGATGTCGCGGCCGCCCGGCGTGCCCTGGAGGATCTGCTGCGTCATGTTGTAGTTCACGCCGGCCGACGTCGTGTCCACAACCGGCGACTCGCCGCTGACGGTGACAGTCTCCTCGAGGGTTGCGACCCTCATCATCAGATCGACCGTCGTCGTCTGCCCCAGGCTCGCGACGACGTTCTCGCGGATGACCGTCTGGAAGCCGGGCAGCTCGACCTTCACGGAGTAGACGCCCGGGGAGAGCGACGGAAACCGATAGACGCCGGCGCCATCGGTCACGCCGAACATCTGGCCGGCAACAATCGCCGGGCTGCTGATCGTCACGCGCACGCCGGGCAGGACCGCGCCCTGCTCGTCGACGGACCTGACCAGGATGCTCCCGGTCTGGACCTGGGCCAGCGCCGGAGATCCGCCGGCGCACAGGAGCGCCACGAGGGCGGCAAGTACGTGAAAAGGCTTCGCCATGCGGATCCTCCGTCATGTCCAGGGGTCAAGCCTGATGTGTCGCCACAGGGCCAGACCAGTACTTAAGTCCTCCGGGGGCGCCGATTATCTGACACCTGGTTGTAACCCGTGTAAAAACATGTAAGCGGTGTCTATCGGACGAAGCGGTACCCGACCCCGTGGACGGTCATGATGTGCCGCGGCTGGTGGGGTTTTTCTTCGACCTTGCCGCGCAGGCGCGCGACGAAATTGTCGATCGTCCGGGTGAGCGGCAGCTCCGGGTACCCCCAGACATCCTTCAGGAGCTGGTCGCGGGAGATGGCCTCCCCCTCATGGCGGATGAGATACAGCAGCAGGCCGAACTCGTGGGACGACAGCTCGATCGGCACTCCGTCGCGGAAGACCTGCCGTCCCTCCGGGTCCACGACGATGCGCCCGAAGGTGAACCGGGCGGGCTCCGACTCCACGCGTTCCAGGCGCCGCAGTTGGGCCCGCACGCGGGCCATCAGCTCCGACACGCTGAAGGGCTTGCCGATGTAGTCGTCGGCCCCGAGGTCGAGGCCCGTCACCCGGTCGATCTCGCTGTTGCGGGCGGTGATCATGATGATCGGCGAACCGAACCCTCCACTCCGCAGACGCTGGCAGACGGAGTAGCCGCTCATGCGGGGCAGGACGACGTCGAGCAGCACCAGATCCGGCCGGTTGGTCAGCCCCATCTCGAGCCCGAGCTCCCCGGTTTCGGCCGACAGCACGTCGTAGCCTTCGTACCGCAGATTGTCGCGCAGCATCACCTGCATTTCCGGCTCGTCTTCAATCACGAGAATCCGATACGCCATCCGGGTCATCCTTTGCCATGGCGGGAATCATGACGGTGAACTCGCTCCCCTGCCTGTAGCGGGTTTCGACCAGGGCGCGCCCGCCGTGGGCGCGCGCAATGGCGTCGACGAGCGCAAGCCCGAGGCCGAAGCCCGGGCGGCCGTCGCCGCCGGTGCGACCGCGGTAGAACTTGTCGAAGATGTGGGCGACGTCGCTGGCGTGGATCCCGAAGCCTCGATCGCGCACGGAAATGGCCGCATGCCCGTTCGACTGGGCGACGCGCACCGAGACGCGGTTGCGCTCGTCCCCGTACTTAATGGCGTTCTCCAGCAGGTTCACGACCATCTGCTCGATCGCGCTCGCATCGGCGCGGGCCATCACCCGATCCGTGCCGCGCTCGAACGTGATCGGCACCGGCCCCTGGTGACCGTCGATCGTGAACCGGGTGATCACGCTCTCGACGAGCGGCACGAGATCGACCGGTTCCATCCGGTAGATGTCGGGCCCGGCATCGAGACGCGAGAAATGGAGGATGCGCTCGACGAGGCTGGTCATCCGCCGCGTCTGCGCCAGGAGAATCTTGAGGTACTCCTTCATGCGCTCGGATGGCACGCGGTCCAGGCAGAGGGTCTCGATGGCCGTGGACAGGAGCGACAGGGGCGTTTTCAACTGGTGGGAGGCATTGGCCACGAAGTCGGCCTGCATCCGGGACAGCTTCCGCGCCTGGCGTTCCACGGCCACCGCGCACACGACGGCGATGACGATCAGCAGCACCACCGCGGCGACCACCCAGGTTCCCGACACACGCTGGTCGCCGAGCGATCCGGCGGCGCTGACGACGACCTGCCACTTGCGCACGGGCGGCTGGCCAGCCAGCCACTGGTTCAGCGGCTCGTGCGGGAAGAACAACATGTTGACCGGCGCGTGCGCGGCGGGCAGACCGGGCATCACCGGCTCGCCATACACCACCCGGCCGGCATCGTCGAGGAGCGTCGCCGCGAGGCGGGGCGAGCGTGAATCAGGATTCAGAAACGCTTTGAGGTCCTCGGCCAGGAGCCTCTGGAAGACGTCGCGGCCAATCTTCTGAAGATCGACGGTGTAGCCGATGATGGCGGAGAACTCGTGGCGCCGATCGTCGCTCCAGAGCGGATGGATGATGAGCTGATACGGCGTCCGGCCGACCGTACGCTCGACGACGAGGAACGCCTTGCGCTCCGATTGGGACCTGGCGAGCCGCAGGATCTCCCGCCCCAACTCCGGCTCCGACACGAGTGACCCCAGCTCGCGGCCGTCGGGTGCGCGGATCGGCCCGAGCACGGCATTCGCCCCGTTGACCGGCGAGTAGAACACGACCTGATCGGTGGCGAGCGGCGAGCGATCGACCGACCAGATGAAGAACCGGTCCACGTACGGATGGCGCTGCAGTCCGTTCGCGAAATACGAGGCCACCCGCGGCAGGTCGTACCGCATCACCTCGGGGTGGCCGATGCCCTCGAGGGTCTCGAAAAAGGCCTGGTCGAGCAGGTGGCGGATCCGGCCCGCCACGACGGTCGCCGTCCGCTCGCACATCTGCTGAATGATGACGTGGTTCTGCTGCTGCTGGAGCCGGTGGGCGCGCTGCTCGAGGTACGCCACCAGCGTCGCCGCGGTCACCAGCGCGAGGATGGCGCTCGTCAGCAGCACACGGTGCGGAAACTGCCGTGGGCGCGCACTCATGTCACACCTGCCTCAAGCGCGCGACAGGATACATGAAATTGCACCGGCACATGGCGAAAGTGAGACACAGGTGACATCTTGGTACATCGTTTACAGGGGGCGAGCCTACGATCGGTTTCGTTTCGCGCTCCGTCTGTCAGCAGGGCGTGGCGTTGGTCGTGTCTTCGCCACAGGGCACGACGATTCGAGAGGACCTCAGAATGGCCCAGAGTTCGATGTCGCGGATCGCAGTGGTCGTCGCGTTGCTTCTCGGCTGGACCCCTGCGCTCGCACAGGTGCAGACAGGAAGCATCCTCGTCAAGGTCGCCGACGACCAGGGTGCCGTCGTGCCGGGCGCCACCGTCAGTCTCACCGGCCCGGTCCTGGTCACCGCGATGACGGGCACGACCGACAGCAGCGGCGCGTACCGGTTCCCCTCCCTTGCGCCGGGCGTCTACTCCGTCACGGTGGAGCTCGCGGGATTCCAGACGCTGGTCCGGCCGGGCATCATCGTGAGCGTCGGCCAGACGACGCCCCTGGATCTGGTCCTCAGGCTGGGCGCGCTCTCGGAATCGCTGATCGTCACCGGCGAGTCGCCCGTCGTCGACGTCACCAGCGCGAACGTCAACGTTACCATGACGCAGCAGATTCTGCAGGGCACACCGGGCGGCCGCGACATCTGGTCCCTCATGGAGGCGAAGATGCCGGGCCTCACCACGAGCCGGCCCGACGTCGGCGGCTCCTCCGGGGGCTCCCAGGCGACGTTCAGCGCGCGCGGCACGTCCCCGCAGCAGAACGCCTACTTCGTCAACGGCATCAGCGTGGGATCGCCCACCGCGATCGGGAATACGTCCTTCTACTTCGACTACGACGCCTTCGAGGAAATCCAGGTCTCGACCGGGGCGCACGACCTGTCCGTGTCGACGCCGGGCGTGCTGCTCAACATGGTCACCCGGTCCGGCGGCGACCGGTACAGCGGCAAAGCGTCGTACTTCTGGCAGGGCCGCAACGTGCAGTCCTCGAACGTCGACGAGGGCCTCTCGCAGTTCGGCCTGAGGCCCGATTCAGGCGAGGTGGACCTCATCTCGGACTTCAACGCGCAGCTCGGCGGACCGATCCCGAAGAGCCGGAAGCTCCGGTTCTTCGCCGCGGTCCGCGACTGGCGCGCCAAGATCGGCGTGATCGGCTTTCCCGAGCTCGACGAGACGATCGCCAGGACGGTGCAGGGCAGCGTGAACTACCAGGCCAACGGGAACAACCGCCTGACGGGCTTCTCCGCGCTGCAGTATTTCACCCGCCCGAACTTCGACTCGAGCGCGCTGCGCGTCCCGGAATCGACGACCTACGAGGACAACCGCTTCCAACTGCACCAGGCGATCTGGAACTCGGTGTTCAGCAACACCGCGTTCATGGAGGCGCGCTTCAGCGCCCAGGAGCTCGTCTTCCCGCTCTTCCAGAAGAACGACACGCCGTCGCTCCTCGATCTCTCGACCAACGTGCGGCTGCGCAACGCCGCCACGGAGACCGTCGTGAACCGCAAACGGTTCCAGTCGAGCGTGGCGTTCCAGTACTTCCTCGATCGCGCGCTCGGTGGCCGCCACGAGTTCCGGATCGGCGTGGACAACCAGCACGGTCCGGCAACGACGAACGTGACGACCCCTGGTGACGTGCAACTGACGTTCCGGAGCCAGCCGACGCCCACCCCCTCGACCGTGACGCTCCTGAACACGCCGCTCACCTCCGGCCAGACGGTGAACGTGCTGGCGGTGTACGCGCAGGACAGCTACACGATCGGACGCCTGACGGTCACCGGCGGCTTCCGCTGGGAGCTATTGGAGGCGTACCTGCCGGAGCAGAACAGCCCGCCGAGCCGGTTTTTCCCGGATGTGGAGCGAACCTTCCCGGAGATTCGGAACGTCGTGCGCTGGAACGACGTGGCGCCGCGCGGCAGCTTCGTCTACAACCTGACGGGCGACGGGAAGACGGCGATCAAGGGCGCGGTGGGGCGGTACCTCTATCAGATCTCCACGAACACGCCCAATACCGTCAACAGGAACTTCCAGACGAGCGCGACGCATACGTGGACCGACCTGAACGGGGATCTCCAGTTCACCCCCAATGAGGTCGGAGCGCTTCTCTCGCGCTCCGGGGCGTCGCTCACGAACCTCGATCCCGACCTCGCGCGCCCGACGACCGACGAGCTGATGATCGGGATCGATCGGGAGGTTCTGCCCGACCTCAAGCTGAGCGTCGTCGGCACGTATCGGCAGGAGCGGAACCTGTTTGGCGAAGCGAACGTCGGCGTCCCGGTGTCGGCCTACCGCACCGTCTCACGCGTCGACCTCGGTCGTGACGGACGTGCGGGAACCTCCGACGATGGCGTGATCCAGGTGTTTGATCAGGATCCGGCGACGCGCGGACAGGACGGGTTCTTCACGACGAACACCGACGGGCTGAACCAGCACTATCGCGGCATCGAGGTCGCGGCGACCAAGCGCTACAGCAACGGCTGGCAGTTCCTGACGGGGTACACCTTCGCGCGGACGATCGTGAATGCGACCAGCGTCAGCAACCCGAACGCGCTGATCAACAGCCGGGGATCGACGAACTTCGACCGGCCGCACACGTTCAAGGTCTCGGGCAGCTACACGCTCCCGCGCGAAGTCCATGTCGGCGCCAACTTCCGGATCCAGTCGGGGCTTCCGGTCGCGCGGACCGCGACGTATGGGTTGACGCAAGGCAACGTCACGGTGAACGTGGAGGCGCCGGGCGCCGCCCGCCTCGATCCGATTACGTCGGTCGACGCACGCCTCTCGAAGGTGTTCAGGCTGGGCGGCCGGCAGCTCGAGGCGATGCTCGACGGCTTCAACCTGTTCAACGCGAACACGGCGTTCGCCGTCCGCACGCTGACCGGACGCATCAACCTCAGGGAAGGCGGCGTGCCGACGGGCGCGCTCATCAACCAGTCGCAGTTCCTCTCCCCGACGGCCATCATGCGTCCCCGGCTCCTGCGACTCGGCCTTGCCTATCGGTTCTGACCCAATGACCTCCGGTTGACGGACACCTGGATGAGGAACGCCGCGCAGATCATTCTCGGTAGCGTCGCTCTCGCGGTCAGTGTCGCCGCGGGCTCGGGCGCGGACACGAGCCGTCGGCCGGGAACGGTGCAGCCGGCCTTGGCTCCGTCTCACGAGGTGGCCGCATCATCCGTCGAGGCGCAGAACTCGGTCATCAAGCAGTACTGTGTCGTCTGCCATAACGACAAGGCGAAGATCGGCGGCCTGACGCTGGCAGCCTTCGATGCCACCCACGCGGCCGAGGCAGCGGAGACCTCCGAGAAGATCATCCTCAAGCTGCGGGCCGGGATGATGCCGCCGGCCGGCGTCAAGCGGCCCGACGCCGGCACCCTTGCGTCGCTGGCACAGTCGCTGGAAACGCGGATTGATCAGGCGGCCGCCCTCCAGCCCAATCCCGGGCGGCGGCCCTTCCAGCGGCTGAATCGCGCCGAGTACGCGCGGTCGATCCGCGAGCTGCTCGATATCGAGGTTGACGTGGAGGCGTTCCTGCCGCCCGACACAGTGAGCCACAGCTTCGACAATATCGCCGACATGCAGGTGTTTTCGCCGACGCTTCTGGAAGGCTACCTGCGCGCGGCGCACCGCATCAGCCTCGTGGCGATGGGCGATCGGCACGCCGGACCGCGTGAAGCGACCTACAAGGTTCCGCGAACGGCCTCGCAGATGGTCCACGTCGTCGGCACGCCTCTCGGCACGCGCGGGGGGATTGCCGTCGTGCACAACTTTCCGGCCGACGGCGAGTACCGGTTCAAGCTGATGCTGCACGCGACGCTCGGTGGCGTCGTCTTCGGCTCGACGGCGCTCGGCGAGCAGATCGTCGTGTCGGTCGGCGGCGACGAGGTGGCGCGCCTCGACGTCGATCCCCGGATGTCCGAAGTCGACAAGGCCGGCCTGACGATCGAGACAGCGGCGATCGCGATCAAGGCCGGTCCGCAGCACGTCTCGGCCGCGTTCATCAGCCGCGTGGATGGGCCGGTCGACGACCTCATGGCCCCGATCGATCACACGCTCGCCGACGCGCAGATCGGCGATGCGTACGGCATCACCGTCCTTCCGCACCTGCGCGACCTGGGCATCGTCGGCCCGCACGCGGTGACCGGGATCTCCGCCACCCCGAGCCGCCGGAAGATCCTGACGTGCCGGCCCGCATCGCCGCAGGAGGAAACGCCGTGTGCCAGGGCAATCGCGACGACGCTCGCCTCCGAGGCGTATCGCCGGCCCGCGACTGCCGAGGACGTGAAGGAGTTGATGCGGTTCTACCAGGCGGGGCGCACGGGTCACGACTTCGAATCCGGCGTCAGGATGGTCGTCGAAGCGGTCCTGGCCAGCCCGGACTTCGTGTTTCGGCTCGAGGGCCAGCCCGCGGCCGTACGGGCCGGACAGAACTATCGGATCGCCGACATCGATCTCGCGTCACGGCTGGCGTATTTCCTCTGGGCCGTCGGCCCCGACCGCGAGCTCATCGAGCTGGCCTCGCGCCGGCGGCTGAGCGACCCGGCCGTGCTCCAGCAGCAGATCCGGCGCATGCTCGCCGACCCTCGCGCCGAGGCGCTCGCCACGCGATTCGCCTCGCAGTGGCTGCGGCTGCAGGACCTGGAGCGGATGCACCCGGACGCGCTCCTCTTCCCGCAGTACGACCAGCGGCTGGGCGCCGCCATGCGGCGGGAGACGGAGCTCCTCTTCGACAGCATCGTGCGCGAAGACCGCAACGTCCTCGATCTGCTCACGGCAGACTACACGTTCGTGAACGAGCGCCTGGCCCGCCACTACGGCATCCCGAACGTGGGAGCCGGCGGCTTCAAGCGCGTCGAGATTGCCGACGAGCACCGCCGCGGCATCCTGGGCCACGGCAGCGTGCTGACGATGACGTCAGTGCCCGATCGGACCTCTCCGGTGCAGCGCGGGAAGTGGATCCTGGAAGTGCTCCTCGGCTCGCCCCCGCCCCCGCCTCCGCCGAACGTGCCGGCGCTCGAAGATATCGAGCCGGTCACGGGCACGAGGACGCTCTCGGTGCGCGAGCGCATGGAGGAACATCGCAAGAACCCGGCCTGCGTCTCGTGCCACCGGGTCATCGACCCGCTCGGTCTGGCCCTCGAGAACTTCGACGTCACCGGTGTCTGGCGCGTCCGCGACAACGGGGTGCCCGTCGACGCGTCCGGCACGCTGTATGACGGGACGGAGATGAACGGCCCCGTGGCGCTCCGGCAGGCGCTCTTGAACCGGTCGGAGGTGATCCTGCAGACCTTCACGAAGAGCCTGATGGCGTATGGCCTCGGCCGGCGGATCGAGTCGTACGACATGCCCACCGTGCGCGCCATCACCCGGGCCGCCGCAGAGCAGGACAACCGGTTCTCGTCGTTCGTGCTCGGCATCGTCGGAAGCCCCGCGTTCCAGATGAGCCGGGCGGAGGGCCCGCGCCCTGCGACGACCGCATCACCGCTTCGATAAGAGGAGACTCAGCGTATGTACATCAGGAGTCGACATCTGTCCCGCCGGACGGTTCTCAAGGGGGCCGGCGTGACCGTGGCGCTGCCGTTCCTCGACGCGATGGTGCCCGCCGGGCGGTTGTTTTCCCGGACGGCGGCGGCGGCCGGGCCCACGACGCGCACGCGCCTCGTGGCGATCGAGATGGTCCACGGCGCCGCGGGGAGCACGACGTTCGGCATCTCGAAGAACCTGTGGGCGCCCGGCGCCCAAGGAGACGCGTTCGATCTGACGCCCACGAGCCTGAGCCCGCTCGAGCCGTTCCGCGACTCCCTCACCATCGTGAGCAACACCGACGTGCGCGCCGCCGAATCCGCCGACGCGCGCGAAGTGGGTGGCGACCACTTCCGCTCGAGCGCGACGTTCCTCACGCAGGCGCACCCGAAGCAGACCGAGGGCTCCGACATCCAGGTCGGCATCTCGCTCGATCAGCTCTACGCGCAGCGGTTCGGGCAGGATACGCCGATTCCGTCGATGCAGCTCTGCATCGAGAACGTCGACCAGTCGGGCGGATGCGGATACGGGTACGCGTGTGTGTACACGGACACGATCAGCTGGTCGTCGCCGACCGAGCCGCTGCCGATGATCAGGGATCCGCGCGTCGCGTTCGACCAGTTGTTCGGCTCGGGCGCGACGCCGGAAGAGCGGATGGAGCGGGCCCGTACGGAGCGAAGCATCCTCGACTGGATCACCCAGCGCGTGGCGCGGTTGAAGCACGAGCTCGGTCCGGACGATCGCACGAGGCTCGACGAGTACCTCACCGACATTCGCGAGATCGAGCGGCGGATCCAGCGGGTCGAAGCCCGCAACACGAGCGGAGACGCGCGCGAGCTTCCCGAGGCGCCGATCGGCGTTCCCGACTCCTTCGAGGAGCACGTCAAGCTGATGTTCGACCTGCAGGCGCTGGCGCTCGCCGCGGATCTGACGCGCGTCTTCTCGTTCAAGATGGGGCGCGACGTCTCGAACCGGCTCTTCCCCGAATGCGGCGTCAAGACACCGTTCCATGTCGCCTCGCATCACCAGGAGCGCGAGGACCGGGTGCTCGACTACGCGAAGATGAACACCTACCACGTCAGCATGATTCCGTACTTCCTGGAGAAGCTGCGGAACACCCGGGAGGCCGACAGCAACCTGCTGGAGAAGACGCTCGTCCTCTATGGATCGCCGATGGGCGACTCGAATTCGCACAACCACAAGCGCTGCCCGCTCTTCTTCGCCGGCCATGCCAACGGCCGGTTGAGGGGCAACCTCCACATCAGGGCCGGAGACGGCACGTCGATGGCGAACGTGATGCTGGCGGCGCTGCACACGCTCGGCCTCGACGACCTCGACAGCTTCGGCGACAGCACGGGCGTCTTCGCCCTGTCGGCCGCCCAACCCGTCAGAACCGCCTGAGAGCGTCATGCGTCGAAGCTCCCTCGCCCGGCTCGGCTTTGTCGCCATCCTCGCCGCCTGCGCCCAGGCGGGGGCGGTCGCATCGTCCGACCGTCGAGTTGCGGATGCGGCCATGCGCGGCGACCGCGCGCTGGTGGGTTCGCTGGTCAAGGCGGGCGCCGACGTCAACGCCGCCGGCGGCGACGGCATGACGGCTCTGCACTGGGCGGCGATGCGCGATGACATCGAGCTGGCGCGGGTGCTGCTGCAGTCCGGCGCGCGCGTCGATGCGGTCACGAAGATCGGCGGCTACACACCCCTGCTCGTCGCGGCCCGGAACGGAAACGCATCCCTCGTCCAGGCGCTGGTGACGGCGGGCGCCGACCCGAACTCCACGACGACGAACGGCACCACGCCGCTGATGCTCGCGGCCGCCTCCGGCGACGTGGACGCTGTCACGCGGCTGCTCGAGCGCGGCGCGAACCTGAATGCGAAAGAGTCGGCGAAAGGCCAGACCGCCCTGATGTTCGCGGCGGCATCGAACAGGGACGCCGTCATCAGGGTGCTCGCCGCGCGCGGCGCCGACCTCACGGCCGCCACCACGGTCGTGGACCTCGCCACCCTCAACGCGCCGAGAGCCCCGTTGAACGCCGGCCGTCAGGATGCCAACCGCCGGCTCGTCGCCACGCACGGCGGCCTCACGGCGCTCCTCTTCGCCGCCCGTCAGGGCCACGTCGAGGCCGTGCGCGCCCTGCTCGACGCCGGCGCCGGCGTCAACCAGGCGAGTCCCGCCGATAACACGACGCCACTGCTCATCGCCACCATCAACGGCCATTTCGATCTCGCGAAGCTGCTGCTCGATGCCGGCGCCGATCCGAAAATCGCGAACACGGCCGGCGCCACGCCGCTCTTCACCACGCTCAACGTCCAGTGGATCCCCCACGCCTTTTACCCGCAGCCGACGAGCCAGAAACAGCAGACGATCACCTACCTCGAGTTGATGCAGGCGCTCCTCGAGCGTGGCGCCGACCCCAATGCGAGGCTCAGGAAAAAGCTCTGGTTCACGGGCTACAACTTCGACCTGTCGGACGTGGACGAGACCGGGGCGACGCCGTTCTGGCGCGCCGCGCAGTCCACCGACCTGGCGGCGATGCGGCTCCTGCAGGAATGGGGCGCCGACCCCGCCATTTCAACCATCGTTCCCGGGCGGCCTCGAGGAGGTCGCGGGGCTGTGGAGGAGGGTCAGAGCCCGGGCGGCGCGGCCGGGGCCCAATCCCGGGCGCGGAGCATTCCACCGGGCGGCGAGCCCGCCGTCACCGCGCTCCAGGTGGCCACGGGCGCCGGCTACGACGGCAACTTCGCGGTGAACGCGCCGGGCAGTTGGATGCCCGCCATCCGGTACCTGGTCGAGGAGCTCGGCTTCGACGTGAACCAGCGGGACCACAAAGGCTACACGCCTCTCCACTACGCGGCGTTCAGGGGAGACAACGAGATGATCCTCTACCTGATCTCGCGGGGGGCCGATGTCACGGCGGTCAGCAAGGATGGCGTGACGACGGCCGACATGGCGAACGGTCCGATCGCGCGGGTGCTTCCCTTCCCGGAGACCATCGCGCTCCTCGAGAAGCTCGGATCCACGAACAACCACCGCTGCGTGCCCTGCGGGCAAGGCAAGGAGCGCCAGTAGCGGACGCGAAGGCGGGCGTTCGCGGCTGGGCGGCTGCGCGCGCAGCAGCATCCCGCAGACACTGGGTCCTCACCTCACGCTGCCGTAGAGCACGACGCCCTGCAGCTTGAGGGCCGGCACATCCAGCCGCACGCATCTCCCTGGTCACGCGGACGCGCCGGCTCGGTGGAGTCTCAGGCGGAGGGCGCGGAAAGCTCGTCGCGATCGATCGCTCCGGCCTGTACGAG
>JBOGIW010000151.1:0-4590 GCA_050748045.1 Vicinamibacterales bacterium | reverse complement strand
AGGCGACCTGGCGGGCGCGCTGGCCGCCTATCGGGACGCGCTCGCGGTGGCGCAGCGGCTGGCCGCGGCCGACCCCTCCAACGCCACCTGGCAGCGCGACCTGAGCGTGAGCCAGGGCAATGTCGGGGGCGTGCTGCGTGAGCAAGGCGACCTGGCGGGAGCGCTGGCCGCCTATCGGGACGCGCTGGCGGTCACGCAGCGGCTGGCCGCGGCCGACCCCTCCAACGCCACGTGGCAGCGCGACCTGAGCGTGAGCCAGAACAATGTGGGGCGCGTGCTGGGCGAGCAAGGCGACCTGGCGGGCGCGCTGGCCGCCTATCGGGACGCGCTCGCGGTGGCGCAGCGGCTGGCCGCGGCCGACCCCTCCAACGCCACGTGGCAGTGCGATCGTTCGTTCTGCCTGACTGCAATCGCCACCGCGTATGAACAGATGGGCAATCGGTCCGAGGCGCTTCGCTTTGCCGAAGAGAGTCTGGAAATCGATGAGCGCCTGGCGGCGCTCGATCCGACGAACGTCACGTGGCAGCGGGACGCGCACGTCAGCCGGGCGCTGGTCGCTCACCTGAGATCGTGAGTCTCGAAGCTATCGGACGGGGGAGTGACGCCGGCCCTCGTTACCGACCCTCCGGTCGCCGTCAGTCGCGCTGGAACACCTGGAGCAAGGCGACGGCGGCCGCAGCCGTTACATCCCGATTGTCTGAATCGAGATCCTCGGCGATGCGCTTCACCGCGTCATCCCGCCGCAACGTCACGAGGGCCCGCACCACGTCGGCTTTCCGGTACTCGCTCAAGCTGCCGTGGTGCTTCTTCAGCGTCGCGAGCACTTTGTCCAAGGGGACGATCGACCCGAGGGCCGTGCGATGTGTTGTTGCCTGAGCTCCCGCTGTTCGAGCCGAGCGCCCCACTTCGAAGACGGTACCGATCGTCTGCTACCTGGTCGATCATGTCCTGGTTCAGCTCTCGGGCTCCTTGGGATCGACGGGAGCGTCGCCCGCCAGGCATGGGCGTGCCTCGCCGGAACTGAGCCGCTCCAGCCGGATCATCTGGTTCACCGGGTCGGCCAGCACCGCCACGCGCTGGAGGAGCGCCGTGAGGTCCTGCGGCTTCTGATACACGTCGGCGTTGAACCGCCGGGCGAGCTCGAGCAGCTCGGGCGTGAGCGTGGTGCCGGTGAAGATCAGGATCGGCACGCCGGTCATGTGCGCGCCGAACAGGCGCACGAACTCGGCGAGCACGATCCCGGATTGCCCGGGCATCTGCAGGTCGAGCACGAGCGCGGCCACGCGCATGACCTCGAGCTTCGCCAGTGCATCTTCGGCGGAGGCCGCGACGACGACCGGAACGCCCAGACGGTCGAGACGGGTCTCCAGGATGTTCCGGACAAGCTCGTCGTCGTCGACGATCAGCACCGGGGCCGGATCGGGCAGCGGCATCGCGCCACATCCTACGGGGAAGGCGAGCGGCATGCAATGCGCCGTTACCGGGACTGCCCGGATCGGCACCCGGCGAGCCGGAATCGGTTACCATCGCGCTGGGCGCCTGGAACGACCCGGCGACCGCGAAACGGTCAGAGATCACGAGGTCGATGACCGGCTCGGGCGCCGGGCGGTGAACCGAAAATCGGGTGTGACGTTTGCCATCCCGCCGCGGGTAGGGCATGGATTCTCGCGCGCTACGCCAGACGCTGGTGCTCGCCAACGCCTTCAAGGAAGGTGACCTCCTCGTCGGCGGCACGCGTGACGCGCGCGTGCGCGACGAGGCCCGCCGGGCGCTCGCCGGCGTCTCCCTGCTCGAGATCCGCGGGGCGACGCTCATCGAGGACGGCGTGACCGATACGCTCGCGCGCGCCCTCGATGTGGAATTGGCGCGCGAGATCGATCGGCTGACCGTCGCCGAGCTCCGCAACATCCTGCTGGCACCTCGCGCCTCCGCCTGGATCACGCGGTACCGCGACGGTCTCTCGAGCGAAGCGATTGCCTCCGTCGCGAAGGTGATGACCGGCGACGAGCTCGGGCACGTGGCGCGCGCGGTGTTCAATCCGCTTCCCGGCGACGGCGTCGCCGTCGGCTCATCGAGCCACTTCGGGTCCCGCATCCAGCCGAACAGTCCGGGCGACGATGGCGAGGAGATCCTGTTCTCGATCCTGGAGGGGCTCGCCTACGGATGCGGCGACGTGATTCTCGGGCTCAATCCGGCCAGCGACGACCTCGACACGATCGTCCGCCTCGAGGAGGCGCTCCGCGAGGTCGTCGTGCGTCTCGCGCTGCCGACCCGCTACTGCGTGCTGTCGGACATTGTCAAGCAGCATCGAGCGCGCGAGCGCGCAGCCGTGGACGTCGGCTTTCAAAGCCTCGCGGGCACGTCGAGCGCCCTCCTGGGGATGGTCGGGCTCGATGCCGACGGCGTGCTCGATCTCGCGCGGAGCTTCGACGGCCTGTACTTCGAGACAGGGCAGGGATCCGCGGTGACCAACGGCGCGGCGGAGGGCGTGGACATGGTCACCCTCGAAGCGCGGGCGTACGGGGTGGCGCGATGCATCAGGCGGCAGACGGGCGCGTGGACGATCGTGAACGATGTCGCCGGCTTCATCGGACCGGAAGTATTCAGGACCGTGGAGCAGCTCGAGCGCGCCTGCCTCGAGGACGCCGTCATGGCCAAGCTGCACGGCCTCACGATGGGCCTCGACGTGTGCGCGACGTTCCACATGGGCATTCCGCCGGCCGCGCTTCGCGAGGCGACCGCGCGGATCGTGACGAGCGCCGCGCCGGCCTATCTCATGGCGGTGCCGGGGAACGCGGATCCGATGCTGGGATACCTGACGACGTCCTTCCGCGAGCATCCTCGCCTCCGCCGGCGAAGCGGCCGGCGGATGGCCTCGGCCATGGAGCGCCGGCTGGCCGACCTCGGGGTGCGGGAGGAGGCGGCCGGAGCGCCGGAGACGACGGCGATGCTCTTCGCGGTGTACGCGAAGGCGGGCGGCGATCGGCGTACGGCGCCGGCGCTGGTCGAGGAAGGCATGCGTACGTTGCACGAGCTGCGGCTGCGCAGCTTCGATCTCGGGTACGGCTGCGGCCCGGACGACGGGCCACCGGCGGGGGTCGACTCACGGCTGGACGCGATTTACGAGCACGCACGCCGCGCCCTTTACGCGATGCTCGACGACGACGCGCTCCGCGACGCGTCGCCGGGCCACGTCCGCGTGCGCACCGAGGCGCGCGACCGGGAGGACTACCTCGCGCACCCGCCCGCGGGGGAGCGGCTCTGCGCCGAGGACGCCGCCCAGGTCGTCCGTCTCCGTGCGCCGCGCCGCCCTGAGGTGCAGTTCGTGATCTCCGACGGTCTGAACGCCGACGCCGTGAGCGAACAGGTGCGGGCGCTCCTGCCGCCGCTCCGGCGAGCGCTCGGCGAAGCCGGGCGTCACCTGGGAGCGATCGACGTGATCGTTCAGAACGGACGCGTGCGCGCGGGCTATGAGATCGGCGGGCTCGTGGGGGCGGCCGTGATCGTCCACGTCATCGGCGAGCGGCCCGGCACAGGCCTGAATACCGTGTCGGCGTATCTGACCTACGGGAACGACGCAGCGGGCGTGTCCCGCTGGCGGCGCGATCTCGATCATTCGTGCACGACGGCGATCTGCGGCATCCATCCCCGTGGCCTGCCGCCGGCGGACGCCGCGCAGGCGATTGCGCGCACGGTGGATCACATGATTGCCGAGCGGCGATCGGGTGTGGCGTTGCACGGCGCGTCGCCGCGCTGAGTCGCTGACGACTTGCAGACACCCTCCTTGGCGGCACGGACTCCTCAACGCTTTCAGTCGCGAGCCGCGCGTGGACGACGCGTCGACTTCGGCTTCTGTCGAGCGCGGCGCGTCGGCTGCGCCACCGATTCCACTAACCACGCCAGATCCCGGCCCCATCGGCCTTCGCTCGAATCTCGATGGCGAGTGAATAACGATTGATTATGGTCTTTCAATAATTATCGATTTGACTGATTGCACGAACTCGGCCATGCTTGCGTCCGGAGGCTGCCGTGACACGCACGGGCGCACAGATCATCTGGGAATGCCTGGTCCGCGAAGGCGTGCAGACCGTCTTCGGCTACCCGGGCGGCGCGATCCTGCCGGCGTACGACGCCATGCTGGACTATCCCGTGCGGCACGTCCTCGTGCGGCACGAGCAGGGCGCCACGCACATGGCCGACGGCTTCGCCCGCGCCAGCGGCGGCGTGGGGGTTGTCATCGCCACCTCCGGACCCGGCGCCACGAACCTGGTCACCGGCATTGCGACGGCGCAGATGGATTCTTCGCCGATCGTGTGCATCACCGGCCAGGTGCCGAGCCGGCTGATCGGCTACGACGCGTTCCAGGAGACCGACGTCACGGGCATCACGCTGCCGATCACCAAGCACAACTACCTCGTGACGCGCGTCGAGGAGATCATGCCCGCCCTCCGCGAGGCGTTTCACCTCGCGCGGTCGGGCCGGCCCGGCCCGGTGCTGGTGGACATCACCAAGGACGCGCAGCAGGCCTCCACGGAATGGACGTGGGACGACCGCCCCGTGCAGTTGCGCAAGTCCCGCTCGGCCCCTCCG